>JAZNIJ010000135.1:0-9318 GCA_045577455.1 Eubacteriales bacterium
ATAAACACCTTTAACTCATCTTTTACTGTGTCAGGCTGCTTTTGCATTTGACGAACAGTCCACCTATAAACATCCCAACCGAGGTGTATCATACTATTTTGCTTTAATAAATCATCACAATATTTATCCTTTGAAACAAGACGAGGGTTGTGAGATGCTTCATCATCGATTTCAATAGCAATCCTTTTGGCACCATTTTCAAGAACGAAATCAGCAAATCGTGAGTTTTGATAAATATCAAAGAATGGGTACTGAGAATACAGATATCCTGCTTTTTCGGCACCAAAGGTATCGCTAAACAAATCTATGAAAAGATTTTCAGCACTACTGCCGGAAACAGAAGCATATGTTCTCATTTTATCACCCCATTAGTTTTTTTATTTTTGATAAAGAGATAGGTCTTTGTCCATTTTTTTGCATCTTACCTGAATTGTCCCAAATAATTTTTCCAGGACCATTATATACAACATCCCAAGTACCGTCAGAGTGTAGTCTCACGACTATAAGGAAATCAGGCTCAGACGATAATGCTATTCGCTCAGTTTGAGTTGCTTTGATTTGATAATATTTACCTTCATTATCAACAGCATCATGTGTTTTTGTAGAATTGGGTAGTAATGTAAGATTAAACTTATCGGCTACCAAAACTTCACCTATACTACCAACCAAATGACCATCAATAGTGAATTTTCGTCCGGGATAAAGTGCTTCAAGCTCTCTTGTTATAGCAAAAAGTTCGGTGACTTTTTCAGTAATAGTTGTTTCATTATTCATTTTCTATTACCGTTTCCTTTAAAAAGATTTTATCTTTAAATGCACCACGTTTATCAGCTTTTGCTGCTCTGACATTTTCAAGTTCTTCTAAAGAAAAGCCTCTTGCTTGCGCACAAGCATAAATAACTTCTAATAAATCAGCAAGTTCTTCGATGTTTTTATCCTTGTGATACTCTGCCAATTCTTCATCAAGTTTTTTATCTAACATTTCTATGTATTCTTCGTCAGAAAGAATTTCAGTAACACATCTATTGCCTGATTTTTCAATGATTTCAGGAATACGGTCACGTACAAGTTTGTTGTAGGTAATAGATTTCAAAACAGACACCTTCTTTTGCTTTTATTATACATAAAAACCTTTATTTTTTCAAATCCTTATAATAAGGACTCAGATTGATAAACAGGTCTTTCATATCTTCTGTATTTTCACAGTTATTGAAGATATATTCCAACAACTCTTCCTGCCTTGCTTGTCCCAAGGTGAGGCGATACAGAGAAAGGATTTTTATAAGTCTTTCATAAGCAATTTCATCTCTGCTGAAAGGGTACATAGGCACAATTCTTTCAATCTTAACCATATCTTCTCTTTCAGTGAGCCCCCAAAATGGTATCAGGTCTGATGTATGAGCATTTTTCGCTTTTTCTCTTTTTACTGCTTCATCAAATAATTCAGTCCATGCATTATTCTTTTTGAAGTCAATGTCACCATAACGCTTAGCCACATTCTGCCTGATTGCTAAACATTCGAATCTGTTGATTCTGCCTTCTCGCTGTTCCAAATCAATAGGATTTGAAGGTAAGTTCCAATGAACGATTCTGCGACAATAATTATGGAAATCCAACCCTTCCTGACCTATTGATGTAGATGCTAATACAAAGGGTCTGAACGGTGAGTTGAAAGCATTTCTGATAACTTTCTTTCTGTCTGCATCAGATTCTTTGTTTTCGCCTTTTGTAAATGCAACTGCAAAGTGAGTTCTTAACGAAACTGCAGTTCCTTCCTTACCGTTTGCTTTTGCTTTGAAATTGTTGTAAGTATCAATATTATAAGTCGTTGTTCTGATATTCATAGACTCCGCAATGTTGCTGTGCAGTCTGTCAATTAAATGCTCATCATTATCAAGTCCGTTTGTAATAAGATGGGCATATTCATCAAACATTGCTTGAAGATTGCCGTTTTTGCAGTAAGTTAAAAGATTTTCCCAATGTGCATCATTGTTTTTCTTTCCTGCGGCAAGTTCTACAATTGCAGTTGATTCAGGACTGTTCATTCGGTTAATAAAAAGCTTCGCAATCTGACTCGGAAGATAATTAGAAAAGTTTTTGGAATATATTTTATATGTACGATGAATGCAGATTGCAGGAGAAGCTATTGCCATATCAGTCAACACTTCAATTAAGTCATTGGGTTTCTTACCTAAACCGACAACTCTGCCGTGAAATGTTTCTCTGTATAAGGATTTCAACATGTTAAGATGTGTTAAAAAACCTTTTTGTTTCTTTGTTTTTTCATCGTCTTCATAGGCAGCTAAACTTTCATCGCTGTCTAACCATGTATCAATGTATCCCGCATATCTTGCACTGTCAAGCAATAAAGGTGCCAAATAATACCACCTGTTATCAGGTGTGCCGCTTTCAGGTGCCTCATATTTGTCAAGTTTTGCTCTGATTTTTGTGCTGATTTCCGCTTCTATTTCCCTTAAAGACAAGCCTCTGTTCAGACAGTCTACAGGATTGTAGCAATCAGCCAAAAACTGTGAGGGATACAACAAACAAAACAGATTCATCGCTTTTGGCTTTTTATCAAGACCGACAGAAAAATTCAAACGAGCAGGAGGGTAACGCTTTTCACCTTTATGAAAATAATGTGCATCAGTATCTTTGCTCATATTTGCAAGCTTGCCTGTTGTTCTTCGTTCTGATTCATACGAAAGAAGACTTGCAATCATTCGTGGTACCATTTCCCAAGAGGAAAAAACTAATGTTTTTGAAAAGTTTTCTGCATTCTTATAAACGCCTTGCGGTTTATAGTAAGGGAATGAAGGGGGAACCCATAACAACTGTTCTGCATTCTCTTTAAAGACATGAGACATAACTCGATTAAGCCTTGCATTATTGCAAGGTATTTTTTCATACTTATCGATGCTTTGTTTTTTCAGCCAAAAAGTATCCTTATTCATTTTTGATACTTCATCCGGATGATCTTTAAAGTGTTTTTCAATATGCTTTTTCAGCTGATAGTCTTTCATAAAAGACATAATATAAGGAGTGGACTTTATGTAGTCTATCGGCACATTAAATGGCGCCGCAATTTCTTCAAGCAGGGCTTGTGCTTGCATATATGATTTAATATCTTGCTCTAAAACCTCAAGAGAATCTTTTATGTCACTATCGTTAATCATATCAGCACTTTCTGTTGCAGATATTCTCTCAGTTCTGCATATATGCTGATACATAGCACCTTCTGCGGCGTTTTTTGCTTCAATTACTGTTGTGGAACCTTTTGTGATTTCTTTTAATTTTACTGAGTAATCACTCCATACAGTTTTGAAATTACTCTTTTCTTCCTCCGTAGCATTAAGAAAATCCATAACATCAAGAAATTCTTTATAGTGTTCATCAACCTGAGTTTCATCTATTTCTTCAAGAGTTGAATACATTTTGTACGGAGTTGCAGAAAGCAGAAGCATTCTGACCTTATCTGAATTAAAAAACTTGTTTGTGAGCATATTGATTTCAGAGTTGTTTTCTGAGTTTATCAGATATTTGAATCTCTGAAATTCATCCATAATAACAAGGTCAGGCTCAAGTTTATCAAGACTGATTTGAGCAAAAATATTGCGTAATTTGTTTATTATTTCATTGCTCGGTATTCTTTGATTGCCACTTGATTTAATCTTTTTGCAATGTTCAAGCAGTTCTCTTAAAACTGTTTGATTCTTTTGTTGTTTCTTTTTGAGCAAAGAAGATGCTTTTTTACTCATATATTTTAAGTATCTGTTTTTAGATTTTATATCACAAGAAACAACCGCATTTTCATAATATTGTTTCTCCCCACTCCATGCTGAATAAGCATCATTTTTCATTAGCACTTCAATCTGCGGTAAAACTTCCTGTAATTCAGGAAGCCTTCTTAATATTGCAAACATTAATGCTCTTTCAGATACTGTTCCTGCACCCGTAGTCATTCTGAAAGATGTGTCAGGAGTTAAGGGGATAAGCTGAATAAAACCATCAAGCAATTTAGTATCGTTTTCCTGATTGAAAATGTTTAAATGCTGCATGGAAAGACGAGAATACCCCGCATTTTCTTTTCGCACCTCGGAAGATATTCTGAGTTTATTAAGGTTTTGGTCTGCAATGGCAATGTTTGAACAAATATAAACGACCTTCACCAATTTGTCGCCTTCAGCTTTTCTGATTTTTGCGAGTTTAGCAACTGTTCCTCTTGCAATAAGGGTTTTTCCGAGGCCTACCTCATCAGATACCAAGATCCTTTTTTGTCCGTCAATAAATAATTGAGCAATTCTGTTTACCGTAGCTTTCTGAAAATCTTTTAAGCCGGACATTATGGTTTCTTCAATTTGGTCTAATTTATCAGAAACTTTTTCTGTTGTCATTACATTTTCACCACTTTTCTGAATGTGTTGTATAATTCTTCAAAGCCTTCGGGGATTACTCCGTCAGCTGAAACGGATTTTATAAGATATTCGATTTCCTTAAATCTTTCAGGTGCTGTTGCGGCAGTACGAAGCATTTTTTCATAAAGTGCAGGAAGCGGAATAGGTTTGTTTACTTTTGTTGTGCCGGTTACTTCATTAGCAGCATCATTAGATTCCAATGCGCTGATTACCATATTATCACCTAAAAGGAAAGCGATATATCTGTAGAAACAGCTTCTGTCATTAACAACGCTTGATACCACAGCCTTTTCTCTGCCGGTAGGCATATTTTCAGTAGGTATCATAATAACTCTGCTGACAGTTTGCTTGCCATCAGAAACTGAGATTTTGTAGAATTCTGAAAGCTGTGTTAACTCCATTGAAGAGAAAAGTATATTTTCACTTAAAGGTGCTGTTTTGTTTGATAATAAAGGAGATACTGTTATATCATATTCACTTTCAAAAGGTTCAAAAGAGAGGTTAATATCAAACAATTCACCGTTTTCTTTAATTACTGCAGATGCATTAAGCCTGTTGACAACTTTAATAACACTGTCAAGCATTTGCGTTTTTTCGTCTGCAGTATCCTCTTGTATATTATTCAAACTTGCAATTTGAAACGGACACTCTGCTTCATCAGTTCCGAATAAACTGTCTTTAAGTTTTGATAAATTAAGATAACGGTTTTTACTGTAAAGCTTAACCATAAACTCAACATTACCATTGAGTGCGTTGTGTGATGCGTTTAATGAACCAAGATATAAATAGCTATTAGGATACTTCATTATCATATAAATTTTCGCATGAATATCCTGCTTTTGCGCAGATGCATTTTCTTCTGAAATCAGGCTTTCGCCGTCTATCACGGCATCTTTCATTGTATAGATTTCAAAGCTAGAGCAATCCGTCGGTTTTAATTTTCCGAGTTCGGAAGCACGGGTAATAAGAATGTGTTCTGAATGTTCAATATACTTGTTTCTGCCGTTAAAGTCTTTGATTATGCCTTTGCTTAAGAACGGAGACATAATCAGTACTTCGTGAAAACTGTCTTCGAGAAGGTTATATAACGATTCTTGATTACTGTTGTATTTATTGCTGATACCTACCGGAATAAAATCAAAATCATAGAATTCTTTTGAATCAAGGGCGAATTCAACATGTTTTAATTCTCGCAGCAAGGAACGCATTTTCTTCTGCTTTTCAGACGCATTTTCAGTGTCGGGAAGCTGTTTTATCAGATATGAAACAAAATCAGAAACAGGATTGTTTTTGTCGGTTTCATAGTTTGATTTTTTGCCGTCTATGCAGAATGAAACATCCCAGCTTCTGTCAAAAGTAAGATTTCTGCTTAAAACAACAACTCTGTATAAAGCTTCCCCTTTATTGTTTACATGTTTTATTAACCAAAATTTCGGGTGAAAAGACGGATATTTTGCCAAGCCGCGTTTTGAAGCAGTCGTAACAGGAAATACCATTTTTTCCAAGAGTATGTACAACGATGTAACACTGTTAGGCAAATGAATTTGTCCGCCTTCGCAGAATAATGCTATTTTATCTCCGGTTACTCTTAATGCTTCTAATAAACAGATAGGATTCTTCATTAAATCGCTGTCTGTTTCTTCTGATAAACCGAGAGCGATACAAGCGCCTACAAGTGCATCCAAATCAAGTGAATATGTAGTGCCAATCGCAAAATCAAGTTTATAATCAACGGGAGGAGCAATAATCTGTCCGTAATCTAATCTGTCGTTATTAGGATTCAGCATCAATTAACCCCTCACTTTCAAAAATATCTCTTATGATTGTTTTTGCGTTATTAAAACGATAATCGAGCTCACCGCCGCCAATCCAATCGTTAGGATTGAATTCTCCGGGATGTGCTGTTTTGGCACGGCTCTGACCTTTCAACATGATTTCACGAGCCTTAATAGCTTTTTTCATTTCTTCAACATCATTGTTACGCATACATTCCTGAAGCTTTTTAATGAAGTTTTTAAGGTCAGTTTTGTATATATAAAGCTTTGTAAAAATAAGGTCAATATCAATATTCGCAAGTTCAGCCATCACTTCTTTCAGATCTTCAAAAATATCATTAGCCTGTACGTTATGACCGTCAGAGATGATTATGTTATACAAAGTCCTTGCAACAAACAGAAAATCGGAAAAAGATAATGCGAGGGCATATTCATCCTGAATTTGTTTTGGGAACTTATTGATAATTGCACCTAAATCTGAAAAGTTTTCCAAATCAAGAATTTCTGTCATTTTGTTTTCAAGAATATACGAGAGCATAGAATCGGGACAAGTAGAGATAATTTGTTCACGCAAAAATTCTCCTTCTTCCTTTGTTAATGACATTTGTATTTTATCTCGCCATGCTCTTTGATAAAGAGGCATCTTCCAAAACTGCATTTTGAAGATATTACCCGCGTTTTTATCATCAGTTTCATTTTCTTCAGCAGAATCATTGCGATTACCAAGCTTAGTTAAATTTGATTTTTGATTCTTTATAGCACAAGAAGCTCTTGCATATTCACTGAGAGAAATGTTGCCACCGGTAAAAATGCCGTATTTTCTAAGCCCTGCCCAATATATATCTGCAGGTGTTCGCTTGACCCATTTGCCGCCTTGTAATGAACGTTTGCCGATGATTCCGTTTTCATTAGGATTTATCTCTAACAATGTTTCACCACACATTTTTTCGGTTTCGTTAAGTGCTCGCAAAAATCTGTTAGGATTAGTTTCGTTTGATAATTCAAGGTCTTTAAGTGCATAGGGAACCAAAAAGAAATACTTTGCCCTCGTTTGGATGGTAGATGTGCCGGGAAAGAATAAATTAGCAAACCCGTCACGAATAGGGGCGATACCTAGTTCGTCAAGAGTACCGCTTTCTGATAATAAATCTAAAACGCTTAAAATCTTATTGCGTTCTGTTTTTGAAAAATCAATCCATCCTAATTGCATTTCTTATCCCTCTTTTTCATATTCAATACAATCTCCGCCATCTAAAACCTCTGATGGTTTCATTTTAAAGACTTCACACTTGCTTGTGTTACAAGGCAGTTCTGTATCATCATATCTTTTCTTACAGTCTTTACATACTAAATTTGCATTCTTTATTGGTGTAAATTTTAATATATCTTTCTTAAATTTTTCATTGAGAGGATTCAATTTTCTATCCATCACAAATCGCTCCTTTTACAATAAAACAATTATATCACGATTAATATATTCGCTTCAACATATTACGCTAAAAACTTCCCGATAAACCACAACACCCAACCGATAACGGCTAACAGAATCAGCGTTGTACTACATCCTGTTCCGCTGCCATTTCCACTGTTTGAGTTGTTATTTTTGCCACCACCCGAACCGCCACCGGAAGCGGTCATTTTGAATGCGTAAAAGTCATTAAGGTCGGGCATGGTTTCATCTCCTTCAGGTTATTTTACATACATTATATAACTAAAAAAATACATTCTCAATACGCCTGAGGCTCAGTGTCCCATAAAACGGACTGAAGATGACAGAAATTTTGGCCAAACAGTCCCATAAAACGGACTCTAACGATTTGAGGGGTTGAAAAGAGAACTTTTGTTCGGTATAATTCACCTGTAATATATAAACGAGGTGATAAAATTGGTATTTCAGAAAGAGCTTTTTGAAAAAGGTTTTGACAGTAGAATCTTTGGCGAAAATATGCCGGGAAGCATTGAGGATTTGCGTAAGTATTACCGTAAAAATGATTTTACTGTTAAGTATCAGTCTTACAAGCGACCGGTAGAAAATAATGCTGAGGCAAAAGTATATGAAAAGGCTTGTGAGAAATTCAAGAGCGCATTCATCAAGGCAATATGTGATGAGAACGGCAAAAATAAACGAAAAAATCTTATGAATTTTACTAAGAACGCACCCATTGTAGTTCTTGAGGAAGCCGATGAAAAATACATCATTGGAGAGGTTATGAAGATTCTCAAAGACGGAACTGTTTTATCTGATGCAGTGGATGCTTTTATGGATATGTGGAATTGGCATTTTGAAGAGGCTATTGCAAAGGAACTTGATAATATGGGGATTAAACCCACAGACAATCCTGATGATGTTGACTTTTCGGAAGAGCTTATGCTTAAAATACTTGACAGCGTGGCAGATGCCGCTGTTGAAGAAACCGTTTCGCTTCTGCTTCAGGTGCAGAATGTCCCGGGTATTATCAGAGCCTGCGTAAAGCATCCTCAAAGAGAAGATTTCACAAACATAAAGAATAATTACGACAGGAACAATTTCCTTCGAAAATGGTACGGTGCATATAAAGATGAAAACGGCAAATGGGTTTTCCCCGAAGTGGTCGGGTTTAATGAACTGCACGACTATGAAATACCGTATTCTGAAAATCCTGCAACCTATACAGAGCTTCTTGATATTAAGAAGAAATTTTTACAATGCCTTTGTGAAGAGGACAGAATTATTTTCAGGCTGACGGAAGGCGGATATACACAAAAAGAAATTGCAAAGGTTCTGAACTTTAAAAGTCAGGGAACCGTTGCAAAACGAATCAGAAAAATGCAAAAGGAAATTGAATTTTTCCGCAAATTCTAAATTCTATATATTTTTTGAACTCCGAGAAATCGGGGTTCTTTTTTTATGCCCAAAAAACAATTTATAAAATTTTTCAACTTTTTTCGGCTCATTGGAATATTTTTTTAAATTTATAACTGTTTATGGGTGAAGGGCGGAAAAAGCTCTTTTTTACAACTGAATGACCGTCCGAAAGTGATACTACGCCAAGACCTCGAAAGAGCGAGCGTGAAGACGCTGCGGTGAGATTCCGGGGCAGGAACTATTTCGGGTGAAACGGCAAAAACCGGTTTTTGATATGTAGTTA
>JAZNIJ010000136.1:0-2469 GCA_045577455.1 Eubacteriales bacterium
GGGGAAGAATTTCGGGAGTTGAAATAAAAACAGATGATGCAACTTCACCTGCATTACTGGCTGAATATATCCGTTTTGATAATTCAGATGTATATACATTATTTATTTTTGAGTTGTATGGTATTTCAGAAATAATACAGAAAGAAGTTAATTATTCATCATCTATAGTTGCAACTTTTTCTTCAATTGATTCAGACGAAACAGAACATCTTATACACCTGTGCAATGACGGAAGATACAGAATTGAAACAGCAAACAGCACTGTGCTGAATTATGTTGGCTTCTATAAAATTTCAGGTGGACAGCTTTGTCTGGCAGGAGACGGTTTTTCCCATTACATTGATATATCATCTGATTCATCAATTGAATATGATGGAAGGACCTATAAACTTTTGTCATAATAAATAATTATCGTTTTAGCTATTAAAGAATAATGTTTTTCGATTTTTGCCTTGATATCTCATTCATTGTATAGTATAATTAGGTCAAATTGTAACGAAAAATATTGATTATATGGAGCTTTGTATGATTCTCGAAAAAATCGATAACAGAAAATATATCTGTGAAAATGTTCACTTTAAAAATGGAATGAAGGGTGCAGCAATTACATTTAGTAATTCCGCCAATACATCGTTGGCATCAATTTATGCAGATAGTGTTCATATAGGAACAATTGCTCTTGCAAACAGGTTTCAAACAGATGTTTGCGAAAGCGATATATCGGAGATATCAGGCATTCATAATGTTGAAATAATTGTTGATGGCGATGCAGAACTTCTTGAATTTGAGCTTCTTGATTTTTCACCATTATCAACTTGTGATTATGAACCAATCCCTGATGATGCTATTCGTGATACAAGACCTGATACATGGGAAGCAACTGATATGCTGTATAGAAAACTCCCGTCTGTTGAAGATGTTGGAGGAAAGAAAAAAGATAAAAAAGTTGGTATATTCTATTGGACTTGGAGAGAGCATCATACAGGGCTTACTCCTGTGAATGTAACTCAGATATTAAGCAAATATCCCGCTGCAGAATACAACAGAAATCATCCTGCATGGACGGATAAATCAATTCAACCCCATTGGAACGAACCTTTATATGGATATTATAAAAACTCGGATAAATATGTTCTTCGTCATCATGCATCAATGCTTGCAAATGCAGGAATAGATTTTATTGTTTTTGATTGCACAAACGGAGCGTTAATTTGGAAAGACGGTTATTTACCATTGCTAGAGGAGTTTTATAATGCAAGAAAAGATGGTATAAATGTTCCTCAATTTGCATTTATGTTAAACTTTGCGCCAATAAAAGAAACGGAAAAAATGCTCAGATTTATATATCAGGACATATATAAAAAGGGTAAATATTCCGACCTTTGGTTCAGAATTGATGGTAAACCTATGGTTATGGCATACAAAGAAGCTCTTCCACAAAAAGGAGAATCAGACTTTGATACAGCTTTTCTTAATGAAATAAGAAATTTTTTCTCTTTCAGAGCAGGTCAACCCTTATATGGCAGAGAGGGTGGTGGTCAACAGAGAGAAGATAACTGGGGATGGCTTGAAATCTATCCACAGAATAAATACGGCATAAAAGAAGATGGCTCTTGCGAAATGATGACCGTTGGAGTTGGACAAAATGCGAATGATGAGCTGATATGCACATATTTCAACAATGAAAAAACATATGGAAGAAGCTATACCAAAAAATACGGACATAGTAAATTAACGGAAGATTCATATAAATATGGATATAATGTTCAAGAACAGTGGGAAAGAGCTTTGGATATTTCTCCAACTCATGTTTTTGTTACAGGCTGGAATGAATGGATGATGGGGCTTCATAAAGCCCCGTGGATTAAAGACCCCAATTCAACCCAGCTTGCAATGGTTGACCAGTATAACAGGGAGCATAGCAGAGATATAGAACCCGATATAGACGGATACCTCGATACCTATTATCTCCAGCTTGCTGCAAATGTTCGCAGATTCAAGGGTGCTGTTCAAAGAGAAAAGATAAGTGGGGAAATAACGATATCAGACATATCAGATTTTAACGATGTAACACCATATTATAAAGCTGATAAGGGAATGACTGTTCACAGAAATTGTAACGGATTTTCAGGGTATCATTATGAAAATACAACAGGCAGAAATGATATCATAGGAGCAAAGGTTGCAAGAAATAAAGAATTTATCTGGTTTATGGCTGAATGTTCGGAAAACATTTCTTCACCTTATGGAGAGGGATGGATGACTTTATTCATAGATTCAGACCGAGACAAGAAAACGGGTTGGGAAGGATATGATATAGTTGTAAACCGCCTTTTTGAAAACGGTTATGCAGTTATTGAAAAATATCTTCCTTCATCTGAAAAAAATTCATTTACTTGGAATAAAATCGGTAAAGCCGAAGTTGTAGTTAGTGGAAAATCAATGTTTATAAAGCTCCCACGTAATATT
>JAZNIJ010000137.1:0-17083 GCA_045577455.1 Eubacteriales bacterium
TAGTTCATATCAAGTTAGGACGAAAAAATCATTTTAATCTCTTAATCAAATTTGTGATAACAGTTTGGTCAGCTTCCATATCAAACATAAGATAATTATTGCGGAATGTAAAACCCAACTGCCCACTTATTTTCATATGTCCATACATTGTCTTTTCAAAATATACATATGAATCTGAATCCATATCTGAAAATCTAAATTCCCCTTTTTCTAATTTATCTAATTCTTCCAAAGAAGATATATAATCTTTTAAATTGTTATCTTCTATACAATAGGCAAATTGTCCCGAAAAATCTTTCACTTTAACTCGTACTAATAATTCACCATTATCAAGCTTGTATACATCAAAAGCATTATCACCATTCTGATATAAATAATCCATTATGCAATTCTCCTTTCAAAGGCTCCCTTGTGCAAAGGGAGCTGTCAGCGTAGCTGACTGAGGGATTGTTTTTCTCGATTTATTTACAACCTCTCCGAGTTGCTACGCAACCCACCTCCCCTTACACAGGGGAGGCTTTTTTTGCTTTCACCAAATTTCGACAATCTTTATATAAAGACTGTATAATCTAGATGCCAATCGTTCTTACGAATGCGAGGCATAAGGTTTAGATGCAGTCGATTTTCAATGCCAGTTCGTATCAAGTCAGGAGAACAGTGAATAATAGGACCTACTATTTTTTCATAATTATTTCAACTGTTTTTCCTTTAACACTTTTCCTTAGAACCTGCAGGAATATTAGATTTTCCTGCCCGATATGTAAATATTTATTATCGGCAAACTAATCTTTTAAATTGTATGGACTTGACACAAGTAAATTTTATTCCTTTTCTTGAATTGCATCAAGTTGTTCTTGAGTTAATTCAACATATCTATTATCAGCATACATTGTATTTGTTGTGTCATCTATTGCATCAGATATTTTCTTAACATCAATCTCCTTGCCGAATGGTAATTCATCATTTGTATTTTGGGCAATCATAATAAACGAATCATTTTCCCAATCAACATCAAAAGAGGTAACTATTTTTGTACCGTCTGTTATATCAAAAAAAGTTTCCTGGTTATCTATAAATGATTCATAAATAAACTCAAATAATGCATCCTTACTGATTTTAATAACTCTGTATGTATTATCTGGAATTTTCTTCTCTATCTTTTTCTTTCTAAACATATTCTCTACTCCTTTCAACATTATTTATAGGTGCGCATCTCTAAAGCATCAACCACCAACACAACAAGGAATGTTTGAACCAACTATATTGATTACCAAACCAACAATCAGAAAGAAAATTGGTAAATAAAAATTCAACTTCTTTTTAGCAAAAATCCTTGCTACTATAACCAAAACAAAAAGAATAACAGCGATAAGTATGGGAATTAAAACATAAAATCCAAATCCCAAATGACTTTTAACCCAATAATTAATATTTGTCAAACAATAAATCAGATATAGCAATCCTGCAATATACGGCAGTATATTTAAGACTTTATTTTTCATTTTTCCACCTCTTTCAGCATCCTTCGACACAATTCTTACTCGTGTCAACACAGGAACGAAAAATCATTGTGTTTTTTCGATATCAATAAACTCGTATCCATATTCTTTTATAGTTTCAATTACCTGATTAAATAGACTTTCATCATCCATAAAGAAGATGTGTGTTGTTTTTGGTGCCGTATATAAACCAATCGAAAAATGTGAACCGCTACAATCAAATTCACCAACATAATTACCGTCTATGTTGCGACACTCTTTAAAGTTAATTTGACATTCAGCAAAAAGAATTTTACCGATGGTACATTCAATACCCGCATTATCAATTTTGATTATATCTTTTTGAGTCAAACTTTTATAATCACTAAAATCAATTCTCATACAAACATTTCCTTTCTACAATATTCGACATATCCATATTGCGACACATAAGGTTTAGATGCAAACATTTTTCAGCGAAAGTTTATGTCGTGTTAGAACTAAAAAATCATTTGCTATATGTCCCGTCGTAGAAATCCTTTAAAAACATAATATCAAGATCAACAACCAAACCCATATCTGATAAAAGCTTTAATGTTTTATTTTCTAAATGAATATTGCTTTGCTCATCATCAGGATATACAGAAACCCATAATGTTGCATCAAAATTATCCGATAACTTTTTTATGTATTCTTTTGATTTTATAAACCTTGTTAGAAACGCATATAACATATCGTCAAAAGTTTCGTTTTCTTGTTTTTCAACCTCAAAAATCCAGCAATCTTCTTCATAGATTATGGGTTGCTTATCACCAAATTTCGGAGTGTAACAATCACCTTTTCGATATATGAAACTTGGTTGTTGCGATAACTTTTGAGTTATTTCTTCAAAATTCAGGTTCTGCCCTGCTATTCTAAGTTTTATAAATCCGTTTCCTTTCAGTTTTAACACTCCTTTCGACAACATTCGACATATCAATATACTTTATGTGAAGTTAGGATTAAAAACATCCTTTTCTTATTCATTTTAAAATTTTATTATCTTTGATATTATATCATATAATGTATAGATTGACAACCTTATCAAATAAATTTGATTAAAAGTAATCGGAGCAGAAAATTTCTTCTCCGATTACTTTTAACACTTGTTATAGAGTTAGCTTTTTTACTACTTAACTTTCGCAATTGTAACGGCATCTTCTCCTACTGCTGATGTTATTTCGTGCAAGCGTCTGAACACATTATCTTTATCTCCGTTTTTAACGAAGGACATATTTGCACTTATAACACCATCGCCAAATTTAGAGAATGAAACAATGGCTGAATATTCGCCATCATACTGTACGAATAATGCAAAGTTATTCTTGAAATCCTTTGGCATTACATACCCACGGCTGTTTGTAAGAATTGTGAGTGCTGCAAGGTTTTCCGCTCCGTAGGATGAGTTTATAAGGCTTGCAAGTGTTGAGAAATTAAATTTTTTCAAAATATGTTCAACCCAAACATCGCCCATTTCGCTAAAATCAACACCTTCAGCTTTTGCTAAAGCTTCAAGATTTGCAATTATCTGCTCACGATCAGCAGAAAGATAATATATTTCTTTCGGTTTATTAAAATCAATGGTGCTGAGAGCTAAAATCTTCTCTGTCATTTCATCATTGGTTGTATATAAACTTATAAAATCTTTATCTGATGCAAGTTTACCTGATTCTGTAATGAGCTTAATTGCTTCCTCTACATAGAAATCATTAATATTAATGATATCTGTCACAATAATCTCTGTGGGTGTGTCTGCTCCGCCAATAATCGCCGAATTTGATGATTGAGCCGCATACACTCTAACAATTGTTGCAATAGCTTGTTCAGTTGTATATGTTTCCTTTGGAGCAAATTTATTATTTCCAACTCCGTTCATTACTCCCATATTGCACATTACTTGAATAGAATCGGAAGCCCAATCAGAGATACTTGCTTCATCATCAAAGTTAAAATACATTTCCGTAACGGGCACAGGAATTGTTTTATTTACCATTCTACTAAGAATAACGGCAGCTTCTTCACGGGTAAGCAAATCATTAGGAGCAAATTCTGTTTCAGTTTTCCCATTAATAATTCCCATTGCATTTAATCTGATAATTTTTGAATTTGTGGTATCAGTAAACTTATTTTCTCCTGTAACTGTGTCAACCTCTTTAATTACATTATAGCAATAATTATATATAAGTTCGCAAAATTCTTCACGGGTGATTGACATTCTGTATCGATAGACTTTTCCTTTTTCTGTGATGTTTAATGCTTCCGCCTTTTTTACATCACTCACCGCCCAATCACTTGGCGGTGCAAGAGGCGTACCATCTGACATTGCATTCTCACCTAATGTATCATTACCGGCATTTGGCAATTCTGCCGGAACAGGCATTACTGTATATTCATAATCAAATTCATCTGTGTCGGCAGCTTTATTAAGATTATATTTCTCTCCAAGTTTTTCAACAGTTTTATCCTCTATCAGTTCACTTAAAGCATTATTAACGAGATTATATATTGCTACTTGACCGGCAGCCTCAAGAACATTCGCCTTTTCAACAGAATTATTTGGAAATACAATTGCATATTCCTCTATACTTGTATCCGTAGATTCTTCATCCAAATAAGTAACCTTTGCACTTAAATATGGAATAGTATAATCAATCACATTATTTCTTTCTTCAGTAACAGCAATTGCTGATATTGCGCAGTCAACATCACCACCCATAACAGCAGAAAACAGTTGATCGAAAGACATATTGACAAACTCAATATCAAATCCTATTCTGTCACCTATGTAATTCATAAGATCAATGTCAAATCCGTAGAGTTCTTCATTTTCGTCATAAGATTCAAACGGTGGAAAATCAGCAGATATTGCTACTTTGATTTTTGCTTTCTGCATCGGTCCGTCAATACCATCTGCAAAAGCTACTGTTCCCATTGAAAGGAGCATTGTGATTGATAAGATAATAGATAATAATTTTTTCATTGTGTGTACCTCCTTATTCATCAAGAGTGAATGTTCCTGCTATATTTGATAATTCTTTTTGTAAATCTTCGCTTGTGTTTTTTGGGAACTCCCAAGAAACGATATAAACTGTTTCGCCTGAAATATGGATATTAAACCATAATGTATCTCCGTCAAGTTCTTGTCCACAAAGAGATAATCCCAATAAATCCTCAAAGATATATTCGTCATATTCTTTTAAGAATTTAGTTCTTGCGGATGTTTCATCCGAGTTTTTATATGTTGTTACTTTGATTTCAACATCATCTTTTTTCGTGTATTCCCACTTTTCTTCTAAAGCACCGTCATCATATTCTTTTTCATAACGATAATCTTTTGAAGGAATGGTAATAGTGTAACCTTCGCCTTGATGTGATTCATTCTCACCGCCAATAGTTGTATATACTTTATCGTTTTTAGCTTCCGGGAGATAAAGGTTCTTTTGGTTATTATCTTTACATCCCGTAATCATAAGCAAGGTTATCATCAGTAAGATTAAAGTAATTTTATTCATTGATTTTTCTCCTTATTTATTCTTCTTTACAAAGAAGGATGCAACAAACAATCCTACCATAGCTACTGCATATATTTTGTAGCAAGTTCGCCATTGTTCTGCTCCAAACGCATAATCGCCGATATATATTGTCTTGCCAAGAGTGGGAGCAGATATTGCAATAAACACAAAAACAACGGCGATAATAAACATAATTAAACTAATTAACCGTAGTAATGTTCTTTTGCTCATAGGCTCAACTCCTTTAACGAGATTTCTTGTTGAATACTAAAGCCAACACTACGCATATAGCAATTCCGATATAGTAAGGAATTGCAAGATAAAATGCTGTATTTGCCGGAGCACTAAAGCCTTTGTGTTCAATTCCACAGAGCATATTCGCATAGTTGAAAGCAACTACAATGCAAGTCCAATGGGATAATACTAATGCAAGTGCAGTAAAAATATTTCTCAAGATCTTAAATTTCTTCATTTGTCATTCCTCCTTAATCAAATATTGCTCCATCAACAACGGGTGCAAAAGATTCTGTTGCATCACCTGAATATTTATATTTCGGTATTCTTGATGATTTGCTTTCTATAAATTTATATCCTTCGCCCTCTAATATCTCAAAGGTATATACATTGTTTCCATCATCTGTTTTACAGATAATCTCGTTATCTTTGACCTCGTATGTTCCTTGTGCTATATAGCTTGAGAACATAGACCAAAAGAACTGAAATTTTCGATTCTCTTTATCAAGTGAAAGATAAGGTTTTGACATTTCTTCCACAGATTCTTCATAAGTATAAATGCGTTTTTTATCTGCTGCAGCTACAAGGATTCTTTCAAGTTCTTCCATATCTTTATCAGATATTTTTGCTTGTTTATTTCCTTTTCTCATCTCGCTACAACTGATAAGAATATTGTATGTGTAATCATCATAGGTAATTGCATAGTCAATAATACCGTCACAAGGCTCATCTATGTATTTGGAGTGTTTAAGCAAGTTGGTAACGAAATCAACATCTGCTTTTTCAGAAATTTGGAATGTGTTGTTTGTTCCAAAAGACTTGACATCCAAAATTACATTTGTTGGCTTTTCATAATTCATAAACCAACTGCCCATTTTAACACCGATATTGCTCTCATACGGCTCTTTAGGAGAAACACCAACATATCTCACTACTTTATAGCCAAGTCCCCAATATGTAACCTTGCCGCCATCCTGACTTACGATTTTTATACAACACTCCGGCTCATGACCTGTCGATACATTTGCTGTATCAATATATTTAGTAATCAAGCTCGCAATAATGAGAACGACTAAAACACAAATTGTAATTATGAGTCCTTTTTTCTTCATCTGTCATTCCTCCTTTGGATAGCTTTAGATATGATATGTGTAATTTTTGCAAGGAGCAGAGCTATATAGATTATCAGAACCGCAATCCAAATTATCACAGCAATAAAGCCGTGTCCGTTTCCAAGCATCCCCATACTCATATTGCCGAAAATCTCGGCATAGCACATAAATCCAAGAAAGGCAAATGCAAGTCCAAAGTAAAATGGAATTAGCTTTGTCTGTGTGCTTTTAGCCTTAAAACACAGTAGTAATTGGATAAGATATGATACGATAAATAAACCTACTGCAATACCTATGTGCATAACGTCAGCTCCTTTCAGTTTTTATGCGAATTTATTTTATCTAATTAGACTCAATGCATAATCATAATCTTTTCTATGAACATAAATCTTATATTCATAAGAATAGTTTTGATTTATTCCAAAGCTTCCATATCTGCCTCTTTTATTTTCAAACACAGACGGACTTTGAAGATTGGTTACTTTAGTTGTATAGTCAATACCATTCGCAGATAAAATATTACGAACATTTGACTGTTGGTTCATTTCCATTGTAATAAGCAATTCTTTTCGATTGAAAATTGTAATCATCTTTTGTCCTCCACGAATTTTTTAATCTTCTTTTAATTCTTTTCCACACTTCGGGCAATGTTCGGGAACTGCACCACGAACATTCATAAGGGAATATCCGCAATGAGGGCAAACATAGAAAATAAACGCTTGTATAGCCGCAATAGCAAACACAATTATTCCGGTAGCCATAAAGCCAACCGTTACTTTTTCATTTTCAAATCCAATGCCGATTGCCATAGTCAAGATTCCAAGAGCAAAGCCTATCCACATTAAGTTTCTGCTTTTTCTGAAACTCATTGTATGAGCTCCTTCTTTTCTTACTACAAAGCCGATGGCAAAAGCAACTATAAATACAACAACTACTCCGAGTAAAACACAATAAACAATATATCTTGCATAAGGAGATTCAAGTGGTGGGAGCTTTTCGGTTTTATCGGTCATAAACTGTTGCAGTTTTCCTAAATCAGCAGAACTGATTTTGTACTTCGGTTGTCCAACAAAACTTTGTGCCGGATGACTCTCAGTAACTTTCCCATCGTATGAAATAGATACTGATGCACCAATTTTATCTGTTTCTGTAACTATCCAAAAGTCAACTCCGGGAATATGATGCTCTGTTGGTTTGATTTCCGTACAGATTATATCATCAGCAACCTTAAAGAACTTTTTTCTTTCAACTTGATTAATTTTCGTATCAATGCCATCAGGATAGTAAAATGCGACATCACTCTCGCTATCGTCATATCCACCAAGCAGTTCAGACAGAGTTATTGTTTCTCCGTTTTCTACAACAAGTTCATTATTGAGTCTATCAATTCTATCGTGTTCTGCGGCTAAATATCTGCCTTCGTTCAGATATTGCTCAAAGCGTTTCCACATATCTCCTTCAACATTTTTCAACTTCAGGGTAGAAGTGTCATAGCTCGTTACCTCAAATATGTCTGTCGGGTTGTTTTCGTCAAAGTATGTAAAGAGATATACATTTCCTTCTTTTATATCAAAGTCACCAACAGTATTGAAGTTGTATGCAATCTGCTTTGTTCCGAGTTTTACATCGCCTTTAATTTTCTTAACGGGCGAAAATTCAATGTCAGGCTTTTCCTTATCAGGATGATAATAAACAACCTCGGCAAAGAATATCTGCGATTGATCCATAAGTAAATCTTCGGGAATACTACCTGCAAGAGCAGTTATTGACATTGATAGCACAATTGCAACGAGTGATAATATACTAATTACTTTTTTCATTTTCAACACCTCTGTTGTTTTTTTCTTGCATAATGTATTACAAATGCAATCTGAATAAGAAAAGCAATTACAGTTTCAAAAATGATAAGTGTATTCGGCAAAAAAGGTTTGAAATAGTATTCCCATTTTGGAGTTTGAAAGTTCCATGCAAAGATACAAGAGGAAGTAAAACTCAATATGTTGCCGACAACTACTATCCAACAATTTTTAGTCTTTATGCAACCAAAGCACAAAGCACTAAATCCAATTATCATAATCAGATAGAACCACAAGGTTCCAACTGTTGCGTCCTCATTCATTGCCAAAAATACAAAAGGCATACAATATCCTAAAAGTAATAATGCTCTTATAAAGTTCGTTTTCACTTTGCTTGCTCCTTTCTGTTACTTTCTCTTTCTTATCCAAACAACTACACCTATAACGATAGCTACAATCAAAACTATTGAGCCAATCTGAAAAGCTATTTGTGTCGGATTGGTGTTAGTTGTTACGATAGTAGTAGAATACACGGTTGTATATTCCTCTTTATAGAAATTTGTTCTTGTTGCAAACGCAAGTATTATTTCAATTACGGCAAGTATGCGAATGAAAATTCTGCATTTTTTCGCCGACCATTTATTTTCTAAATTCTGTGGATATACCGGATGAATCAGCAATATAATACCCAAGCTTGCCAATATCAGATTATGTAGTATTGATGATTTTACCAAGAACATATTTATTAAACCCAATATCAAGGTAACTACAAAACAATTACCGAGCAATCCCCAAAATGTTATTTTCTTTTTCATATTGCCGACCTCCTTTATGATTTAATCTTCTGCGACAAACACCATATCGCCCTCGTGGTATATTTCTATAACACATTCATAGTGTTGGCGATTAGACAAAAGATAACCGCTATACTTCGTCATATTATATCCATAGGTTTCATCCATAATTGAGAACCCGAACTGTTTGTATTTTTCTATAAAGTCTTTCAAAAACATCTTTTCACCCGTGAATGTACCAACATTTCCGGTAACACCAAGTAGATAAACAAAACTAAAATCCCATTGCACATTATGAAACTCAACATATCCGTCAAGTTGTCTGCTTGGCGAAGTTATTTTCACTATGCCTGTTTGCGTTTTCATATTTATGTCATTACCTGAAATCTCAAACGCACATACATTCATATCGTGTAAAGTATAAGGTGAAATGATGTTATTGCGAATGGTTCTTTTCACTTAAACCACCTCATTCGTATCTATTTCCTTCGCTATCATAATAAACTACATCTATTCCGTACTCATCGTTAGTCGGAGCCGGATGGATGAAGATCTCCATACCTTTTGAATTATGTATAATCGGTTCTTTCTTAACACCGTCAAGGGTGTATGTTATCTCTGCATAATCTGTTTTAGCTCCATTAAACCAAACCACATCGTACCATTTATTATCAACGGTAATTCCGGTTATGATAATTCTGTCATTTTCACGCCATTCTCTCGAATGGAGCTTATATTTGCCGTTGCCATAGGGCTTGAAAACTGCTATACCACTCATTTCATTATGGGAATATATACCGCTTATGATATAATCATTCAGCTCTTGTTCGATAGCAATTTTCCAATCCTTACCTCTTGGAAACTCCGCACAGATTTTCTCTCGGCTTTCAAGTGTAGAGCCATCAGGTCTGTTGAAATACTGAATTGCCCCAAAACCAACAATAAAGGCAAGAATAACTGCAAATGTCAAAATTGGTTTTCTTAAAGGCTTTAGCACTATAAAGAGTGCAACGCATACGGCTATAATAATTACTATTCTCATTTTTGCTCACCCTTAATCTTTCTCCATATCCATACAAAGAAGGTCAGGACAAGGTATGTAGCAACAACATTCGCTAAAAAGCCTGCGATGTTAAAATGAAACCAAAATTTCTCCGATGCGAATTTAATCATATAAAAGTCAAACGGGAAACCTAATAATATCTTTGCATTTTCAACATCAAAGGACGGTTGAATTTGAAGGCAAGCAGGTACAAGTGTTGTCAAAAAGGTTATTAAAAAGGTCAATGATAATCTCTTATAACTAATTTTCTTCATAACACGCACCTCCTGAATTTATTTAACAAATAAAGCTCCTATAATCATAACAACCATAGCTACAAAGCAAACATAGCCAACGATTGCAGATGCCTTTTTTTGCTCTTTATGTTCCTGAATAGATTGTATCAGAATCAGCACACTCAAAAGAGGAATAGCCACATTGAGAGCCTTATCCCATACACCCGTTATCTGCAATACTGCACCAATTAAGACCACAACGGATATAACAATTCTTAATATCAACATTACTTTATCAGCAGTAGATTTTTCATTCCATTTTATTTTCATAGGCAACCTCCTTATTTAAGAGTTGTCATTGTCTTTCCGGTTCTTTCGCAGATGAACTTTCTGAACTCATCAACAGTTCCTCCGGAAAGGTTGTTTTTATCATATACCTGAGCATGGCTTGAACTGAATACAAAGATAAAATAATCTTTTGTTTCTGCAAGTATAAGAACTCTGTCATAATTCCACTCGGTTTTACCGACTTCTGTTTCAGAGTGGAAACCTTCTTCGGTAAATGTTGCTTTTGACTTTTCTGTTCCGGGGAGCATACGCTTCCTTGCAACATATCCGTTTATCTTATCCTCAAATATAAGAACAATAAAAATAACGAGAGCTGCAACTAAAGTGACAATTCTGTTAGCAGTAAATTCAATACCGTCCTTTATATCAGCAAGTGTCAGAAGAAGTGCTAATGCAATTACTATCCACCCAAAAATATGACTTCTTTTGGTCCTCTTTTTACGAGCCGTTTTTCTGACTCCTTTTGCCATAGTAGTTAAGGCTTTTTGATTGTATGTAGTTTCAAATATAAATTCCATTATCTTTCCTCCTTGTTTTCTTCTATTTGTTTCTTTGCGTGTAAGTAACCGCAAATGCAGATACACGAAATTGCTACAATGTGAATTGCCATATTGGGTAATGTAAAATTATATGTATTCGACACCTCACCAAATTCAAGAAAATATCTGCAAATCATCCCGGCAATTATGTGAGCTACATTGATTACCAAAATAACACCAATCTTTCTCTTATCAAATAAATAACCTGAAAGCAAACCTACTTCTGCATAAGCCACTAAACAAGTAAAAAGATTTATTATGCTGATTTGCTTTTCTGCATCGCCTAAAACTTTTGTGATGTTGATAAAAGGAAAGCAGAAGCAACCAAAGAATATATCGATTACCCAAAATAGAGTAATTGCAAGTTTCTTATGCGATTGTAATAGATTATAAAATCCGTTTTGTTTCATAGGCTACACCTCAGTTATCCATTAGACGAATTATATGTGGTAAAAGTTTCCTCATAAATAATACAATTTTACCGCCTCAAAAGTTGCATTTAATTTGAGTAACATCTGACAATTCTTGCAAGAAGCAAAAAATGGCTGACCACACTAAACATGTAGTCAACCATTTTCGGTGGTCGGTAGAAACGCTTATCCATATCATAAGCATATACAAATCTTATATTTAAGAGTATTATAACATAATTACTGTATTTTAGCAATAATTTCATGAAATTAAAAGCAGACTATATTTTTAGTACGCCCTAATAATCCTATCTAATTCACATCTTATGTATCTCCTAGTTTACAAAAACTGTATAATTTATACACCGTCATTTTTTACCAATTCACTAATGTTTTTCAAAACCGGATTCCCCTTATATATAATTTCCGTATGACCTTTTTTTGAAGTCTGCCAGTATATTCGAGCAACCTTTTTTACTTTTTCAAAAGACATCTTTGTGAGACCTTGAGCCCTTAAAATTTCCACTGCTGAATCGAATATATCCATGTCATAGTAATACACTTTATCTTCATCTGCATCAAACGAGAAATAACCCCCATCATTTTCTCGTTCAGTTTCATTAAAAACTGTCGCCTTTTCAATTGAATCCGTAAAATATGTGTATAATAATCTAGATGGACTTTTTGAATATTCAGTTAATCTTATATATTCAAAAATGGCTTCTGTTGCAATCTTGTTTGGTCCCCATTCTTTTTCCGTAGAATATTTTTGCATTAGTTCGCTATGATATGCATGATAAAAATCACCATATTCCATCATATTATCCATTAAAAAATACACATAAACTATATCATTTTTTATAGACTTAGACATATCGATTATATCCAAGTTTTTATTGTTCCTACTAACATGATATAACTTCATTTGGTTTCTCCTATTTGTATTACTACTTTTTATATTCAAGCACAATCCAATCTTTTGCCTCAGTAAATCTCTCTTTGTATTGAGGATCTATATTGTCTTTTCCCAAACGCTCATATAGTGCATTCTTAAGGCTTTCGCAACACCCTGTTTTTATGACAATATCTTTAACGATTGCAACATTTATCCAGGCATATCCTCTCACTTGTTCTACAAGAAACGCATATGCCTTATCATACATCTCTAAGTCTTGATAAATACTCACCATAGCATAACTAATTTCTTGTTTGACTTCGGATTCGCTCTTATTAATATTCTTTCCAGCATCGATTGCATCCTGCAAATTGCCTTCCCAAAATCCCTGTCCCATTGATTTTACATAAGTTTTTTTACAGTGTCCACTTCCTAATACTTCTATATAAAAATTATATTTTTCTTTATTTAATTCTTCTATGGAAGCATAGACATCTCGTTCTTGCATACTTAATTCCACAGATTTAATATTCAGTCTTTTTTCCATTTCAATGAGTTCTTGTTCTTTTTTTCCTAACAATTCGGCTTTTGCTGAAATATCCTTAAGCTGTTTTTGGTATTCTTCGGTCAAACTATCTTTAAGACCAATTGTGGGATTCAAAGACATAGCAACACATGCCTCAGCTTCCTCATCTAAGTCCAGATAAAATTTTTCCGCTATATAACCATTTAAAATATTATTACCTTTTTCAATTTCTATTTTACTCCAATTCTTTTTTTCTTCAAGATTTGATAGGTTAGAAAATGTAGATGTACATATGAATATTGTTTCACATTCTACAGCTCCGCTAAACTTGCATGCCATATTCGTGCTATTTCCTATCCATGCAATACCATACTCATTTTCAGACTCCTCATCTTGTTCTTTTCCTTTCATTCCTACCTTCGATAACAAAACCTCTCCTGTATGTATTCCTATTCCACAAGATATTCTATGTTTGATTTCTTTATCTAAAACGGGATTGAGAACCTTGTCTATTACGGTTGCAATATATCTTGCTGCATATACTGCTTTGTCTTCTGACTTTCCGTGTTCGTCATCAGAAAAAACAGCAAGAATACCATCACCCATAAAATCTCTAACTACACCACCGGAATATCTAATTGCCTGAACAATAGTTCTAATATAACTTCTGTATATCTTTACGAGTTGTTCTTTATTAAACTTTTCAGGTAGTTTAGTTGAGCCTCTCATATCCACAAAAAGTACGGAAACTTTACCTTGATAAATTCTGTTAGAATCTGTCAAATCATCAATTTTAGGAAGTGTTTCTGTTATTTCTTTTTCCAAAACCTCAGATGAAATAATTTTGTTAATTGATGTAGATAACAATTCTATTTCACTCTTTGCAATTTTAAATCCACTCAACTTTATTCACCTCTTAACAGATTCTTCAACAAGATATCCCCCGTCCTTATCCGCAACGAAGTGTAATGTACCATTCTTGCTAGAAGGCCAGATTTCTTTTACTTTTTTCGACACCTTCATTTGATTATATAATTTAGAATATTTTGATGCTACATTTATACAATCGCCAAATGCTTTCACATCATACGAGTCCGGTATTCCTATTTTAGTCACTACAACACTATCAAAAGTAACACCAACTCCAAAGCTAATCTCACTTCCTAGATCCTTTTCCTTAATTATTCTATTAATAACCTCATTCCTAATTTTCAACATACTCCTGCCACATTTACCTGCATTTCTTACCGCTTCTGTCTTAACCATGTTTTCTTCAGCACGAGCTTCCCTACCACCCCAAAATACCATAAGACCATCACCCATAATATCGATAACTTTACCATTGTAACACTTTACAACTTCAAGTAAGGCGGTTAAGAAAACATGCATAGTCAAAAATGTTTTTTCTGCCCCAACATTTTGTGCTCTTTTGGTAGAATTTCTCATATCCACAAATAACACGGCAAAATTCTCTTTATCATAAGAACCAAATTCTAATTTATCTGCATCGAAACCAGGAATAACATCAGATATTGCTTCCTCTGAATGCTCAAAAAAAGCTCTTTTTTCTATTAATTTTTGATTAGCTTGCTCGTAATGTTCTAATGTTTACTTATAAATTGATTCAATATCTATTGTCATCTAAATTACCTCAAATCTTTGCAACTAAAAACAACACCATAATTACAAACGCTGTAATTAGCGAAATCGCAAAAAACCTCATAACCCATCGCATTGTTTTTGCTTTTTGTCTGTTAATATCATTCAGTTTATACAATTCAGCAGTCATATTATCAATAATATCTTGTTTAGACATGTTCTTTACGTCTATTAGAAATGCGTCAAAAGAATATGATTTCGTATCCTTTGACAAAAACCATTTTGACTCAAAATTAATTTTCGAAACATGTCCACGTATCGTTAATATTCCAAATACAAATACTGCCAAAACGCTAACAACACATATTATTGAAAGTAAAACAAACAGTATTCCTATCCAACTACACGGCTTAATAGAACTTATAATTTTACCTATTGGTTCATAGCAAGCTATTCCTCCTGCTATGAGAGCAACTACAGCTCCCATTATTATTGACACCTTGGTATCGGCTAATTGAATATATGTTGATATGTCCGATATTGCATTAGACAAAAAGGTCTGCTTCATTTCATTAGTTTCATTTTGCATATTGTTTGTTTCGTTAATCATTTTCTCACCCTTTTCAAAGTACTTTATATTTATTATACCATAATATTACATGATTCGCAATTGTTATTAAGAAAAAGGTTGACGGCACATTATACAAAATTTATTTCACTGATTTCTATATGTAACATAAACATCAAAATCTTCAATATTCATCAGGTCCTCTTTACCACGCTTTATGTCTCTTATTCTATGACTTATTATGTAGAAGGATATTTTTGCTACCCATGATGCAAATCTGCATTTTCCATGGTACTTATGTAAAATCTCAAATGATCTTAGAAAAGTTTCCTGACATATATCTTCATAGTCTCTCATTAATTGCCAGTATCTATTTAATCCAGCTCTCCACAATCTATCTCTTATAAAATCCTTTATCTTCTTGAAAGATTCTTCATAAAGTAAATTAAGTGCAATTCTGTCTCCCTTCAATGCATATTGGCACATTTGATATTCACGAATTTTATATAATTCATTTTCGTTATAGGCTTTAATTCCAACCAGTATTTCATCGCTGATTTCTATTTTATTGAGATATTGTTTGACTACCTCTTCATCATATCTGTAAAGTAATAATTTATCGGCTATAGCCTTTTCAATTTTGTCATTTGATACAGTAATCGAATTTTTGCAAATTCTATTTCCATGCTCTATTCTGTTTGCGCATCGCCAAAAAAGTTCATTTCCTTTATTCGTTTTCCGTGTCCTTCGCCTATAACTGGCGCCACATTCACCGCAAAATATTTTACCTGATAGCAAATCATTTGAATATCTATTTTTCTTCCTTACAATTTTATTTTTAACACTTGATACATTACTTCTGTTTTTCTTTTCTTGCTGAACCCTATTAAACATAGATTTTGCTATAATTGGTTCGTGATGATTTGAAACTAAATATTTAGCCTTTTGACCATTATTTTTCATTTGTTTTCCATCAAGAAAATTCTTAACATATGTTTTCTGACCAATCACTTCACCGGTTAGTTTTTCATTTGATAATAGTTTTGAAATTGTTTCACTGCTCCACTTATCTTTTCCTGTTGGTGATTTAATTTTTGCACTTTCTAATTGTTTAGATATTCCTGATAAGCTGCAACCATCTAAGTACATTTCGAAAATCAATTCCACTATCGCAGCCTCAAATTCATTGATTATCAACTTCCCATTTTCATCTTGAGAATATCCATAACAGATTCTGTCGTAAATTTTCGATTTCCCCGTCTTAAATCCATGTTCAATACCAAACTTTATATTTCCACTTTTTGCTTCACTTTCCGATTGAGCTACTGCCAGCATTATGGCAAAATCGCTGTCTCTTGCAGCGGATAATTTCATACCATTTATTTCGAACCATATATCTACGCCAATGGATTTTAGGTATCTAAGATTAACAAGCCCATCATAAACATTTCTAGCATATCTGCTGATCGATTTTACAAGAATTAAATCAATTTCACCAAGCTTACATTTTTCTATCATTTCGTTATATGATTTTCTGTTCTCGACTCTTAATCCTGATTTCGTATCGCAATACACACCAACAAAGTCCCAGTCTGGATTTTTCCTAATCTCGGACTCATAATTTTTTATTTGAGTTTGAAGAGAAGCTGCTTGGCCATCAGTTTCTGTACTGACTCTGCAATATGCAGCCACTCTCAATCTCTTTTTCAATTTCTTTTCTTTTTGTGGTATTACGATTACTTCAGACATAGCGTTATAAGCCACTAACTATATTAAGAATATCACTAGCCTCGTTTATTCCCATATTGTTTCCCCTGCTTCTTTCTAATTTTGCATTTTGAACAGCTCTGAATAGTTCTATGTTAATAATTGCAGGATGAGTATTAGTAGTAAAGTATCTATCCGTTAATTCTTTATTATCGACCTGTATTCCCATAACATTAACTCTTTTTCGC
>JAZNIJ010000138.1:0-5374 GCA_045577455.1 Eubacteriales bacterium
CATGATACAAAAAAGATACAATACCCATTATAATGAAAATGGAGGTGGATGACGTGAATAGAATTTTAATTGTTGAAGATGAAAAATCCATTGCTGACATGGTTAAAATGTGTCTCAGCAAAAACGGATATATTTGCGAAGCTGTTAACGATGGGACTACAGCCACTCAAAGAATTGAAGAAAAAAGATATGATCTAATATTGCTTGACGTTATGTTACCCGATATCGACGGTTACGATTTAATTGAATATATAAATCAGTTTCAAATTCCCGTTATTTTTGTTACTGCGAAAACTTCTGTTCCCGACAGAGTGAAGGGTTTAAAGCTTGGTGCTGAAGATTATATTTCAAAACCGTTTGATTTGGACGAGCTTTTAGCGAGAATTGAAACCGTTTTGCGTAGATATCATAAAACCGATAATATTATAGAATTAGGCAAAATAAAAATTGATACCGTACAAAGGATAGTTTTGTTAAGCGGAAAACCTGTTTACTTACCCGCAAAGGAATATGATTTGCTGTTATTTTTAATAAGAAATAAAAATATTGCATTATACCGTGAAACCATATTTGAACAGGTGTGGCAAGACCCATACTATGGAAACACTCGTACAATAGACTTGCACATCGGGCGTCTGAAGAAAAAGTTAGGGTTAGACGATGTTATTGAACCCATATACAAGGTAGGATATATATTCAGAGCGGAGAAACTAAAATGAAGCTATCATTCAAATTTTTTTGTTTGGCATATATAATAGTTCTTCTTTCTACGGGTTTGGGAGGTGCATATATAATTTCAAATATAAATAATGCACTTTGGGATGCACAGGTTGAAAGAGTAAATTCGGCAGTTAATTATGCGGCAGACAGTTTTATGGCGTTTGCCGAAGTTTCTTATTATGAAATATCCGGTTCTCAAAAAGAGGACGCCATACGGCAAATAAAAAGCACGGCAGATAATGCTGTTTGCAATATTGAGATACATACAGAAGATGCAGTAAGCTACCATTATACCGAAATGAAAGAAAACGAATGTGCTTCATCTTTTATAGAAAACAACCAACGCCTTTTAATGAAATCGGTATGTAAATTAAATATATGGAACAACAACTATTACCTTTTTGTTTATTCGGATTTTACTGATATTCAAAATCAATGCGACTTTTTTTGGAGCAAATACGGTATTGTCGTTTTAGGTATATCCATAATCAGCGGATTTATATTATTTGCATTATCCAAAAAGGTTACAACTCCCCTTAATAAGCTTACAAAAGTTGCAGATGAAATTGCGCTTGGTAACTACGGTAAAAAAGTCAAGATTAAAAGCTCTGATTATGAAATTTCCGCATTATCAAAAAGTGTTAATTCAATGTCTTTCGCCATCGAACAAAAGATGAAAGAAATACGGGAAGAATTGGAAAAACGCAATATGTTTGTTGCTGACTTTACCCATGAAATGAAAACTCCAATGACGGCTATTATTGGATATGCCCAAATATTGCAAGGGTACAGCTTAGACGAACAAGAGAAGGAGCAAGCGGTAAATTCAATATACAATGAAGCACGAAGACTTGAAAAATTATCATTGCAACTACTTGACCTATATGTTTATAAAAATGAAAACATTGAATTGGAAAAGGTGAACCTTTTAAAAATCGGAGAACAATTGAATTCCACACTCAAATATCTTTCCGAAAAGTACAATGTTTACTATAATATTCAATTTGACAATACTTTTGTACTTGGTAACACTGTGTTGCTATTATCATTGTTATACAATCTTTCGGACAATGCCTTTAAAGCGTCACAACCTCAAATGCACATAAACATTTATAGTAAAACAACACAAAACCGTGTGCAAATATTTGTTGAAGACCAAGGCAAGGGAATTGCAAAGGAAAACATAAAGCTTGTAACCGAGCCGTTTTTCAGAGAGGATAAGTCGCGTTCAAGAAAGCTTGGGGGTGCAGGGCTTGGCTTGTCCCTATGCAAAGAAATCGCCACACTTCACGGGACGGAGCTTATTTTTGATTCTCAAAAAGACAAAGGCACAAGGGTTTCTTTTTCATTAACAAAAGGCGGTGAAAAATGAGGATAATAAAATATACATTAACTGTTTTTGTTCTGATAACTATAACTGTCGGTATTATTTCCGTACCGCGATTTATTAATAATCACAAACAGGAAGCTTTACTCAACGAAACGTTTCATAGGAATTACTATGAAGGTAGTCGTTCAAAGCTTACGAGCGAGCAGGTTGCACTTCTTTATTACAACGAAGAAGTTCTCCTTAGGTTTAATTCGTTGCCTTCAATTGTAAAAAATACAGACATGATGCGGGGCAAAGTAACAGAAGTTTTAAAACTGTTATTTTCAGAAAACGAATCCGTATTAAAATCTCTCACCGAAGCTTTATCATATGATGAAGTAATATACGATAGAAATAATATCTTAATAAAACATAACGGTCAACCTACCGCGCTTAATTTCGTTAGCTATACCATATACGGAGCAGACGCATTTTTTGATATTGTTTACGAAGAAAAAACCAAAACAATAATCAGAATTTCGTTTCGGCTTTCAAGAATTCGTTTTTCAAGCGATGAAGATATAGAAAGTTCTGTAAGCCGGATTACTTCAACCATTTCCCGTTATTACGAACAGCAATTGAATTTAAATAAAGATTGTTTTGTTATCCAAAGCCATCCTGTAGTAATGTATCAAGAAGATAAGTTTTATTTAACCAATTTCAGCTTTGATTGCAAATTAAAACAAAAAAGCGATAATACATCCGATGTGGAATTTGAAATATATAATTGAATATACAAACAAGATACAAGTAACTGCCGTTTACGATACAATCTCCTGTTAAACTAAAGCAAAGCACAGGAGGACCTAATATGAGAAAAGCATTTTATTTTGTATCCGTTGCACAAGCTATAATTATTATTTTTCTGTTTATTGTTTTTTTCATCAATAACGATGCGCAAATATGTAAATGCGGTTTTATGTCAAACGACGACAAAGGTGAAATCAGCTTTCATTCAAATAACGATATAAATGAAAGCGATTTTATTTCAAATAAAGATACAGATGAAAGCTGTATTTCATATGATAACACAATGAGCACTGAAAGTGATTTTACTGAAGATGATATTGTTGGTGACGATATCTTTTCAGAGGACACGGATATTTCTATTAAAAAGATTATTGATGTTCCGTCTATCTCTCAATATCCCAAATTGCCGACAGGATGCGAAGCCGTTGCGGCAACAATGGTATTGCTGTATTGGGGAGTTGATATAACGGCACAGTATTTTGCTGAAAATTGGTTGGAATGCAGTGAAAGCTTTTTTAACTCAGGGGGAAAATTATATGGTCCTGACCCTAACGAGGTTTTTGCCGGAAATCCGTTTACCAAAAATTCTTACGGATGCTATGCCACTCCCATAGTTAATGCAATAAATCGAAACAGCAAAAAAGTGTTTGCCGAAAAATTTGTTGACAAATCACTTGAAGAGCTTTGTTCCGAATACATAGATAATGATATGCCGTTGCTGATATGGGCTACAATGAGCATGAAAGAATCATCACAGGGAAACTCTTGGTATTTAAAAGATGGAAGAAAATTCACTTGGACAGCAGGAGAACACTGTTTGGTGCTTGTTGGGTACGACGAAGAATATTATTTTTTAAATGACCCTATGTCGGGAAGCACAGTCGGATATCAAAAAAATGTTGTTGAACAACGGTTTGCCGAATTGGGCATGCAAGCAGTTTGCGTATATCCGCAATAATTTTATAATATTTCAAAGCTTGTACCAAACAATTGGATATCATTATAAAACCGTACAATCGCACAAATCAATGTTGTTTTCGTTAAAAAAGGAGGGCTTTTTCAAAATGATGTGACCCCCAAAAGTTAGACTTTTTATAGCGTGGTAGTTTTATGACTGCTACGCTATTTTTATGCAGTCAAGGTGTTGAGACGATATTGTACCGGACTCTTCCACCCAAGTTTTTCTTTAATTCTTTTCTCGTTGTAATATTTTATATACCTTTCAATAGCATTCTTAAGTTCATCAAAACTGTAGTATGTTGTTCCATAATACATTTCTTGTTTTAATATCCCAAAGAAATTTTCCATCACAGAATTGTCATAACAATTTCCTTTGCGTGACATGCTTTGAAATATCTTATTTTCTTTTAATGCATAGGAATAGGCATTCATCTGATATGCCCAACCTCTGTCTGAATGGAAAGTTCTTCTATATGAGCAATCAGAAGTTATATTTATTGCTTGTTGCTGAGCCGATAAAATGGTCGCTGCTGATGGTGTTTTGCTTATACCATAACTTAGCACTTCGCCATTAAACATATCGAGGAATGGATCTAAATACAATTTCTTAATCACCATTCTACCTTTATTGTCTACCTCGTAATACTTAAATTCGGTAGTATCGGTAGTTATCTTTTGATGAGGCACAGTGGTGTTGAATCGTCTGTTGATTCTATTGGGCGCAATTTTGCCAATATTCCCCTTGTATGAGTTATATCTACGACTTTTTCGAGTGAATGATGTAACTTGGAAACATAGTTTTTGCATAATTCTTTGAACTTTCTTTTTATTTACAAAAATCTTTCTGTTTCGCAATTCTCTATATACTCGTCTGTAACCGTAATCCTTGTTTTCTGCGTGAATTCGGGTAATTTCTTCCTCTAAGGCTCTATCAGGGTTTTCCCTGTCTAATCGCTTTTGCCAATACATATATGTTGCCTTTGGAAAACCAACTACTGCGAGAATGTCTTTTAATTTAAACTGTCCTCGGAGACTGTGGATGATTCTCGCTGTTTTTTCTGAAGAGCTTCCTCTTCTAAACGCAGTCTCCTCAATTCTTTTAAATACGCATTCTCTATTCTAAGTTTGAGTAATTCATCTTCAAGTTCTTTGACGTGTTCAGCACTTGTGTCTACGTGTGTTTCTTCATCGGAGGTAGAAATTTTCTTAACTTCGCTTGTATCCAATGTTTTTTTACGACCTTTCTTTTTAGTTCTCAATGCATCAGGTCCAGCAATTCTAAAATCATTAACCCATTTGGCAATCAAAGATGGAGTGTTAATGCCTTGTGATAGAGCTAATTCCTGATACGAGACCTCACTTGATAGATACAATTCTACCACAGAAAGTTTAAATTGAAAAGAGTAATTTTTCTTTTGCCTTGAACGTAACAATCCTTCCTTTCCAAATTCCTTGTATGCTGCAACCCATTCTTTGAATTTGCTACACGCAGATATACCATACTTTTTAGCAAGAAAGTCATAACTTCCTTCACCATTCAAATATGCTTGAACTACTTTTAATTTGAATTCATAA
>JAZNIJ010000139.1:0-17758 GCA_045577455.1 Eubacteriales bacterium
GGACAAAGACCAAATCCTCAGATGGGACAAAGACCAAATCCTCAGATGGGACAAAGACCAAATCCTCAGATGGGACAAACACACAATCCTCAGATGGGGCAAAGACCAACCCCGGACCAACTTCGTGTAGAAGCAAGAACAACCCCAACTCAAAAAAAAGGAGCTGAGCAGTCAACGCCTCATTTTGATGGGAATAAAAATCCAACCACTTCAAATAGCTCCAAGACAAGTAATGATGTGGCTCACGATAATGGAATGAACACTAACACAGCATCTCAGAATAACCCGAAAAAAAATAAATCCCCTGATAATGTAAGCACAAGGGTAAAGGTTGCAACAGCAATACTTTCTGTTTTCCTTTGCTTGTGCCTTGTTGTTTCTTCACTTTTTTCAAGTGTGATATCGGGAGTATCGGCTTCAAATTTAAGCAATTGGGTTGAGGAAACGAATTATTCTGAGCTTACATTACCCGACGGTTCTTTGATTCTCGACATGGTTTATGAGAATCTTTTGGTATATTTTGATATGGAAGACATATACAAGGCGTTTGAGGGTTCTTTTTTCACTAAAGATAAAATAGATGCTCTTGTTTTGAAAAGAGAAAATGTGGAAGCCCTTATCAATAAATCCTACATAAGAGATTTTGTTGATGAGATTTTTATGGAATATCGTGAATATGTTCTAAATGGTACTATGGCTGAAGGTGCAACAGCAGAGCGATTTACTAAAGTTATTATTGATAATCAGGTTGATATAGCAACTGTATTGTTCTTGAACCATATTCTGAAGGACGGTCAGACAAATCCTGCTGAAAACTTTATTTGGGAACAGGTTATCCGTTGGATGCTTGATAAAACCAGCTTTTTTGACGAAGAATATGTGCTTGGTGAGGTTGAAACATTTATCACAGAGGATATGGGCATAAATAGCATTGATGAATCATACGGTGATGTCGTTAGAATGGTAAGACCTTTGGCTTCCCTCGTTTTTTCAATAATTGGATTGGGAATGGTTGTTGTTCTTTCCGCTGCAATTATCGTGTTAAACCGCAAGAGGTTGTTCTGCATCCCTCCGCTTGTTGCCTTGATTATTGCAGGTATAGGGCTTATTGTAGCAAAAATTGTTGCCGATTCTATTTTGGGGGACTTTGGTTCTCTTGTTGTTGAGCTTGCATCGTTGATTACAAACGGACTCATGCTGAAGGGAATAATTATTTTGGTTTTCGGCGTTGCATATATTGCAGGCGGTATAATCAGAAAAAACAGTAATAAGAAAAACAAAACCGAATAATGTTTTGTGGTTTCAATAAGGACTGCGTTTTGCTTTCGCAGTCCTTGTTGTCAAAAATACGAAAAAGGGTATTTACATTGGGATATCTTTGATGTATAATGAAAAGAGCATTGGCATATTATTGAATGTTTTTCAATGATTTATGGAAAGGTATTGTATTTATGACAGATAAAAAAACTGTTGCCCTTATTTTTGGAGGAGCATCTTCTGAACATAGCATATCTCTGCTTTCGGCATATTCTGTGCTGAAAAATATCTCCAATGAAATTTTTAATGTTGTTAAGGTTGGGATAACTAAAAAGGGCGTATGGTTTGTTTATAATGGAGAAGACGAAAAAATTAAAGACGGAACATGGGAAAACGATGCTGAAAACCTTGTTCCTGCCGTTATCTCTCCTTGCACCGTTCAACATGGGTTATTTTTGTTTAACAAACAAAATAAAACCTTTGAAACTCTTTATGTTGATGTTGTTTTTCCTTTGATTCACGGAAAAACAGGAGAAGATGGTGCTTTGCAAGGGCTTTTTACTCTTGCAGGTATACCTTTTGTTGGGTGCGGAATTCTTTCTTCGGCTTGCTGTATGGATAAGGCGGTTGCAAAAGAAATTTGCGAAAAAGAGGGTATTACGGTTGTTGATTGGCTATCAGCGTATGAAGATGAATTTACTGCTGATTTTATCGAAGAATGCGAAAAAAAGCTGTCATACCCAATGTTTATCAAACCATCTTCTGAAGGTTCATCCTTTGGAACATCAATTGCGAGAAACAGAGGAGAGTTGGAAAAAGCAGCTAAAACCGCATTTTCTCACGGTGGGAAAATCCTTGTTGAAAAATACATTAACGGCAGAGAAATTGAGCTTGCCGCTTTGGATGAAGAAACTGTTTTCGTTTCAGACCCTGGGGAAATTGTTACGGACGGCGGTTTTTATGATTTCGACACAAAATACGTTAACAATAAAGCAACATTGTGTGTTCCCGCACAATTGGATTCTGAGCTTGTTATCAAACTAAAGGAAATTGCTAAAAAGGTTTTCAGAACCTTATATTGTAAAGGAATCGCAAGAATTGATTTCTTTGTTGAGGGTAGCAAAATATATTTTAATGAAATAAATACACTCCCTGGATTTACTCATATAAGTATGTATCCAAAACTGATGGAAAACAACGGAGTGTCGTATACAGATTTGATAACACGGCTTATAAATGGAGCATCTATTTAAAACACGGTGAAATTATGGAAGCAACAGTATATTTAAAATTAACCCTTGAACGGGATAAAGCCCTTGTTATCGACAAGCGCGAAAGCAAAAATGAAACAATAAGACACAAAACAAAAAAAGCAACCGTTGAAAAAAATGATGAAGGATATAAAATCTATGCGGAAAACTTTCTTCCCGGTGATATTTCCGAAATCAATATCATAACATCGCCCCAAACAGAGGTTTTAGTGTCATACAAGAATTTTTTCAACGATATGGTGTTTTTCTTTTCGCCCGAGAAGGAATGTCAGTTTTCTGTTTTGGGTATGGCGGAATTTGTTCTCGTTGGTACAGTTAAAACATTGAAGGTTGAAAACAATCTCACTCCTAACGGAGGAACTCTTGAAATTGACTTTTTGCTCGGAATAAAGGGCGCGCCAACAAGGCGTTGCAATATGGTTTTAACTGTTGAGAAAAAGGGAAGCGTAATTTTTTCTTAAACTGAGTTAGCAAAAAAATACTCATAAAATGTTTTTTATAGTGCGCCGAAAACAAATTTAACAATACGAATTTCTGTTATTTATATGATATTTTGCTTGGAGGATATATGAAATATACTTTTCTTGATGGTGCAACGGGAACAAATTTAATGAAGGCAGGAATGCCTCAGGGTGTCTGCGTTGAAAAATGGGTTTTAGATAATCCAAATGTGATAATTGAGCTTCAAAGGGAATATGTTGAAGCCGGTTCTGATATAATATATTCTCCAACCTTTGGTGCAAATCCCATAACCTTGGGAAAGTATTCTCTTGAAGATAAAACCGAGGAGATGAACAAGGCGCTTGTTTCTCTTTCTAAAAAAGCGGCAGATGGAAAAGCAAGGGTTGCAGGTGATATTTCTTCAACGGGAAAGCTGATTGCACCCATGGGGGATGCAACATATGAGGAAATAAAGCAGGCATATATGAGGCAGGCGAAGGCACTTGACGAAGGTGGGGTAGACTTGTTTGTTCTTGAAACCTTTTCTTCCCTTGGGGAATGTCTTGCTGCTTTTGACGGTGTGAGAGCTGTTTCCAACAAGGATATAATGGTTTCAATAACCGTAGAACCAAGCGGAAAAACTCTTTGCGGTGATACTCCCGAAGCATGTCTTGTTGCAATGCAGGCAAGGGGTGCTGTTGCTTTTGGGGTTAACTGTTCGTCAGGTGTAGAATCTATGGCAGGTATTATTTCCCGTCTTAATGAAATTGCGGATATCCCCCTTATTTCAAAACCAAATGCAGGGCTTCCCGTAAACATAAACGGTGAAAATGTTTTTCCTGTTTCAAGCGAGGAATTTGCTTTGCAGTATTCGCTTCTCGTAAATGCGGGCGCTTCTTATGTTGGTGGATGCTGTGGAACAACTCCCTCACATATTAAGGCGCTTAAAACGGCTCTTGAAGGGAAATCCCCTGCCCAAAGAGATGAAAAGGTGTGTTATGCTTCTTCAAACAAGGATATTTTTAAAATAGATAATGTTGTTTTCCCCGAAAGAACTCTTTGCGATGAAGATATGCTTTTTTCTATCCCCGAAAAAGAGGAAGCAGATTTTTTCCGCCTCTATGTCGAAAAAGAAAGCGACCTGCAAAATTTTGTTGAAGGTATGGCATCAATAGAAACTCCTCTTATTTTAGGAGCTTCAAATATAGATATTTTTGAAAAAGTGGTTGCGGTTTATCCGGGGAGATGTATTTATGATGCGGAATGTGGGTTTGATGAAAATTCCGTTGAAGCTCTTAGAAAAAAATATGGATTTATCGTTTTGTGATATAGCTTTATCCCGCCAAATAATTTTAAGCTCGTTTTAGAATAAAAGTATGCAAACAGGTATTTTATGTTTATTGTAAATAAAGGAAAACAAAAGTTTTATTGAGTTTGTTATAAACAAAAGGTATTTTAAGTTTGTTTTGTTATAAATAAAAGGATAAATAAAATGGATTCAAAAAAAGAAAACGGTATTTTTGCAACAGTTCTTGATGAATATTTCATCGCCCCTAAAAAGGTTATGAATTGTATAAAAGGAATGAGCAGCGGAGAGCTTAAACTGTTTATTTACCTTTGTGTGAATAAAGAATGTAGTTTTGAAGCGGCTCAAAATGAGCTTGGACTTTCACCTGTTGAATATGAAAGCGCGGTGAGCTATCTTAAGGGCGCAAAAATCTTTGAGCTATCAGGAATGGAAGAAACGCCCAAAAAGAAAATGAGTCAGGCGTCTTTGATTCAGAGCTACGATGGTGAGGTTGTTGCCGACGCACTTGAAAAAAATGCGGAATTCAAATTTGTTGCCGAGGTTGCCGCTGAGTGCCTTGGAAAAGCAAATCTTAATAGAAATGACTTAAATTCACTGTATAATCTTTTTGATTATGTTGGGCTTGATGCGAAATTTATCTGTGGAGTTATTCATTATTGTGCATCAAAGGGTAAAACTTCAATGCAATACATAATGAAAACAGCACTTTCTCTTTCCGATTCGGGAATAAACACATACGACCAGCTTGAGGAGTATCTCAAGAAAAAAGAGGCGGCAAACACGGAAATTTCCAAATTCAAAGCTCTTTGCGGTTTTGGAAACCGTGCTTTGTCAGCAAAGGAAGAAAAGTTTTTTGCCCGTTGGTTTGAAGAAATGGGTTACAGCTTTGAAATTGTAAAGTTGGCTTATGAAATTACTGTTGACAAAACTCACGAGGTTAATTTCAACTATATGGGTAAAATACTTGAAAATTGGTTTGCAAAGGGATGCAAAACCCTTGATGATGTTAAAAGCGCAAACAAAAAACCGTCAGTACCGCAAACTACAGATAGCTTTGAGGTTGACGATTTCTTTGCCGCGGCATTGAAGAAAAGCGGATTTTAATTTTTGAAATCAAAGTTTAAAGGTATAAACATCAGAGGTTAATATGGACATATTCAATCTTGAAGCAACGGAATCTGAAAAAGGGTTTCTGAAAAACAGAATAAGGGCAATTTTTGGCTCAACAGAAATGCTGGTTCATGGCATAATAAAAGGCGTTATTGCATTGCTGTTCTTTATCAGCATTTTCATAGAGTCTTTTTCGATTATCGTGTCAATAATGGGTGCTGTTTTTATGGCGGTTTCTTCCGCTTCAACTTTTTGGATGTTCTCCAGAATGCAGGGAGAAAGAAAGTATAGCCCGTGGGCTGCAAAAATGTATTCGATTTTAACTCTGTGTGAAGATATCATTGTTAAAGCTGGGGCGTTTATATATTGTGCTTTCATTGGGGCAGCTATGTTTAAAATGAGCTTGTTTGGAACGCTCACGCAAGAAGCTGCTGTAATTCCATATAAAATGGGGTTTGGGTGCATTATTGTTGTGATTTTCACAATTTATATTGCATCGATGATTGCAAGTTATTTAAAGCTACAGCGTCGATTTGCAGAAAATGTTTATGATTGCGTTGATGCAGAGCTGTTGTTTTACAGCACAGAAAAGAAATATGCGCTTAAAAGCTATATATTTGCTCTGTTTGTTTTTATTTACAATGTTTTCAAGATGATTTGCCCCTTGTGGGAAAATCTGGGAATTTTTCCGTTGAATGTGGCCGCTTATCTTGATAGCGGAGTTGTTGTTAATAGCTATAACTTTTTAACATTCTTAGCTTTGCTTCTTATGAGCGCACATCTTGTTTTGTCAGGTCGTCTTGCAATAAAATATGTAAGCGTTGTTAAAAAAATAGAAAAACGAGTTAAGGAAAATCACGCAAGATAGCTTTTTATAGGGTGGTTTTGCAAAAAATCGTAAAGACAATTTTGAAAATTGCGAAAGCAGATTTATCAATCTAAAAATTGGAGAAATGATTATACAAGGCAGAAACGGTTATACAAATTTAAAAAATGCGGAAGCGGATGTATGAATTTTTATAATTGCAGAAGCGGATGTATGAATTTCCAAAAATGGATAATCAGTTTTATCAATCTTTGAAATCTCAAAAATGTGTGCAGGGGTTTCGTGGCATCTATAAGTCGGGGGAAAAATGGGGACAAAAAACAAATTCACTAAAATGCATGGCTTAGGCAATGATTATATTTATGTATATTGTGGGGATAATCTGCATTTTGACCCTTGTAAGGTGTCGCAGATATTATCAAGACGCCATTTTTCCGTTGGAAGCGACGGACTCGTTCTTATGTGTTCTTCTTCCGTTGCAGATATAAAAATGAGAATGTTTAACGCTGACGGAAGCGAAGGCGCAATGTGCGGAAATGCAGTAAGATGTGTTGGGAAATATCTGTATGACAGAGGGATAGTCAATAAAAAAGAAATATCCGTTGAAACCTTGTCGGGAATAAAATATTTAACCCTTACAGTAGGAAAAAACGGGAAGGTGGAATTTGTTTCCGCAGATATGGGAAAAGCAAATTTCAATCCTAAAGCAGTTCCGTCTCTTTTTGAAAATGAGGCAATTGATAAAGAGCTTGAGGTCGGTGGGAAGATATACAGAGTAACTGCACTTTCAACAGGAAGCTCCCACTGTGTTACCTTTTTGACAGATGTTTTCAACCTTGTTCTTGATGAAATTGGGCCTCTTTTTGAAAAACATCCTATGTTTCCAATGGGTGTTAATACTGAGTTTGTTGAGTGTATCGACAGAACCCATATCAATATGCGTGTCTGGGAGCGAGGAAGCGGTGAAACTCTTGCTTGCGGAACAGGCGCTTGCGCGGTTGTTGCAACAGCAGTTAAGTTAGGGCTTTGCGATGCAAATGTTCCTATAACAGTTTTCCTTCGTGGGGGCGATATGGAAATTATCTGTTCAGATGATTTTTCTTTAACAATGAACGGAACAGCAGAAACAGTTTTCGATGGGGAAATTGAAGTTGAAATATAGGGTTTTCGATTTAAAACTGTTTAATGGTAGCATCGAATATTTGTGCTAAAGGTGAAATTGTGGCTTGTGCATTGAAATTTGATACAAATGTGAAATTATAGTTTTAGCATTGAAATTTGTGCTGAAATAGGTTGATTTGGCTGAAATGGATTGTTTAAAAGGCAAATTTGAACATAGAATTAAAAAGGTAGTAGTTTCACTTTGATATATAAAGGTTGTTTTGAACGGTGTAAAATGGAAATACTTTTTAAAGATGAAAATATAATTGTTTGCATAAAGCCCGTTGGGGTGGATTCTGAAAATCAGATGCCCCAATTGATTTGTAATGAAATAAGAGAAATAAAAATAACGCCCTTTGCTGTTCATCGTTTGGATATGAATGTTGGGGGCGTTATGGTTTATGCTCTTAACAAAAAAACAGCCGCAATGCTTTCACAGCTTATTGCAAACGGGGAAATGGTTAAAGAGTATGTTGCGTATGTTCACGGGGTTACAGATGAAAAAGGTGATTGGGAAGACCTTTTGTGGAAAGACAGCAAGAAAAACAAGGTTTATGTTGTAAACCGTATGCGAGGGGGAGTAAAAAAAGCTCGCCTTGAATTTAAAAGGTTATGGACAGATGGAAATGTTTCCCAAGTTCATATACGCCTTCATACGGGGCGAAGCCATCAGATTCGGGTTCAGTTTGCAAGCCGTAAATTTCCACTTGTTGGCGACCATAAATACGGTTCAAGAGATGAAGCAAAAGAACCAAAGCTCTTTTCTTGCCGTCTAACTTTTCCATATAAAAATAAGGTTGCAACATTTGAAGCGTTTCCCTCGTGGTGTGTTATGGGCGAAAAAGAATAGGTAGCATATATTGAGATGGCAAAATAAAGCTGAAATACAATAAAATCAAGCATAGATTAAATGACGGCTGAAATATAATTAAACCAGACATAGTTGAATGGTAGCTGAAATATGGAGAAACCAGACATGGATTCGAAACCGAATACCGCAAAAAGTTGTTTCGGCTATATAAAAAAGGCAAAATAAAAAAGGAGATGGTGTAATTGAGCAATTTAAAGAAAATTTTTGTTGTTTCCGATGTGCATGGGCATTTTAATTTGTTGAAAACAGCACTTGACAACGCAGGGTTTAACGATGAAGATGAAAACCATCTGCTTGTTGGCTGTGGAGATTATTTTGACAGAGGCAAAGAAAACCTTGAGGTTTTGAAGTTCTTTGAAAGAGTTAAGCGAAAGGTATTGCTTAAAGGAAACCATGAGGATTTGTTGCTTGAGGTTTTCAAAACGGGAAAGTTTTTGCCACATAATTTTATAAACGGAACTATGACAACTCTGGAGAACCTGTTGGGAAGGTACACAATAGATCCTGTGGATAATTCCATCGATTTTTCAGGCAAAACACGAACTGTTGACAGAGTTTTGGAGTTTATTGGTGAAATGGTGAACTATTTTGAAACCGAGAATTATGTTTTTGTTCACGGATGGTTGCCACCGAGCGCAAACACAATCGAATGTCGTAAAAATGTAAGTGATAAATCGTGGGAAGAAGCAAGATGGATAAAATGGACAAACGCATATAACGGTGAACGCTCACTTGCTGATAAAACAATAGTTTGCGGTCATTACCCAACTTTGTTTGCAAGGAAGTTCGATGAAAACCGCCCTGAAAAGTCAACCGAGATTTTTTACGGTAACGGTGTAATTGCAATTGATGCAGGTACTTTTGAAACTAAAACGGTTAATGTTCTTGTTTTGGAAGATAATCTTATATAATGTTTTTTATAGAAAAAAATAAAGCGTTAAAGGGGCTTTGCGAAGCGCCTTTGTGTAATGGCTTTTGTGTGAAAGAAACATCAAAGAGTTTTTGCGTAATGGCTTTTATGGGAAAGAATTATAGTTTTAAAGATGTTTTTCGTAATAAACTGTGGTTGTAATTTTCAGCAAATCATTATAGCGTAATGGAAACAGTGGGATATAAAACGGAGAAAATAATATGTGTTACATTCTCTACGGCGCAATTAACAATGGAATAAATTCAAATGATTATGAAGCAGTTATAAAAAATTCAAGGTTTGCGTTTAACTTGGGTGATGCTGAAAAAGTAAACCTTGGTGTTAAAAACGGTGATTGGAATTACAGAATAACATCAGAATATTGCGATTGCAAAACCGAACTTGGGCAAAAGAAAACAGGGGGCAGTCAGTTAAAGGAGCTTAAAGAATTGTTGCTTGATTTGAGAAAAGTTCGTGGCGTGAAATATGTGTTAATCAGTAAAAATTGGCTTGATAACGAAAACGAAACAGAGGAAACAGTTCATATTGATGATATCGATATAATACCATTCCTTGCAAATATAAGGGATAATTGTCTGTATAAAATAGAGCTGTATAAAAAATATTATTAGTTTTGTTCGAATTGGGTTTGAAAAAATCACATTAAATAATTCCTGCAAAATAGGGGGCATATTCAGGTGTTTTATCTGAATATGCCCTCTTAAAATATTAACTATATATTGTTGTTTTGCTTTACAAATAACGATGTAAACTATATATTGCTGCTTTGCTTCGTAACCGACGATGTCAACTATATGCGGCTATTTTTTCATTCCCTCAACAACCGTATCAAAGAGTTTTGCAAAGAATGCGTTATCTCTTGGGTATGTGCTTTTGCTAATTTTGCATTTTGCAACAGAAAGCAACATTTCAATTGTTTTTTCTCTGCCGTATTTGCTTTCGTAAAGTTTTAAAAGTCGGTGGTCTTCAATTGCTTCTCTCATAGAAACAAGTCTTTGAGATTCAAGTGCTTCATCCTTGTATGGGTAAACAAGGAACGCATCACCTGATGGAGCGAAATATTCTGCTGATGTTTCTGCAAATGGGTTTACATAATCAAAAGAATATATGTTGTGGAAGAAGTTATATCCCCAGTGCAAGAAGCCCTCAACACCGTAATAATACAGAAGAACACCAAGTATTCTTGTCCTTGCGCAAGGCATACCGTGGCATCTGCCTGTACCTTCTTCGCCGCCACATTCTCCGCAGTAATATGTCCAAAGCCCCTCAACCTTGTTTTCAATAAATTCATCGATTTCCCCTATGTTGGGAACGGGCTTTTTCAAAACACCAAGTCCGTAGAATTCGTAATTGGATAATGCATCTATGATGGGATAACCTTCAAGATAGGGTTCGATTTGCTTTTTGCACGATTGATAATGCTCAAGCTGAGAAATATGTGGCTCATCGGAAACATGGAAAAAGCATTTTTTGTCAACCCCTTTGAATTTAAGATATTCAACAAGGGCAGGAATAAGTTGAGAAAGGAATTTTTTGTATTCACCGCCAATTGATGGAGTTTCCCAATGGAAAATCTTCTTTTCTTCACCGCTTACCGTTGCTATAAACTTTGGTGCGCCCGCCGCACCCCATTGAGTGTAGAAATGGGGTATTTCAAAATATTCAACTCCGCATTTAAGGCAAAGGTCAATCCATCTTCCAAGAAGGTCAAAGTCGAATTCGTATTTATCTTTGTCTGTAACCGTTATTTTCACAAGCTGAGTTGTTGGTCTGTCCCAACCCCAAAATGTATCAAGCTCAGGAGTGAAAACAGGGGTGAGTATCATATTTATACCGTTGTTTACGGCAACCTTAAGGTAGCTTTCTATAATTTCAAAATGCTTGTCTGAAAAAACTTCAACATTATGTGCTTCTGCAATGCAATCACAGTAAAACCATTCTGTATGTATAAGCTCCTGTTTTGGAAGTGTTAAATCTATAAGGGATATGGTTACGGTTTTCTTTTCGCATTGTATTTCAGAGCCGTGAACCCCTTTAAGGGATATTGTAACTGTATAATCCTTTGCTTCCAAATCCGTCGGGAGTTTAACATCAAACCATATGCAATGTAAACGATTTGGGCGAAGTGGAAGCGCACCGTTACGCTTTAACGGGCGGATAGGGTCTGGATAAAAACCGATATCTGTTCTTAAATAGTTTTTGTTTTCTTTTCCAATTGGTGCAGGGAAGGTGGAAGGAACATAAACAACTTCTTTTGCCGTTATGTATTTTGCGATTTCACCTTCAATAACTGGTGCTGAAAACGAAATGTGGTCTTTGCTGTCATCCCTCAGGCACGCCATCTGAAATGAAAGGGATTGATTTTTTAACACTTTGAAATTCAAAATCTCAGTTTTGGATTTGAGATTTTCGTCTATGAAGCATTTTTCCAAGGATGATAAAATCTTTGTTGATATACTGAACATATTTTTTCCTTTCGTGTGTTTTGTTTTATACCGTTTTGTTTTTTGTATATTATTTTTTATTTTCGGCATTAAAGAATCCTCAATAAATAAACATAGCATCGCCAAAGCTGAAGAATCTGTATTTCATATCAACTGCTTCTCTGTATGCTTCCATTGCGTTTTCGTAACCTGCAAATGCAGAAACGAGCATAAGCAACGTGCTTTCGGGAAGGTGGAAGTTGGTAATTAACGCATCAATTCCCTTGAATGTATAACCGGGATAAATAAAAATTCCAGTGTTTCCGCTGTATGGATGTATAACTCTGTTTTCGTCTGCAACAGATTCAAGGGTTCTGCACGATGTTGTTCCAACTGCAATTATCCTGCCTCCGTTTTCCCTTGCCTTGTTTATGGCATTTGCGGCATCTTCGGTAACTTCAATATATTCTTCGTGCATTTTGTGGTCTAAAATATTGTCTTCCTTAACAGGTCTGAATGTGCCAAGCCCAACATGAAGGAGAATTTCAACAACAGAAACACCTTTTGCCTTTATTTTCTCCAAAAGCTCTTTTGTAAAGTGCAAGCCCGCGGTTGGTGCAGCAGCAGAGCCCTTGTGCATTGCATAAACCGTTTGATAACGCTCTCTGTCCTCTAACTTTTTTGTTATATAGGGTGGCAATGGCATTATACCGATTTTATCCAAAACGGAATAAAACTCTGTATCTATATTGAATTCGATAATCCTAACTCCATCGTCTATAACCTCTTTAACAACCCCAACAAGCCCTTCGGGGTATACAATTTCGTCTCCAATCCTTGCTTTTTTTCCCGGTCTCACAAGGCATTGCCAGATATTTCCCTTAACCTTTTCACGAGACAGCAAAACGGTTTCAATTTCTCCGCTTCTGTTTGGATTTTTTCCAAAAAGGCGTGCAGGAATAACCTTTGTATTGTTGATAACAAGGCAGTCTCCCGAATTTAAATAATCCAAAATATCATAAAAATGCTTATGCTCCCTGCTTCCGCTTTCCTTGTTTACTGTTAAAAGTCTGGAGTAATCCCTTTTTTCTTCGGGCGATTGAGCAATAAGCTCCTCGGGTAAATGATAGTTGTATGTTGAGAGCTTTGTAAAATCCATAATTTTTTCCAATCCATTTTTAAAATTCAATAACATTATTGGTGCAACCAAAATACAATAATAATGCAGTACAAAAAGCATTATAAATCATTTTGTCAAAAAAAGCAATATGAAAAGAAGTTTTTGCATAAAAGTTGTAATGCATTAAATACATAAAAGGAGTTGGAGAAAATGCAAAAATGCATATTTAAAGGTATTGGAACAGCGTTGATAACGCCGTTCAGGCAGGGAAGAGTAGATTATAAATCTCTCGGAAATCTTATAGAGTTTCAGATTAAGGGTGGCGTTGATGCAATAATTGTGTGTGGAACAACGGGGGAAGCTCCGTCTCTCACGATTGCAGAGCAGGAAAGCGTTATAAAATTTGCCATAAGAAGCTCAAATGGGCGTATTCCCGTTATTGCAGGGGTTGGTAGTAACGATGTTAAAAAGGCAATACGCCTGTCTGAATATGCATCATCAGAAGGAGCAGATGGGCTTCTTGTGGTAACGCCCTACTATAACAAGGGTACAGAAGACGGAATTTTAAAATATTACGAGGAAATTTCAAACGCTTCTGTTTGCGGTGTTATTGCATACAATGTGCCAACAAGAACGGGATACAGCATAACCCCACCACTGTATGGAAAGCTCTGCGACGAGGGTTTTATCTGCGGAATAAAAGAAGCGAAAAATGATATGGCAGAGGTGGCAAGAACTTTTGAAATATGCGGAAACAGAGCTTCTGTTTATTCGGGCAACGATAATTTGCTTTTGCCGTTTCTGTCTTTGGGAGGTGATGGATGTATCTCGGTTGCTTCAAATATTGTTCCAAATGTGATGAAGGAGATATATTCCCTTTATGTTTGCGGTGAGAGGGAGAAAAGTATAGAGCTGTTTTTTGAATACTTAAAGCTGATGGATGAGCTTTTCTCTGTTGTTAACCCTGTGCCTGTAAAGCGTTGTATTGAGCTTATGGGGCTGTGCGACGGTGAAATACGCCTTCCGCTAACACCGTATAAAGGTAACGGAATGGAAAAGCTGCTTAAGGAATATGAGTTAATATAAGGCAGAAATAAATTTAATTTAAACTATTGATTTTTTATTTTAAGTGGTATATAATGAAAATTGTTATCGTTAATATAAACTGAAATAAAGAGGAATCGTTTTGAAAAAACTGTTGTATTTAATTTTTCATTTTAAATTTCGCACCCTTCTTATAGAAGATACGGAAGACACATGGATTCAGCTTTTTCGTTCCCTTTTTGTTGGTGGCGTTGCAACAATTGTAGATTTTGGAGTTGCGGCAATTGTTCGTGAGGGTTTTGGGGGAAGTGACCTTGTTTCCAACTCTGCTGGCTTTGTGATTGGTCTTGTTGTAAATTACCTCATCAGTATTCTTTGGGTTTTCAAAAAGCACAATATGAATCTTGCCAAAGAATTTATAGGGTTTACCATAATTGGGCTTATAGGGCTTGCTATAAATACAGGAATAGTTGTTGGTCTTGGCAAGGTGTGGAATTCTGAAACAAATGCGGTTATGTTCTATGTTGCAAAGATAATTGCAACATTCATCACCCTTATCTGGAATTTTGCCGCAAGAAAAATCTTCTTATATAAATCGTGATAAATAGCTTTGTTTAACGGTGAAGCTGTTTTAAAGTTTCTTCAAAAAGATTTTGCCAACATAAGCCGACTTTGCTTCCGCTGTGAGTTTGGATGCAGATTCGGCTTTAACTTTTTTTGTGAGAGGTATTTGCGTGAAAGTTACTAATGAATCACTGCCTTCAAAAAACTACAATATTTTGGATACCGTTCCAACTGTTAAAAAACACCCGTACATAACCCTTGGGCTGATTTGCTTGACGTTGAATTTCTTAACCCGTCAGGAGAGCAGACAGCTTGTTTTGCCCTTTTTTGAAATATGTTTGTTTTTATTCATTTCATTTATTGCTTTAAATTATCTGATTAAAACAAAAGAGGATTTTGTTTTGTCCCAAAGGGGAATGCTTGTTACTGTTCCAATTTTTGCAGGCGTTTTTATCTGCGGAACAATTTTTAATATTCACGGAAAAGGAATTTTTTGGGGTTCGTTTTGCTTTTTATTGTTATTGCTTGGGGTTTTTCTGTTGCTTAAATATACGGGAAGATTGACCTTGCAAAACTCTTTGCTTTTGATTTTCATAACAGGGTTTGCCGTGAGAATCATTTATGCAATGTATACTCCAATTGGGGAAGTATCTGTGCGTCAGCACGATGTTTCTCAGTTTATAACCCAAACAAGCCCGGGGCTTATTACTAAATTTAACAACTATCGCCATTCGGAGTACATTGAATATATAGCAAGATATTTAAAGCTCCCAACCGCCCCATCTGTAGGATTATCACAGCTTTATCATCCCCCGTTTCATCATATTTTGTCGGGCGTTTTGTTAAAGCTGAATATGAAAATGGGTATGGATTACAAATCGGCTTGCGAGGGGATACAGTATCTCACCGTTTTTTATTCTTCGGCTTGTATGATAACAGGATATAAGATTTTCAAGGAGTTGGGTCTTAAAGGAAAATCTCTGTTGAGAGGGGTTTCTTTGATTTCACTTTTCCCTTGGTTTTATCTGTTTGCAGGTGGGGTAAACAACGATATTTTAAGTGTTGCCCTTGGTTTTGCAACAATACTTCTTGCAATAAAATGGTATAAAAACCCATCAATGAAAAAAGCTTTCCGTTTGGCTCTTGTGTTTGGTCTTGCAATGTTTGCAAAGCTCTCCATGATTCTCCTTGCACCTGCCATATTGTTTGTTTTGGTTGCAAAGTGGGTGTCTGTTCGTGGAGAAAACACATTTGGAGTGGGAGAGCTTGTTAAAAGTGTTGTTTCTGTTGTTGGGGTTGCATTGCCCATTGGAATGTGGTGGCAAATAAAAAATAAAATTCTTTTTGGCATGCCAATGTTATATGCTCCGTCACTTTTAAAAACGGATTCACAGTATGTTGGGGGAAGAAGTGCTTTGGAACGGCTTTTTGGCATTGAAGATACAATTTTTCAAAATCCTTTTGTATCGTGGAAAAATCAAAATGCAGATTATTCCGAATACAATATCTTTTCGGGTAGCTTTAAAACCGCTTTATTTGATGAAACAGCTCTTTTTTCTCGTGGTGGAGAAACTCCGTGGGATGTTATTATCTCAACGATAGGCAACTTTTTCTGTGTGATGCTTGGGGTTTTCTTTCTTTTGCTGATTTTGCTTTCGGTTATTTCTCTTTTTGTCTTTTTAATAAAAAAGTGTATTGATGTGGATAAACAGTTGTTCTCTATGGTTGCAATTGTCTTTTTGACATTTTTCGTAAGCTATATTTATTTGTGCTTCAGCCGTCCTTTTACATCAACAATGAACTTCAGGCATATGGTTATGTGCATCGTTTTGCCAATATTTGTTTTTTCCGCTGTAACGGGAGGCGAGCAAAAAAACAAGGTTTATGGTATAATTTCAACAGTTGCAACAAGGGGATTCTGTATTTGCGGTGTTGCCGCATATATTATGCTGTCCCTTGTATGAGAGGGAATTTGTTTTTTCAATACTCTTTGAAAATCGGCATTGAATGTATATTTTATAATCAAATCAAACAGTTTTGTATAAATCTCCTTGTTTTACAGATACTAACAATGTAATCTGAAAATGAAGGAGATTTTTTTATGAAACCAACAGGAATAGTTAGAAGAATAGATGAGCTTGGGAGAGTTGTTATCCCTAAAGAAATCAGAAGAACATTGAGATTGAGAGACGGTGAACCAATGGAAATCTACACGGGTATGGATGGAGAGGTTGTTTTTAAAAAGTATTCTCCCGTTGGTGATGTGGGAAAATTCACCGCACAGTATGCAGAAGCAATTAACAAAAGTAGTGGTATACCCGTTGTTATTTGCGACAAGGACAGCGTTATAGCGGTGTCTGGTGCTTCTAAAAAAGATTATTTGGAAAAGCCAATTTCAACATCGCTTTCAGAACTTCTGGAAAAGCGCCAGAGCTTTATTGCTAAAAATCCAATTGATGCACCGTCTATAACGGCGGACGGAGAGGGAAAGGTCTCTTTTCTTTCGCCAATAGTTGCAGATGGTACGGTTGTTGGAGGTGTTATAAGTGTTGCAGGCGCATCGGGACATATTCCTGGAGAAACCGAACAGAAGCTCATCTCAACAGGGGCTTTTTTCCTTTCAAAGCAATTGGAGGTATAATAAACCCCGTTAAATAGGGAAAAACTTTCGATAAAAAGGATATAAAAGGCGAGGCAGTTGCTTCGCTTTTTATTTTTCGTTAATATAAAATGCACAAAATACTGTTGAAGTGGTGGTTGAAAAATAGTATAATGATAAAAAAAGTAATTTTTAAAAGGGAGATATAATTTATGCATTTATTCGGTAACAGAAAAACAAATTGCATAGTTGCTTTTTTTCTTGCAGTAGTTACAGTTGTCGGTCTTGTTCAGTTTAATGTATTTGCGGCAGAATATGAAAGCCGATATAAAACATCGGGAGATTGGACATATTATATCGATGAAACGAAAAACAGGGCGGTTATTGTTTCATATAGTGGAACCGGAGCAAATGTAACCGTTCCCGGAACGCTTGGCGGCTACCTTGTGAGTTTGGGAATAGAAGCTATGCGTGAATGTAATGCAAAAACAATAACTGTTTCTTCGGGAGTTGATTATATAGGAAGCCATTGTTTTGATGGCTGTAGTAATCTTAATAAGGTAACTGTCGCTTCATCCGTAACAGAGATTGGATATTCTGCGTTTAGCAATTGTCCTAATCTTGTTTCTGTAACTTTGGGAAGCGGTATAACCCAAATCCAGTGGAGAACTTTTGAAAACTGTTCTTCTTTAACATCGATTTCCCTCCCAAGTGGAATTCAGGTTATCGGGGCAGAATCTTTTAAAAATTGCACTTCACTTTCAACATTTTCCTTTACAAATAAAGTTAATACAATAGGGGAAAGTGCTTTTGAGGGGTGTTCTCGTTTGA
>JAZNIJ010000140.1:0-5049 GCA_045577455.1 Eubacteriales bacterium
CTATAATGTCCCATTCTCCATCTTGTTGTGCTAATCTGCACATTATGTTATATGTATTGGTTCTCTTGCCAAAAGCTACAAAACCCTCAACACATATTTCCTTGCAATTGAGAAATGCTTCACGCTCTTCAGCTGTCTCAAAGAAATAACTTATACCCATTGATAAATTGCCGTTCTTATTAACTTTGGTGTAATTCTTAGGCAACAAAAAGGCTGTTTTTCTTCTATATTTTAACCCCTGCTTTTTAATAGCATATTTTAATGTATCCATTCTGAAAGAAAAACAAGAAATATAAAAACCCATATAAGGATTCTTAAATTTTTCAACAAAACTAAATTCAAACTCAACCAAACCATGACCATAATCATTGGAATTCAAAAGTGCGAATGTTAGTTCGTCGAATTCGGAATACGTTTTCTCGAACATTTTAGCTTTACATGAACACAAAATCAGTCTCTCATCTGTTGAATTTTCCGCGCCACTTTGTAAATTAACATTAAAAAGCGTTATTTCGTTGTTCAGCATCATTTCACCAACTTTTTAATATTTCTAAAAACAACTACCATAATCTACGATGTACCATATTTTTTTGAATAATTTGTATTTGAGTATTATAACCTTTTTATTCCGCGACGATGTCCTCTGGTGGTAAAAATATACTCCTGATGATACTGTAAATTGTGTGCCAATTCTGATGTTATTTTTAAATCGAATATTTTTCCATCTGCAACTGACAATTTTTCAATTGTAGCCTTTTGTAAATACGAGGATATAAATAACTTGCCGTTTTCAGAAAAAGTAATTAATCCACTATCAAACAACTTATCAAATGTCGGACTTAACAACAATCCGTTTTCGGAACTCAATCTTTCAACATTGTTACAAACTGCCCACGGCTTGACATGACTAGCAACAAGTAATCGTTTTTCGTTAATTCCGGTAATTATACACGAACAATTATACTTTTCCAGTAAACTATCCCTAAATAACCCCTGTCCTATTCTAGATTTCACTACCGAAACTCGTTCTGTTTCTTTCATTGTATCATAGCTATCTATCATACTAATTACATCAAGTTTTGAAGGATTAATTGCACTTTCAACTTTCTTATATGACCGAAACTGTTTCAGCCCATTGCTATACATTCTATCTCCCTTTGTATTTTTTGCGATAAAGTCTACATTTCTAAAAATCTTATCAATAAAAATCTCTATTTCTAAACTACTCATTTCTAAAAGACTCTTGAAAATAACGCCTTTTTCTTCCATCTCGTCAGATATTGTATTTACTGCCCTAGAATATTTACTTATTGAAGATTCACTTAAAGTTGTGTTTTCTCTCATCCATTCAGAAAAGTCTTCCAGCACATTCAGTTTCATTGTATACCATCTCCTGTACCAAGTATAATAATTTTTATTTCTTCTACAATTCTTCTAATCACTGGCAAAACAACACTGTTGCCACACTGTTTATACTGTTCCTTTTGCGGCACAGTGTCAGGGAAAGAATATCCTTTAGGAAATCCCATAAAATCGAAGCACTCTCGAGGCGTAACCTTCCTTATCCCATAATTATCTTTAATAAACGGAACTCTGTCTCGCCAGGTTCCCATATTAGCTTTAAGTGTAAAACATATACCGTCTTTACTCTTCTGAATACCGTAATCTGAAAAACGGTATATTTGCTCTTCGTCTGTTATGCTGGAGAGCAATTTTTTATATTGATAAGAATCGGGTGAAATATAATATGAATCATCAGCCTTAACCGTCTTATCAACAACATCAAAGATGTGCTTTGTAAGCTCGCATTTTTCAGGGAACCTGAACTTATCACAAGCTTCTTTCGACTTAAATGCAACGATATAAGTCCTTGTTCTGTGTTGCGGAACACCGTAATCACAAGCATCTGCAATTAGGTATCTTATGAAATAATCTCTGCTTGCAAGTTCGTTGTGAATTACATTAAATGTCTTTCCATTATCATGCTCGGTAAGATTCGCAACATTTTCCAAGAAGATAATCTGCGGTTGCAGTTCATCTGCTATCCGCATTATCTCAAAGAAAAGATTACCTCTTGAGTCCTTAAATCCTTTTTGATTACCGCACACCGAAAAGGATTGGCAAGGAAAACCAGCAGTTAATATATCAATTTTTTCAAGAGTTTTCGCATCAAGGTTTCTTATATCTCCCTCAACAAGTTTAGTGTTCGGGAAATTATGTCTGTATGTTTTGCAAGCTGCAGCATCAATCTCGTTAGCCCAAGCAATTTCAAAACCCACCTGTTCAAAAGCTAAATCAATACCACCGATACCTGCAAATAAACTTCCGATATTCATATAAATCTTATCTGTAAATTAAGTTTGAGATATGTTTTGCCGTCTTCCTTATATAGAAAAGCAAAACCGTGTCTTGTCGTAGAACCTCTTTCATATCTGGTATTGTTCATCAGATATTCTTTAAAGAAATCTCTGTTGTAAATATGGTAAGCAAGAACATTACCCGCAGATGTTACAACAATATATCCGCCGTTAGCTTCATCGTGACCGTCCCAAGCAGTTGCGGGAGTCATGCCAAGAGCTGCACAACAAAGCAGTTCTTTAAACTTATATTCATAGAAACCGTTTGTGGGGAAACAGAGCGGATTTGTTTCTTCAAGAACATTGACAACTTCACGGCATTTACCCAAACCGTCCTTGTAATGAACAACAAGTGATTCAGCAACAATTTCGTGTAAACGGCTATCAATAAGCATAAGGTTGTTTGCAAAAGTATCGCTATTAACTTTGACGAATTTAACCGATGTTGCTTCGCTGAAAATTCGATCCATACGATCTTTGATCTTTGTTCTCGTATCAATTGCATTAATTGAATCGATTTGCTCATCCGAAATCCCTTCAACTTCATAAATAAAGTTTGTCGCACCGGTTGCATTAATAAGTGTGGGTGCATTGCCTATTTCGGATTTGATGCTGAAACCACATACGGGAGAATATCCTGTCTGAATATCATGAATCTGCATCGTGATATCCGTTTTATCGCTTGAAGGTGCAGCAAGACGCTCGCATCCTATAACACTAAGAAATTCTTCGCTTCGCTGTATCGCAAATGCTCGGTTACCGCCTTCAACAATCTTTTTGTATAAAAAATCTGCTTCAAACGAAAACTGTTCTTGCGGGAATGAATGCAAGATCTTGCCGTTAATAAAAACATCTACTCTTTTTTCAAAAGGTTTTATTGAATATTCACCTTTTTTATCTTTTGTTTCTTCACGAAGTATTTTCAAAACGGGAAAATACATATCGTCAATTTGCTCAAGATTTTCGTTTGCGGCATAAATTCTTCCTTGAGCAAGCAAACGCAAAAGAACATATGCTTCACTCCATTCGCCTTTATTTCCCGTTATCATTGTCCAATACCTCCTTGATTTTCTCTGCTATTGCCTCAATAACATTTACCGTTACGCTGTTACCAAACTGCTTATAAAGATGAACATCCGCGAGAGGAAGTTTGAATGAATCAGGGAAACCCTGTAAACGAGCCCACTCTCTGGGTGTCATTTTACGAACAGCTTCTTTATTTATTTCACCTTTTATATGTGTGGTAGGTGTAAGGTCTTCTTGACGCTCATCAACAACGAGATTTCTTTCTCTGCCCATACCACCACAAACAATAGCACCGGCAATATCGTCCCAAGCTCTGATTTCATAACCGAACCCGTTACCTTTTGCGGCATGACGAGCTTTGTGGTTTTTAAGTGTCTGAAGGTATGTTTCGCTCAGATAATATTTGGCAGGCACAGCCTCTTCTTCAATAATATCTCTAAGTCTTTTTGTATCGTCTGTTGCTGTCGGGAAATCAAACTTTTCGGGTGCAATATCATTTCTGAACGCAACAAGATATATTCTTTCTCTGTTCTGAGGAACACCGAAATTTTTACTGTTTAACACTTGACTGAAGACCGTATACCCTAAATCTTCAAAAGTTTTTGTTATAATCTTAAACGTTCTGCCCTTATCATGAATAACAAGACCTTTAACATTTTCACAAAAGATAACTTTAGGTTTGTGATGTTCGCAAATGCGAGCTACATCCATAAACAATGTACCTCTGCATAAACCTTTATAATTATCGTCAAAGCCTTTCCTCTGACCTGCAAGGCTGAACGCCTGACAAGGGAATCCTGCAAGACAGATATCGAAGTTCGGAATATCATTTTCTTCTATTTGTGTTATATCACCGGCAATTTCAAAATTATCGGTAAAATTCGCCATGTAAGTTTTTTTTGCGCATTCATCCCATTCACTTACAAAAACCGTTTCTATATTTTTGCCGAAAGCTCTATCAAAGCCCAAGCGTATTCCACCGATACCTGCAAATAAATCTATTGATTTGTAAATTGGCATACTTCCTTTTACCGCCTTTTCTATCTTGTCGGCACATTTGCCGGGATTCTTTTTTATTTCTTTACCCCAAAACCTTAGTACAGTCCAACCGTCAGAAATCAATTTTTCATTGACTTCAATATCTCGTTGCATATTGCGTTCGATTTTAGGAATCCAGAACTCTCTGCGTGATTTAATCTCTTCTTTTTTATGCTCCCAGTCATATCCGTGCCAAAACTCACTATCACAAAAAACGGCAACCTTCTTCCCGATAAAAACGATGTCGGGTTTTCCGAATACCTTTGAAGAGTTTTTGTGATAGTGTAAACCCCTCTTCCACAATTCTTTGCGGAGAATTACTTCAATTTTTGAATCCTTGTTTTTTACCGCCTGCATGTTTTTGCGGCGTTGTTCGGGGGTATGTCTGTCCATCTCTGTACTCCATTTTTTAAGCTATAATTATACAGAATATATTATAATACATACATTTCTTTTTTTCAACAAAAAGGAACATTAAAATTGATTATAAAAAACGCTTCAACAAAAGCACAAAACAAAGGCTAAGATTTTGTCTTAACCTTTGTTTTCGTTTTAGAAATCGTCATTATCTGAATCGTCAGATTCATCTTTTGTTAATTCGTCGAGGAACATAAACTCCAGACCTTGT
>JAZNIJ010000141.1:0-32169 GCA_045577455.1 Eubacteriales bacterium
GAAAACTCAAAAGTTTACACCGAGGTGGTGTTAGCTGAATCTTACGTGTCTGCCAGTTCCACCATACCCGCGTATTTAATTTTTTGCTGTTATTTTATTACACGAAGCAGCGTCTTCGAGTCGGAGGTGCGAAAACTCAAAAGTTTACACCGAGGTGGTGTTAGCTGAATCTTACGTGTCTGCCAGTTCCACCATACCCGCATATTTAATTTTTTGCTGTCATTTTTTACTCGAAGCAGCGATTTCGAGGCGGAGATGCGAAAACTCAAAAGTTTACACCGAGGTGGTGTTAGCTGAATCTTACGTGTCTGCCAGTTCCACCATACCCGCGTATTTAATTGAAAATTGAAAGTGGAAAGTTGATAATTTACACTCTCAAACAGTTCTACTGATTTTATCACATTTGTTCTTGAAAGTCAATAGATTTTTGGAAATTTGATGAGGTGTGGGGAATTTGATGAGGTATTGGGGATTTGCGCGTGGGAGTGGTTTGGGAGCATCACCGCAAACAAGGATTCGAAATTTTCATATCACTTCAACAAAAAGGCAAAGCTCGCATATTGCTTCAGTAAGGGAGTAACACTTGCATATTACTTCAACAAGGGAGTAAAGCTTGCATATCACTGCGAAAAAAGGGAAGAATAACAAATATCAAACAAACGGAGGTAAAGAAATGTTTAAACACGAAAAGATGTTATTTCACCCTGTATCGGTGGAGAAACCTAACCCACAGTATGCGGCGCTTCTACAGGAACAGCTTGGCGGCGGCAACGGTGAGCTTAAAGCGGCTATGCAATATATGTCACAGAGCTTCAGAATTAAAGATGCGGAAATTAAAGATTTATTCCTGGACATTGCCGCCGAGGAGCTTGGACACATGGAAATGGTGGCACAGACAATTAACCTATTGAACGGACACGATGTTGATGCGGAAAAAGTGCCATCGGGTGAGATTCAATCCCATGTGCTTTTGGGGCTTAACCCCGGTCTTATTAATGCTTCGGGCTACTCCTGGACGGGTGACTATGTAACGGTTACGGGCGATCTCTGCGCAGACTTACTCAGCAATATTGCATCCGAACAACGTGCAAAGGTGGTTTATGAGTATCTTTACCGTCAGATTGACGACAAAAGGGTGCGTGAGACGATAGACTTCCTTTTAAACCGTGAGGAAGCGCACAACCAGATGTTCAGAGATGCATTTAACAAGGTGCAAAACTCCGGATCCAACCGAGATTTTGGAACAACAAAGGCGGCAAAAATGTATTTCTCGATGTCGGATCCCGGCCCAAATACTTTTGCTAATGGGGAGACAAAGCCGGTATCCTTTGACAAATAATTACCTTGTAATATAAATCAAGCGGATGCTCATTACCTTTCGGCTAAAAGCATCCGCTTTTTTAAATGCAACAGTATAAACTATCGCCGCATTACAACACAAAACAATTATTATTTATTCATTTTCTTAACGTCATTATTTCTGATTTCCACACGTCTTACTTTACCGCTGATTGTTTTGGGCAACTCGGAAACGAACTCAACGATTCTTGGATACTTATAAGGCGCTGTATGGGTTTTAACATACTCTTGAATTTCCTTCTTAAGCTCGTCTGTTCCCACCTTATCCTTAACAAGGACAACGGTTGCTTTAACTATCTGACCTCTTACCTCGTCGGGAACAGGGGTGATAGCACATTCAAGAACATACGGAAGCTCCATGATAACGCTTTCGATTTCAAAAGGCCCTATACGGTATCCTGATGACTTGATAACATCGTCGATTCTTCCTACATACCAAAGGTAGCCGTCCTCGTCCATAGTTGCCTGGTCGCCTGTATGGTAATATCCGTCGTGCCAAACCTCGTTTGTCTTTTCTTCATCGAGATAATAACCGATGAACAGACCGCAAGGTGCTTTACCGTCCTTCACGCGGATACAGATTTCACCTGCATCACCTGTTTTGCACTCGTTTCCGTCGGGGTCAAGAACAGCAACATCGTAAAGTGGGCTTGGTTTACCCATAGAACCGATTTTTGAAGTTGCTCCAACAAAGTTGGCGATAGAGAGGGTGGTTTCTGTCTGACCGAAGCCCTCCATGATTGTAAGTCCCGTTGCCTTCTTGAACTGGTTGAACACCTCGGGGTTAAGGGCTTCGCCTGCTGTCGTTGCGTACTCTATGGACGACAAATCATACTTGGAAAGGTCTTCCTTAATGAAGAATCTGTACATGGTAGGAGGAGCGCAGAAGGTAGTAATATGATATTTTGCAAACATTGGCAAGATATCTTCAGAATGGAATCTGTCAAAGTCGTAAGTGAACACGCCTGCTTCGCAGAGCCACTGTCCGTACAGCTTGCCCCAAAGAGCTTTACCCCAACCTGTATCCGAAATGGTGAAATGGAGTCCGTTTGGATTTACATTATGCCAATGCTTTGCAGTTGGATAATGTCCCAAAGCGTATTTATATGAATGGGTTGCTATACGGGGATATCCCGTTGTACCCGAAGTAAAGAGCATAAGCATTGGGTCATCGCCGCAAGGTGTGTTTTCGGTTCTGTTATAATGGGTGCTGAAACGCTCCATTTCCACGTTGAAGTCACACCAACCGTCTTTCTTGCCGCCAACTAAAATCTTAAGCATATCGGGGTATTTTTCTGCCGCTTTTTCTGCTTCGTTTGACACAGTTCCGTCAGCGGTACAAACTATTGCTTTTACCTTTGCCGCCTTGTATCTGTAGTCGAAATCATGCTCTACAAGCTGATTTGTTGCAGGGATTGCAATAGCACCGATCTTATGAAGTGCAAGCATACAGAACCAGAACTGATAATGACGCTTAAGCACAAGCATTACGGTATCGCCCTTCTTTATGCCTAAGGATTCAAAATAGTTTGCCGTCTTAGCGGAATATCTTTTCATATCCATAAAGGTGAATCTGCGGTCGCTCTTATCATTTGCAACCCACATCATTGCTAACTTATCGGGGGTTTTTTCTGCTACTGCATCAACGCAATCGAAAGCAAAGTTGAATTTATCTTCATTCTTGAATTTTATGCCGTTAAATACACCGTTTTCGTCATAGAAGGATTCAACGAAGTCATCTGCAACAGTTGAAACTGTCTCACTCTTTTCAGCAGATTTTGACATTGTCAAAGGTGCTTCGGGGTATTCCTCGCTCACAAGCCCATCCTGTGGGTTAAGAACAACTGCGTAAAACTCACATCCACCTTCACTTGCGGCAATCATACCGTGGGGTATCAAGCTGTTATAGAAAATGGAATCTCCCTCGTTAAGTACATCCACATGGCCTCCAACCTGTACCTTAAGAGACCCCTTAACAATAACATCGAATTCCTGACCATTGTGAGAATTGAGCGTCATAGGTGCGTTCTGTTCCTCGGGCAGATAAGGGAATTTTACAAGGAAGGGTTCTGCTGACTTTTCCTTGAATTTAGGGGCAAGGTTATTGTATTCAACACCGTGTTGCTTTAAAATCTTTAAACCTTCGCCCTTTCTTGTTATGGCAAAAGAGGTAAGGGTTGAGCTTCTCCCCTCAAGGAGGTCCACAACCTCAACTCCGCACGCCTTTGCGCATTTGTAAATAAATGTAAAACTGAAATCTGTTTCACCCTGTTCCAAAATGCGGTATTCATCAATTGACACACCTGAAAGCTTTGCAAGCTCCTCCTGTGTGTATCCTTTTGCTTCGCGCAGGGCTTTTATTCTCCCTGCAACTTCTTTCAAACTGCAATCCATTTGTTAGTCTCCTTTCGACTCTTTCTGTTTTGTTTAATGGTTACGAATTTGAATAAAACAAAAAAACTCGCCTCAAAGTTTTGCTTTGAGACGAGTTATAAACCCGCGGTACCACTCAAATTGCGAAAAAATCGCCACTTACGGGGCTCTGACAAGCCCTTTGCCTTTACGCAGCATTACGGAAGGAGTCTACTCGGCATTTGCCTTTCGGTCCTTCGACTCCGAAGTGATAAGTCATTGGAAAGATTCACCGTTGCCTCGCACCAACCGACAACTCTCTGGAGGTTTCACGCTCCGACCGTCTTCATCATAGTCGTTATTTTTGTGATATTCAATTCAGTGCCCATAGTATAGCACCGCAAAAACCATTTGTCAATACCTTTTTTGAAAAAATACTTGTGTATTTGCAAATTTACCATAGCCATCCATAAATGGATTTTCGTAAATTATATATAGATAATTTTTCGTGGCGTGCATTATCTAGTTCGGATAAAAGAAAAAGTTTTTTTGATATACCACTTGAAAAACTCTATAATATATGGTAGAATGCACAATGTGGAAAATTATGGGTGCATATATTCTTTTTTAGGTTTTATAAATTTTATGCTTCCCACATCCCGCCAAAGTTTGCCCATTGTAACAAGATTTAAGAATTATTTTACCAGAGGTTTGAATATTCAAAAAGAGGTCTGAATTTTGAAAAAACAGTTCTTTATTAAAAATCTATCTATAGTTCTTATTCTCGCTCTTTGTATTCCATTTTGCTCTTGTGGTGGTTCATCTTCGGGTGATTCTGCTTCGGGAGAGTTTTCTGCTGATATTGTAAGCGGTGTGTTCGATACTTCAGTTGAAACATCTGCTGACGGTGATTTTTCGGTTGACACTTCTGCTGATGGTGAAACATCGGCTGAAACATCTGCTGACGGTGATTTTTCAGTTGACACTTCTGCTGATGGTGAAACATCGGTTGAAACATCTGCTGACGGTGATTCTTCACTTGATGCTTCTACTGAAAGTGAAATATCGGTTGAAACATCTGCTGACGGTGATTTTTCACTTGATGTTTCTACTGAAAGTCATACCTCAATTGACACATCTGCTGATGGTAATAACTCTGCCGAAACATCCGACAATTCACAAAACACATCGGAGGAAAATTTAAACTGGACACCCGAAGTTACATATTATGCCGACACAGGTAAATGCACATACAACACCATATATTCCCCTGTTGTCAATGATAATATCACATATTCCAACAACGGAATAAATCTGTACAACACAGATTTTCGTATGTCAAAGGAGCTTGAAAGTGAGTTTCTCACTCTTTTCGGTTCGTTTAGCAAGCCACAATCCGTAACGGTTCGTGAAATTGGGACAGAGTTTGTTTTTTCGTATTGTCCTAATACAAGAATTGCTTGTGCAAGTGCCATAAAAGGGCCGTTCAGCTTGTTTTTAACAAAGTGTCTTGAACAAGGGCTTGTTTCGTGGAATGAAAAGCTGGAATATGCTGAAAAATACGATTACTTTGTTGGCTCAGGGGTTATTCAGGAAAATTATCCTTACGGAACAAAATTTTCCGTTAAGCGTCTTTACGAACTTATGCTCAATGTGAGCGACAATATTGCGTATCTTATGCTTAAAGACAGGGTTAAAGGCGCAAAATACTTTAATGATATGGTAAATTCTCTTGGGTGCGCAGACATAATAAGTTCGGGAAACTGGGGACATCTCACTTCCTACGAAATGGCACTAATTTGGCGTGAAATATATCATTATGTTACAATATCAAAGTCATCCTATGCGGAAAAGCTATACAAAGAGCTTTACAATGCAAGATACAACGAGCTTTGGAAGGCAATTCCCCGATGTGAAAACCTTCACAAATCGGGATGGAGTGCCAACGGTTACAACGATGCAGGTGTGCTTTTTGACGGTGAACAGAATTATGTTGTTGCAATTATGACAGGAAGAACAAAGTTAAACGATTCTGAAAACGCAAGGCACCTTACCAAAATTGCCAAATTGGTTGATAAACTGATGATAGAATATAACGCATACCTTGCAGAGGTAAAGGGTGCAGAATAAATTAAAACAGAGTTAATGTTTATGTATAAAATAAATTATAAAGAGGTATAATACATGGATTATAAGGCGTTAGCGCAACTTTTATTTCCCGATGTTGATAAAACAACAGAATATTATGAGGAAAAATACAAGCAGAGAAACCTTCCCGAAGGGGCAAAGGTAACAAGATTTGCACCAAGCCCAACAGGGTTTGTTCATTTTGGAAGTATGTTTCCCGTTGTTGTTTCCGAACGGCTTGCTCATCAGAGCGGCGGTGTTTTCTATTTGAGAATTGAAGACACAGACGATAAACGGTATGTTGAAGGTGCAGAAGAAGACCTTATAAATGTATATAAATATTTTGGCGTCAGCTTTGACGAAAGCATTATGAACCCTGGTGAATACGGCCCATACAGACAGAGTGAGAGAAAGGCAATATACCGTGCATACGCCAAAAAGCTTGTTGAAGAGGGTAAAGCATACCCTTGCTTCTGTACCGCCGAGGAGCTTGACGAAACAAGAAAGCAACAGGAAGAAAAGAAGGTCGTAACAGGGTATTGGGGCGAGTATGTAAAATGCCGTGACCTTACCTTGGAGCAGGTTGAAGAAAACATAAAACAGGGCAAAGAATGGGTTTTGCGTATTAAATCCAACGGAAACCCTGAAAATAAAATCAAATTTACAGACCTTATCAAGGGTGCAATCGAGATTACGGAAAATCACATAGACCATATATTGCTCAAGCGTGACGGTATGCCCACATACCACCTTGCACACGGTGTTGACGACCATCTTATGGGAACAACTCACGTTGTAAGAGGTGAAGAATGGCTTCCCAGCTTGCCATACCATTTGCAGATATTTGCGGCTCTTGGCTTTAAAGCTCCCAAATACCTTCACATTTCACAGCTTATGAAAGCAGTTGAAATTGAAGACGAAGACGGAAGCGTTAAAACCGTTAAAAAGAAGCTCTCAAAGCGTGATATGGGCGCAGGGCTCAGCTATTACATTGAACAGGGCTACACCCCCGACAGCGTTATGGAATATGTGCTTACCTGCCTTAACTCCAACTTTGAGGAATGGAGGAGAGGGAACAAAGAAGCATCTTATACCGATTTCCCATTCTCAATAAAGAAAATGAGTGCATCGGGAACATTGTTTGACATTGCAAAGCTTAACGATATAAGCAAAAACACAGTTTCAAAATTGACCGCAGAACAGGTTTATTCTGAGCTTTCTGCCTGGGCAAAGGTTTATGACGTTGAGTTTTACAACATACTTGAAAAAGCTCCCGACTATGCAAAGGGAATCCTTGCAATTGGCAGAGGCGGCAACAAATCGAGAAAAGACTTTGGAACATGGTGCGAAGTAAAACCCTTTATCAGCTTTTTCTATCCCGAGCTTTTTGTTCGCGAAGAAGAAATACCGGGCGATTTCTCCAAAGAAGATATTGAAAACATTCTTTGCGACTATATAAACACATACGACAGCAGAGACGATCAGACAGCGTGGTTTGGTAAGGTTAAGGAAATCGGTGCAAAATACGGGTTCTGCCCCGACGTTAAAGCATATAAAGCATCGCCCGAAGGATATAAGGGTCATGTTGGAGATGTAAGCACATTTATCCGTGTTGCCGTTACGGGAAGAACAAACAGCCCCGACCTTTATGCTGTTATGCAGCTTATGGGAAAAGAACTTGTTGAAAACAGAATTAAGGAGTTTATTGAAAATGGAAGAAACAACTAACTTTCTTTATGAAATTATAGAAAAAGATTTAGAAGAAGGAAATGTGGAAAAAATTCACACCCGATTCCCACCCGAACCAAACGGATACCTTCACATAGGAAGCGCAAAGGCAATATATATCAACTATACAGCGGCTAAAAAATACGGTGGCAGCTTTAATTTGAGATATGACGATACAAACCCATCCAAAGAGGATGACGAGTATGTTCAGAGCATATACCGTGACCTTACATGGCTCGGAGCGAATCCCGACGGCGGTATTTTCTACGGAAGCGATTATTTTGACAAGTGCTACGAATATGCGATTTTGCTTATTAAAAAAGGTCTTGCATATGTTTGTGACCTTTCCGCAGACGAGATGAAGGAATACAGAGGAACTCTTGTTGAGCCGGGAAAGGAAAGCCCATACAGAAACAGAACCGTGGAAGAAAACCTTGCACTTTTTGAAAGAATGAAAAACGGTGAGTTTGCAGACGGTGCTTGCACCCTCAGAGCAAAAATTGATATGGCATCCCCCAATATGAACCTTCGCGACCCTGCCATATACAGAATCCTTCATGTTAGCCATCACAGACAGGGCGACAAATGGTGCATTTATCCTCTTTACGATTTTGCACATCCAATACAGGATGCATTGGAGGGAATAACCCATTCCATGTGCTCCATAGAGTTTGAAAACCACAGACCCCTTTACGATTGGGTTGTGAACAGCATCGGCTTTGAAAAGAAGCCACATCAATATGAGTTTGCTCGTCTTAATGTTACAAACACGGTAATGAGCAAGCGTTACCTTCGTCGCCTTGTTGAAACAAATGTTGTTGACGGTTGGGATGACCCTCGTATGCCAACTCTTTGCGGTCTCAGAAGAAGGGGTTATACACCTGAATCCATATTTGAATTTGTTAAAAAAGCAGGCGTTGCAAAGAATTTCAGCATAGTTGATATAGCACTTCTTGAAAGCTGTATCCGTGATGAGCTTAACGCAAACGCTCTCAGAAGAATTGTTATAACAGACCCTGTTAAGGTTGTTATAGAAAACTACCCTGAGGATAAAAAAGAATATTTTGAAACCTCAAATAATCCCAACAACCCTGAAGCAGGAAAGCGTGAACTTCTCTTTACAAAGGAGCTTTTCATAGATAGAAACGATTTTTCTCTTGACCCACCTCCAAAGTATTTCCGTTTGAAACCAGACGGAGAAGTTCGCCTTATGGGTGCGTATATAATCAAATACAAGGAAGTTAAAACCGACGAAAACGGAAATGTTACAGAAATTATCTGTACTGCTGACCTTGAAACAAAAAACGGAAATCCTGTTGACGGAAGAAAAGTTAAGGGAACAATCCACTGGCTCAGCACAGAAAACTGCATTGACTGTGAGGTTGCAGAGTTTGGAAAGCTGTTCACCATAGAAAACACAGGTGCAATTCCCGAAGGACAGACATTTGATGATTATCTCAATGTTGATTCTGTTAAGATTCTTAAAAACTGCAAGGCAGAAAAATGTCTTGAAACAGCTGCAGCAGGCGACCGCTTCCAGTTTGTGAGAACAGGTTATTTCTGCAAGGATTCCAAATATGAGGGCAGGTTCAACCGTATTGTTGAGCTTAAAGACTCAAAGCCAACAGATAAAAAATAATTGGGAGATAAAGCAATGAAAAAAAGAAAAATATTGTCTGCGTTAATAACTTCTCTTATAATAACTTCCGTTCTTACTTCCTGCGGTGGCTCTGAGGAAAAATCCGAAGCACCATCTGAAGTGGTTTCTGAAATAACATCCGAAGCAGTTTCCGAAGAAGTATCAAAAGAAGAAGTATTCAGCCCATATGCCGAGGATAAATCGGGATATTTAAGCAACACTCAGACAGAAAATCTGAATTTCAATTCTGTAACAATAAAAGCAAAGGATTTCAAGGGAACATTCACAAAAGCCATTATAGATTCCAACGGACGTCTTACAATGGACGTTGCAACAGATGAATTCTTTGCATCCTTTGAAAGTGACGAAATTGAAGTTGGAAAATTTGATACTATGCTTATTTCGTGGAATGCTGTTGCAGGAAACGGAAAAACAACAACATTTGTTTCTTTTGAATGTGCAGACGGAACGTGGAGTCCATATTTCTCTTTTGGAACATGGTCTGATAAAGACGGTGTTTCAACAAGTAAAAGCACATCCAACGAGTTTGGAGATATGAATGTTGACACTCTTGTTACTTCTAAAGAAACAACAGGAAAAATCAAGGTGAAAATTACATTTAATAAAAGCGGAATATATGTTCCTGTTGTTGAAAATATAACTATTGCAACGTCAACAATGAAGGAAGCGTCTTCCCTCACATATCCTGAAAGTCATATAAACGAAGTTCCTCTCCGTTCTCAGTTAGCACCCGAAAACGGTGCGGACGGTGGAGTTATGTGCAGCTCCACAACTGTTGCAATGGGGCTTGAACATATGGGAACAAAACAAACCACATTTGATACTGCAATGGGAACATACGATAAAGAGTTTGGCGGTTACGGAAACTGGCTTTTCTCCGTTGCCGAAGCGGCTTCTCACGGATATTATACATTCTGCGATTTTTATTCCCCTGAACAGATGAAATATGCTCTTTCAAAGGGATATGTTATTGGCTGTTCAACAAATCTTACCCCATCCGGACACCTTGTTCTTGTTGTAGGGTATGAAACAATTGATGGTGTTGACTATTATGTTGTGAATGACCCAAGTGTTGAGCCATCAAAAGTAGAGGTATCTCGTTATACTTGTGAATATTTTGATTCTGTATGGCTCAAGGAAGAATTTAACAACAAGGGCGTTGTTTATGTTTTCCAGGGCAAATATTAAACCAACAACAGATTTATAAAAATGTTTTTTCTCCGTCATAATAAATCTATGGCGGAGAGGGAACACACCCAAGGAGGAAAGAACAGTGAAATATGCAGAAGATAAATCGGGATATGCCAACAATACGGTATCAAATCCAGTTAACTTCAATTCAAAAACAATAAAAGCAAGGGATTTTGCAGGGGTTCATTTTGGAACAGTTGTGGATATAAGCGGCCGTCTTACCCTTGAAACGAAGGACGGACTTAACACAGGATATTTTGAAAGCGATGTTTTGAATGTTGGTGCCTTTGCAACAATGCTTATTTCGTGGAATGCAATATGCGGAAACGGCGAAATGCAGGTTTTGGTTTCATATGAAGCTGTTGGCGGTGAATGGAGCGATTATTTCACATACGGTATCTGGTCAGATAAAAACGGTGTTTCAACAAGTAAAGGCGTGGAAAATTCTTTCGGCTCAATGAATGTTGATACGTTCACCCCTTCAAAAACCACAACGGGAAATATCAGATATAAAATAATAATAACAAAAGATGGGGATAATATTCCTGTTGTTGAGAATATTACTATTGCGTCGCCGTCAATGAATGTTGCAACTCCGGGTGAATATCCATCCTATGTGTGGAATCCAGCTCCAATGCGTTCACAGATAGCTCCCGAAAATGGAAAAGACGGTGGTGTTATGTGCAGTGCAACAACATCTGCAATGGCACTTGAATATGCAGGGTTCAATCAGACAACAGTAGAAACTGCCCTTGGAACATATGACAATGAGTATGAGGGATATGGAAACTGGCTTTTCTCTGTTGCAGAATATGCTTCAAAGGGTTATTATGCTTTCTGTGATTTTTATACCGAGGATATGATTAAATATGCTCTTTCAAAGGGATATGTAATTGGCTGTTCAACTTACCTTACCTCTGCAGGGCATATAGTTCTCGTTGTTGGTTACGAAGTAATTGATGGCGTTGAGCATTACATTGTGAATGACCCATATGTTGATGCTGCAAATCCAACGGTAACAAAATATACCTGTAGCTATTTTAATTCGGTATGGCTTAAAGAAAGCTATAACAACACAGGCGTTGTTTATGTGTTTAAAGGTCAGTATTGATTAAAGTAAATGATAATAAACAAACCTTTTTTAAAAAAGTTTATAAAATTAAAATGCAGTCTTTAAGAATTCTTTAAGTGAATCTTGTTATTATTTATTTGAAAGATGCATTTTATATATCAAGTTGTCTTTCTCGCAAAATTACGGAGTTAAATATATGAGTGATTTTAACAAATATAATAACGGAGAAAACGGAAACAAGGAAGCAAAAAATAGCTTCTGGGATAATATTCCGTCTCCTTATGACACTGCTCCAAAAAGTAGCGGTGCAAATTCAGAATCAAATCCACATTTGGAAAGCAACCATAAAACTCCTGTTATAGAGCAGGATGTTTCAGCTTCCCAAAAAGAGGTTATAGAGCCAATTGCAGAGCAGGACATTTCAGCTCCTGAAAAAGAGGTTATAGAGCCGATTGCAGAGCAGGATGGTTGTTGCGATGATACTATTAAGGATTCCCCTGCAGAAGATGATGTTGAAGTGTCTGAAAAAGATACAGATACAATCAATTGGGATGCTCAAAGCGGAGTTTATCATGGTAAACCCCCCGTGCAGGACGATTTCAATAAAGAAGGCGGACCCATCCAAAGGGGAAACGACTTCGGCGGTAACTACGGAAACAATCAAAGCGAAAACGGCTTTGGAAGTAACTATGAAAACAATAATTCGGAAAATACTATTCCAACTGTTAAAAAAGGAAAAGTAATTTTCTGGCCGCTTGTTTGCTTTATGATTGCACTTTGTACAGTTGTTGCAGTTTATCTTGCCGAGCACTATATGGGAGGTATTAACGGTGCGGAAAGCAACGAAGAAAACAGCGGTCTGCCGTCCCATGAATACACTTCTTCCGTTATTGAGCATATTGAGTTTGAAGAACCGAAAAACGAAATTTTCACTGATAAGGTTGAGTTGTACGATTTAGCACAGAAAAGTTGTGTAACCGTTATTTGTACTGTTGAAACAAAGATTTTGGGGCAGACAAACATATCTTATTCAATGGGAAGCGGATTTGTTGTTTCCGAGGATGGATATATTGTAACAAATTCCCATGTTGTTGAGGGTGCCAAAAGCTATAAGGTGCGTTTTTATGATGGTACTGAATATAACGCTCTTCTTATTGGCAACGATGAGGATTGCGATGTTGCCGTTGTTAAAATAAAATCCGATAAAAAGCTCTATCCTGCATCCATTGGAGATTCTGATAAAGTTCGTGTTGGTGATTTTTCTATGGCAATTGGAACGCCATCTAACGAGGTGCTTTACGGAACAATGACCTTCGGTATTATTTCGGGAAAAGACAGAGAGCTTACGGTTGAAAACAATGATGGGCAGGTTGTGAGAACCCTTTATATGATACAGACAGATACAACCTTAAACCCCGGAAACTCAGGTGGCCCATTATTCAATATGTATGGGCAAGTTATAGGGATAAACACAATGAAATTGATGGATACCTATGAGGGTATCGGGTTTGCAATTCCCATCAGCGGAGCTTTGCCCATTATCAATTCGCTGATATCAACAGGAAAATCCGATTATGCAGATTCAAGCTACGTAAAAGGTGGTGCTCAGATTGGAATAAGCGGCTTGACTTTGGATGAAGACGCTAAAAAAACATACGGCTTTTCAGATTCTGCACCAAAGGGTGTTTTAATTAAAATCATTCAAAAGGATTCTGCCGCGTATAAAGCAGGCGTCAGTGCATACGATGTAATTACAGAATTTAACGGAACCGAAATAACAGATGCTGAACAGCTTTCGGAGTTGATAAAAAAATGCAGTCCAAAGGAAAAAGTAACCCTTAAGGTTTACAGAGAAGGCAGAAACAAAAAAGGCGAATATTTGGAATACAGCTTTGAATTGAATGCTGTTGGTGAATGAATTCGAGGTAAATAAAAAATGGAGAACAAGAAAAGAATTGGTATATTATCTTTAGTTATATGCATTGCTTTGGCGTTTGCTTCTTGCGACCCGGGTGCGCCTGTTAACAATTCAAGTGAAGATATATCTTCTTCAGTATCATCTGCAGAAGATGCAGAGGCGGCAGCGGGAGAAACATCCGCTGCGGAAAGTGAAGCATCCGAGGCAGAATCGGAGGAAGATGCAGAGGCGTCTTTGCAAAACGACAACAAACAGAGCGGTGATGAATTTCAGGTAACAAACACAAAGACATCACTTGCGGATCTGTACGATTTTTGCATAGATAGCTGTGTAAGCATCGTTTGCAGTGTCGAAACGGTTGTTCCCGGCTTTTGGGGTGATCAGGTTCAGGAAGGGTCATCCTTGGGAAGCGGATTTGTTATCGACGGTGGATATATCGTAACAAACCATCATGTAATTGACGGTGCTAAAACGATAGAGGTTGTTTTCAACGATAACGATAAAGTGAAAGCTTCCCTTGTTGGGTCTGATGAAACATATGATATAGCCGTTCTTAAGCTTGACGGGAAGAAAGAGGTCAAGGCGGTAAAAATCGGTGATTCAAGCAAGTTGAGAATAGGCGAAGATGTTATTGCTATAGGTACACCATCGGCAATTGAATATGCAGGAACTCTCACATACGGAGTTATTTCGGGTCTTAACAGGAAAATTGAAGTATTTGGTGATAACGGTAATGTTAAAAGAACAATGTACCTTATTCAAACTGATGCAACGCTAAATCCCGGTAACTCGGGCGGCCCGCTTTTCAATATGAAGGGTGAGGTTATTGGCGTTAACAATATGAAGCTTGTTTCTTCATACGAGGGTATCGGTTTCTCAATTCCGATAAACGGTGCTATGGAGGTGGTTGAGGCGCTTATCGAGGGCAAGGATGCTCCCGACAGTGACTATGCTGTTTCTGCCGCTTATCTTGGAATATCGGGCAGAGATGTCAGTGAGGTTAAGCATATGTATAACTTGGGAGACGAAGTTCCCGACGGTGTGTTTGTAACCTCTGTTGATAAAAAATCCGCTATTTATGAAGCGGGTCTTGATTTGTACGATATAATCATTGAATTTAACGGTGTTAAGGTTGCAGGCATTGATGAGCTTAGAGCAGAGCTTCAAAAACACAGTGCAGGCAAAGAAGTAAGTGCAAAAATATTCAGACAGTCAAGAGACGGAAAAACAAACGAAACAATTACAATAACCTTTAAGTTGGATAAAGCAAGTTGATTTGCAAAGGTAAGTTTGTAAAGTAAAAATACGGGGAGGGGCAAAGCCACTTCCCGTATGTGGATTTAAAGCCGACTTTCGTTTGGGTTCGTGCGGGTAATTTGATGCTTGGCAAAGTATGGTTCAAGCTTCGGATATGTGTGGAGCCGTACATGGTTCAAGCTTCGGATATGTGTGATTTCGGGAAGCTATTGATAAGGGGGGTACAAAAATGTTCAATATTTTAGTTGCGGAAGACGATAGGGAATTAAGAAAGCTGTTTTGCACTGTTCTTGAAAGAAACGGATACAAGGCGTTCCCTGCGGTCGATGGGGATGATGCCTTGGAAATATTGGACAGGGAGTACATAGACCTTTTAATATGCGATATAATGATGCCGGGTATTGATGGGTTTGAGCTTACAAAAATGTTGCGTGAGAGTAATTTCACAATTCCAATACTAATGATAACCGCAAAGGGTTCTTTTGCGGATAAAAGTCAGGGATTTTCGTCGGGTGCGGATGATTATATGGTTAAGCCAATAGACACAAATGAAATGGTTTTGCGTGTTGGAGCGTTGCTAAGGCGCGCAAGAATTGTGAACGAGCGAAGAATTGTTGTTGGAAATACCGTTCTTGAATATGATTATCTTACGGTGAAAAACGGTGAAACGGAGCTTTCGCTTCCTCAAAAGGAGTTTTACATACTGTATAAGTTGATTTCTGAGCCGGGTCATATCTTCACCCGTCAACAGCTTATGGATGAGTTTTGGGGAATGGATAGCGAATCTGATGCACGAACCGTTGATGTGCATATTAACCGTTTGAGAGAGAAATTTGGAGATAACGAGGATTTCCAGATTGTAACTGTCAGAGGGCTTGGATATAAGGCAATAAAAAAGAAGTGATGATATGAAAATAAATCAGCATATAAAAAGCAGAAAGTTATGGATAATTTTTACATTTTTAACTTTTGCCATAATGAGCGTAACGCTAACTATTATGATAGTTGCCTTTGCTTTGGCATATCAAAGAGGATATATCAATCCTCATTACGGAATGTCGGGCTTTATTCCCTTTTCGGTAACAAGCGTTCTTGTTGCAACTGTGCTTTCTATGGTCGTTTCAAGAACCCTTTTAACACCGATAAGAAAGGTTTCTGAAGCAACGAAAAAGATTGCCAAGGGTGATTTTTCAACCCGTATTTCCGAAAATAGCTTTATAGAGGAAATTGCAAACGTTGGAAAAAACTTTAATCTTATGATGACTGAGCTTGAAAAGGTTGAGGGATTCAGAAGGGATTTTGGTGCAAGTGTTTCTCACGAATTCAAAACCCCACTTGGCAAAATAAAGGGGTATGCGGAGCTTTTGAGCGATGGCGGTCTGTCGCCTGCTGAAAGGGATGAGTGTATATCCAACATAATTATGGGTGTTGACCGCCTTAACGCGCTTTCAGAGAAGATGCTTGCTTTAACTCAGTTTGAAAATCAGTATATGGTGCTTAACAAAACAGAGTTTATACTTTCCGAGCAAATAAGACAGGCGTTTCTTACATTTGAAACAAGATGGGTAAATAAAGAAATTGAGCCAATTTTTGACCTTGAAGAACTAAAGTTCAACGGTGATATGAGCTTGATTTTTCAAATATGGACAAACCTTATTGATAACGCAATTAAATTTACCCCTGTTGGAGGTAAAATTAAGATAACCTTAAAAAAACAGGATAATAATGTTGTTGTTAAAATATTCAACAGTGGAGAGGGGATATCTCCCGAACATCTCCCCAGAATTTTTGATAAATTCTATCGCGTTGATAAGGCGAGAAACGATAGTGGAAGCGGCTTGGGGCTTCCTCTTGTTAAGCGTATAACAGAACTTTGTGGCGGAAAAATCACCGTTAAAAGTGAAAAGGGAGAGGGAACAGAGTTTAAAGTAACTCTACCTGTAGAATAATTTACAAAAAAGTGATATAAATACTGAAAAAAGTTTATAAAAATCTGACAAAAATATGTATAATAGTATATGTTGAGGATTTTTATCCGAATCGAAATTCGTAAACAAGAGGTTGAATTATGAAAAAAAGGATTATTTCTCTTTGTTTGTCAATAATTATGATGGTTGCCGTTTTTTCGTCTGTTTCCCTCACGGGGTTAGCGGATGAGCTTACACCATCAAGCGATAGCGGTTATACGGTTTATCGCGCCAAAAACTATCTTTTTGGTGTTAAGGGGAACACAACCGTAAGTGCTTTCAAAACCACTTTTGCGGGTCAGAACATAACTGTAACTGATATTTCAGGAAACAGACTTATGAATTCTGCATATATTCCTTCAGGAAGCGTTTTAAAGCTCATGAACGGAAATTCTGTTCTCGATTCTCTCACGGTTATTGTTAGCGGTGATGTTGATGCAAACGGAAAAGTAACAGCAAATGACTGCGCCGTCCTTAAAGCATATTTCAAAAAGGGTGTAACTCTTAATGATGCCTGTGAAACTGCGGCTGATGCAGACAACAGCGGTGTTCTTACCGTTACAGACTACATAATGATTAAAAGACAGGTTGCAGGAACATATACAGTAAACAAGGTTTCACCTGAATATGTTCATAAAACAACCGTTCCCGATGTCGTTGGTTATACTGCAGAAAATGCTAAAATAGAAATTGAAAGAAAGGGATTTGTTTATAACGAAACAACCGCATACAGCAACACTGTTATGCCGGGTTATGTTATTTCTCAAACTCCCGAATCAAGCAAGCAGATTCCCGGAACAACCGTCACTGTTGTTGTAAGTAAGGGTAAGCAATACACAACAAGAGTTAATTATCTTAACAATATGAAGGCAATATGGCTCACTCAGTTTGACCTTACTGGAATTTGGGCAACAAATTCCGAAACAACATTCAGAGCAAACATAAAGAGTGTTTTGCAAAACTGTTCAAACAAGGGATTTAACACTGTGTTTGTACAGTGCCGTCCAAACGGTGATGCAACATACAGGTCCAACCTTTACCCATGGTCTAAATATGTTTTCTCATACGGAGCAGGTTACAACGCTTCTGCAACAAAGAGCTATGACCCCCTTGCAATAACTATCGAAGAAGGACATAAACTGAACCTTTCCGTTCATGCTTGGATTAACCCTTTGAGGTTGATGACACCTTCTGAAATATCGGGCGTTTCAAACAATTATAAGATTAAGCAGTGGTATCAGAACAAAAGGGGAACATATGTTGTTCAGGTTGGAGAATATCTCTATCTCAATCCTGCATATGCAGAAGTTCGTCAGCTCATCCTTGACGGTGCAAGAGAGATTCTTGCAAATTATGCCGTTGACGGTTTGCACCTTGATGACTATTTCTATCCCACAACGGAATCTTATTTTGACCAAGCGGCATACAACGCAAGCGGCTTCCAGAATGTTTTCAATTTCAGAAGATATAATATGAACCTTTTGGTTTCAGGTCTTTATTCAACAACGAAATCTGTTGATATAGATTTAGTGTTTGGCGTTTCTCCTGCAGGTGAGCCAAACAGAGTTGTGAATTATCACTGTGCTGATGTTCGCCTTTGGGCATCGAGCAGTAATTATATCGACTATATTATGCCGCAGCTTTATTACGACTTCCGTCATCCGTCGGAGCCGTTCAGCAACATTGCACAGGAATGGTCTAACATTGTAACATCAAGCTCAGTTAAATTCTATGTTGGTCTTGCTCTTTATAAGGCAACCAATCCCGAATCCAGAACTTCTTATGACGGTCCGGAATGGGCAACATCGGATGATGTTATAAAGAGACAGATTCAGCATTGCGATAACAGCTTACCCAAATGCAAGGGTGTTGCTTTGTTCAGCTATGGTGATTTAACTTTGAATTCAAACGAAGCAAGAAATGAAGTCAATAATATGGTTCCTGCATTAAAAGCGTTTTCAAATTGATAAACCCTTAATGTAAGTTGTAATTAAAGAAAATTATATTAGCAAAACGGCACATCTGTGCCGTTTTGTTGATTGAAAAGTGGAGAATTTATGAAAGCATATATGCTGTTTTCTTCTTCGGAAGGTAATTGCTGTTATATAAAAAGCGGAAAAGAGGAAATATTGATTGATGCAGGGCTAACAGCAAAACGAATTTCAGAATCACTTTTAAAGCTCGGCACATCTCTTGAAAATATTTCATCAATATTTATAACTCATGAGCATATAGACCATATAAAGGGTCTTAATGTTATCTGCCGTCATAGAAGAATTCCCGTCTATGTGCCGCCAAAGAGCTTGGAGTATATTGCTGTCTCTGCTCCTTGGGCGGATGAGCTTCTTGTTGAAAACGGAAATGGAAGCTCCGTTTCCTTTGAATCAATGAAAATTACAGCGTTTGAAACTCCTCACGATTCTTTGGGAAGCGTTTGCTTCAGAATTGAGGATGAAAAAACTGCTTTGGGCTATGCAACCGATATAGGACATCTTACCCCAAATGTAAGAAAATGCCTTTTAGGATGTGAAAATGTTGTTATAGAGTCAAATTATGATTCAGAAATGCTGAAAAATGGCCCATACCCATACACTCTTAAAAAAAGAATTATGGGCAAAAACGGACATTTGTCAAATTTCGATTGTTCCAATTTCCTGCCTGAGTTAGTTGGGGGTGGAACAAAAAACTTTGTTCTTGCCCATCTTAGCAAAACAAATAATAAACCCCATATTGCATTTGGAGAAAGTCGAGGAGTTCTTAATTCCAAGGGTATATTTGTTGATGTGGAAAAAGGTAAAAGTGATGTGCGTCTCTGCACTGCTCTTCCCGATGAGATTGTTGAAATATAAAATTTTGATAAAATAGTACGGAGTGTAAAGTCAATTTTGTATCAAGGTTGACTTTGAGCTGTAGAAATGTTGCTTGTAGCGTTGGAGAAGATTATGAAAGAATCCCAAAACCAAAGAAAGGCAATAAGAAAATATAAAGAAGCGTTACGAACAGAAATACTCAGGTGTTACAGGGTTATTGAGTATCTTGATTTCTCACAAATGGCAGGTATTTTACCTGCTGAGGTTTTAGAGGGATATGTGCTTAACGATTTGGAAACCTTCGAATACTTTGCTGTTTTCAGGTTTCAAAGCACATCAAAAATTCCAATAACCGCTGTTGGAATAAAGCTCCACCTGTATAGTAATTCTGTTGTGCCGTATAAAAACATAGAGTTCAGATATCCGTCGGGTGATATCGGCTTCGGTATGATTGAACATATAGATGAAGTTACAAAAGAAACTGTCTCGGAAAAGCAACTTGTAAATTCAGTTGAATACAGTAAGATTTTTGGTTCTTATGTTTTAATTCCCTTGCCAAATCAGTATTTCACCAAGATGACGGTTGAGTTTGCATATGCTGAGTTTGAAAACGGTGAAAAGAAAACCTATGATTATTTATACGGCAAAAATAGAGCAAGAACCCTTAGCTCCTTTGACGAGGATACACTCTTTGCGTTTCGTCACTTTAATATATATATGAAACAAGAGGAGGAGCATCCAACAACTGTTTTGCCTCAGGAAAGCGAATTTATGTGGCTTTGTTGTTGCGGAAACAAAAACCTTAATTCGGATACAGCTTGTATAAAATGCGGTCGGGATAAAGAGTGGCAAATGAAAAACTTAAAAGAATCAACCCTCAACTCTGCAACTGACCGTATGAAGCAAGAGGCAGAGGTTACTTATACAAGGATGAGGCGTTCCAAATATGAGCTTAACCAAATTGAAGAAAGCCCCGAAGAAAGAGAAGCAAGAATTGAAGAATACCAAAAGGTTTTAGAGAGGGTTGCAAAGCAACAAGCAGCGCAGGAAAGAAGAAAATGGATGATTTTCCCTAAACTTATTTTCTATTTCGCTTTTGTGTATCTGCTTATTTTCTTGTTGCAAAGGTTTTTTACTTGATGGTTTAAAATTAAGCAATAAATCGTATATAGAATTAGTTCGAAAACCGAAAATAAACTGAAAAAATTATGGGCATTTTTGTCCCATCTATGATTGTCGATTCGACCAATAAACTCAAAACCGAAATATTTAAAATAACAAAACGGATGTTGCAACTTGGTTACCTTCTGCAAGAGCTGAAAAGCTGTTTGTAGATCGTAAATCCAATTTTGCAACATCCGTTTTTTTGTTATTTGTTCAAGTGATAAAATTGGTTAATCTGTTTATCTTTCGGGAAAGAAAAACATTCAATTATTTGTTTTCAGATGGTATTGCGTAGAATGTATTTTGTGGAACAGGCATACCCATATGTGGGAATCCCGTTTCGTCAAAGAAAACCTTCTGGCAATGGCAATGTCTTGTCATTGGTTTAACCTCTGGATTGCTTTCGTGGAGGCAATGGTGGCAGATCCAAAGCTCGGTTTCGTCGGGTGAATAGAAAAATGTTGCGTGCCCCGGTCCATAGTTTCCGTTCCCCTTTGTGTATAATGGAGTTGGGTCTTTAACCCAATTATCAGCCGAAAGCATATCTCCGCCCTTGAATTCAAGTATACCCAAAACATAATCGTCGTTCCAACAGCCGTTACCCGAATAAACGATGAAAAGTCTGCCATCCTTTTCAATAAAATATGCGCCCTCGTTAATAGGTGGCTTTCTTATAAGCTCCCAATCGTAAACCGCTTCTGCAATAACGGTGTAATCTCCTGTCGGCTCTGTTGGGCTTTTCATTTCTTGAATAACGAGCTTTTGCTGATGGTCAAGAACGGCAGAGTAGCATATATAGAGTTTTCCGTTTTTCTTATCTTGATAAATTGTTGGGTCTATAGCCAAAAGGTCTTTGTTGATATGCCCTCCAAGCTCAAAACCGTCAAATGGGTCATCTGTTTTTGCTTTAAGGCAAATAACGTGTTTAAACCGCATATTTTCCTTTGTCTGGTGGGTGCTTGTGTAAATGTACCATTTTCCGTCAATGAAGTGCATTTCAGGTGCCCAAAGAAAACCGTATGTTTCATCTGCATCGTTTGCTTCGTAAATCACTTTGGATTCACAAGAATTGAACATATCAGCGAAATTTTTGGATTTATACATTGTAAGAGTTGTATGCCCTGTTGAGATACCGTAATAACATTTGTTTTTTTGACAATAAACAATGCATGGGTCTGCGTTATCAATAACGGGGGAAAGGGGGTTTTTATAACCCTCGTTTTGGGGTATGTATTCGTATTTGAAGCTCTCGTTTTTTAACATGGCTTTTTCCTTTCGCGGTTTTTAGTAGTGAAACTTTAGTTTTACAGTTAAAATATAACATACAAACAAATCAAAGTCAATAAGAATCAACGCAAAAATTCAGTTTCGCGGTTATCTGCGTAATTGTAATTGTGATAATCGGAAGAACAAATAATTTTTCTATTGCTTTAAAGGATGAGCTGAAACCGTTGTTGCAAATTTAAAAATGGTTTTTCAACTATTTTTTTAAAAAAATCACAAGATTGCTATTGACAATCACGTGACCGTGTGGTATTATATTGTCGAAGGGAGGGTTTAATATGATCACTCTTAAAGATGCACGCATTCAACAAAAGAAAGCTCAAAATAAAAGTGTTGCGATATTTTTGGGAAGTTTAGTATTCTTTACTGCTGTTTGTGTCGGTTTGTATTTCGTTGGGAAGCGAGAATTTTACATTGGAATATATTTGTCCTTATTGGCTTTGCTGTATGTTGGTTATAAGGTCAAATTTACAGAATTTCTTCGCCCGAAGGAATACGAAGGGGAGGTAACATATTTTAATGTCCGAACAGAGCAGGTCAAAAAATATCATTCCCATCAAGCAGGTAATACATATGATACATACACAATATATGTTGCAGAGATGTTAGTGAAAGATAATAAGGGAAAAACGAGATACAAAAAATTCAGACATACTAAAGAATATGACAATATTAAAGCAGGAGATAAAGCGACTGTTTTGCGATTTGTTGATCAACCTGTAGTTGTATTTAAGGATTAAAGAAGCGAAAAAATCGGGCATCACTTTTGATAGGCAAAAGTTTTTCTCGAAAAAAGTGTGTAGTTGAAGGTTTGAGGCGAAGGTGATGTAATGGCGAAAAAATATCCGGGTACTACTATTGAAGTGCTCAATTTACAAAAAGGGAATTCAAGAGTTTTATTTGACGGCATTTTTGCTACTGGGGGTATCACGCTTTCTCAGGTTTCAAATATGACAGGGCTTGAACCGTATCTTATACAAAATTGGGTTAAACGAAAATTTGTTAGTTCGCCCGTAAAAAAGCTTTATTCAAAAGAGCAATTTGCAAGAATTGTTATTATAAATATGTTGAGGGAAACTTTGCCATTGGAGTCTATCAGTAATCTTGTTCATGCTATAGGCGGAGATGTGGATGATGAATCCGATGATCTTATAAAGGATGATGAGCTTTATCACAGATATGTTGATATGATTTGTTATAAAGATATTGATATATTTAATAATATCAAGGTTTTTGAAATCGCCAAAGAGGCGGCGGACGGCTTTGAAGAAAAGATACCGGGTGCAAAAGACAGACTTATTCGTATTTTACAAATTATGCTTTTTGCTCATGTATCTTCAGAGCTTCGTGATTCATCAAAAGAGTTGCTTTCAACTTTACAATAAAAGGGAGGACATTATATGTCATTGTTTGAATGGTGGAATACTTTGGATCTGGCGTTGCAGGTGTTTTATTGTATAGCCATTCCGTCTACATTGGTATTGGTGATACAAACAGTACTTATGTTTATTGGCTTGGATGACGGTGCAGACGGAGATTTTGATATTGATGCGCCCGATGCTGAACTTGATGGCGGCGTATGCGATGAATGTGGGTCGGATATATCTGACGTATCGGGAATCGAAAGCTTGCATATCTTTACTGTGAGAGGAATAATAGCGTTTTTAGTTGCGTTTGGCTGGGTAGGCGTTGTTATGAGATCTTCAGGAATAGGATTGGGTATAACTATACCGGTAGCTTTTATTTGCGCTTTAGCAGTTATGATGGCTATAGCTTATCTTTTTAAAGCTGTCATGAAGCTAAAAAGCAACGGCACTGCTGACAACAGAAACGCTGTAGGGTCTGCGGGAAGGGTATATCTTACCGTACCGCCTTCACGTTCGGGAGAAGGAAAGGTGAATATTATGCTTCAAGGAACATATGTTGAGCGTAACGCTGTTACAGACGAAAATGAACCGATTCCTACGGGTTGTGAAATAATCGTCGTGGGACTAAGCGGTCAAACTAATCTTGTGGTTAAAAGAAAATAAAAAATAATTATTTAAACGGAGGAAATATTAATGACTAATCCTACAATTATTATTCTGATTTGCGCATTGGTGCTTGTTTTTGTGTCTTTCATCGTTTGGATATGCTCAAGATACAAAAAATGCCCTTCTGACAAGATCATGGTAGTTTATGGCTCTATCGGAAAGAACAAAGACGGTTCAAACCGTAGTGCTAAATGTATTCATGGCGGTGCGGAGTTTATAATCCCTGTTTTCCAATCTTACGCATACCTTGATCTGACTCCCATATCTATTCAGGTCGATTTGAAAAACGCACTTTCAAAACAGAACATCAGAATAGATGTTCCTTCAAGATTTACCGTCGGTATTTCTACAGAAGCCGGAGTTATGCAAAATGCGGCAGAACGCCTTTTGGGACTTCAACTTTCTGAAATTCAGGAGCTTTCAAAAGATATTATCTTTGGACAGCTGAGACTTATTATTGCTACTATGGATATTGAGGAAATCAATACAAACCGTGATAAGTTTTTGGCGGCTGTCAGCGAAAACGTTGAAAGTGAGCTTAAAAAGATAGGTCTTCGTCTTATTAACGTTAACGTTACTGATATCAGCGATGAATCGGGTTATATTGCTGCTCTTGGTAAAGAAGCCGCTGCAAAAGCTATCAACGATGCAAAGAAAAGCGTTGCTGAACAAGACAGAGAGGGTTCTATCGGTGAGGCAAATGCTAAGAAAGAACAGAGAATAGAAGTATCAAAAGCTGATTCACAAGCTATCGAAGGCGAAAACGAAGCCAAAATGAAGATAGCTATGTCCGAAGCTGCTCTTAAAGAAAAAGAAGCTGAGGCACGCAAAATTGCAACAACTGCTGAAAAAACTCAGGCCGCAAAAGCTTTGGAAGAAGCATATGCCGCGGAGCAGGCAGCAGAAAAAGCCAGACGCGATAAAGAACAGGCAACCTTGGAAGCAGACGTTATTGTTCGTGCGGAAGCAAAGAAAAAAGAATTAGAGCTTGCGGCTGAAGCAGAAGCGGAACAGATAAGAAGAAAAGCACAGGGTGAAGCGGATGCTATATACGCTAAAATGGAGGCACAGGCACGAGGCGCAGAAGAAATACTCAGAAAACAAGCCGCAGGTTTTGCAGAAGTTGTTAAGTCTGTTGGCGGAGACGCAGATGCCGCTCTTAAAATGCTTATTGCAGATAAGCTTGAAGATCTCATGCGCGTTCAGGTTGAGGCAGTTAAGAATATCAAAATTGACAAGGTTACTGTTTGGGATGGCGGTCAGAACGGTGACGGAAAAACATCCACGGCAAACTTTATTTCAGGTATGATGAAGTCCGTTCCTCCTCTTGATGAGGTGTTTGCAATGTCGGGAATGCAGCTTCCTTCAATTCTCGGTCAAAAAGTGACAGAACAAGCAAATTCCCCTGCTAATAACGAAGCTACAGCTGAATAAATTATATCCCCATCTGCTGATTCCGAACAATGTCGTTCGTCGGGTGCAGGTGGGGATATCTTTGTCTTTTGCTATGTGCTTTTTGCATTTGAATTTTGTTTCTTTTTGAAATTGCATATTGTCAAGGTGTTGACAATGAACCGCGTGTGTGGTAAAATGTAGTGAAAATTATATATGTGTTGTACAAAGAAATATAATGTTATTGCTTTATAAGAGCATAGGGAAAGTATAATGTTGAAAGTGTGTTTTGCATAAAGATGGGAGACAAAACCGTGACCGACGAATTTTACATGAAAAAAGCCATAGCAACCGCAAAGACTGCGGGGAAGCATTTGGAGGTTCCCGTTGGTGCAATCGTTGTCTGCGATGGAAAAATAATTTCTCGGGGCAGAAATATGAGAGAGGGCAAAAACAACGCCCTTGCTCACGCTGAGATTGTTGCAATTGAACGTGCTTGCAAAAAGCTCGGCAGGTGGCGGCTTCACGATTGTCAGCTTTATGTAACGTTAGAGCCGTGTCCCATGTGCGCAGGTGCAATTGTCAATTCAAGAATTGAAAAGGTTGTTTTCGGTGCATACGATAAGAAGGCGGGAGCGTATGGAAGCGTTTTTAATATGAGCGATTTTCCCCTCAACCATTTCCCACAGGTTGTTGGTGGCGTTATGGAAGAACAATGTTCTGCTTTGCTTTCGAATTTTTTTGCAATGCTCCGAGAGAAAAAGCGCAAGGGGAGTATAAGCGGATAAATGAAACAAATAGCGAAAATATATACCCCAATAGAAGAGAAAACTTATAATTAACCCAAAGGAAGGTTTGTAACCTCATTAAAATGAAATAACCTGCCCACCCAAAAATGGAAAAACTTGTAACCCATTTAAAAGAGTGAAAACAACCTCATATAAGGGTATAAAAAAACAAATTTTGGAAAAAATACCCTTTGGGAGGTGCGTTTATGACTAAATATGTTAAAGCCAATCAGGCGGTATCTGACCGCATTATAAAAGGCAAAAAGGGATGCACAAAGGTTTTTTTTCATAATTTTCTTTTTCTCGTTATGTGTTGGGTTGTTACGGGTGTTGTAACATTTGCCTCCTTTGGAGCTTATGTGTTTTTGGATTTTGCCTTCTTTTTCGCAGGGGTGAAGTTTGAGCTGTTTTCTGCCATTTTAGGCATTATACTTGTTTTGCCTCTGTATTTTGGCAATATAAAAGTAGTTAAACATCTTATTAAAGGAAGAAAAGCAGATTTATATTTGCTTTTTGAAGGATATTTTAATCTTAAAAAGTTGTGCAAATGGGTTTTGGGATTTGTTATCTCCATAAGCCCGGGGTGGATTTTTGCTTTGGTATTGGCGTTGTTTGCAAGTGAAACATATCGTTTTCTCCCTATTGTGAGAGAGGATGTTTTAACGGTTGTTTCTGTTGTTGCCGAACTTTTTGCTTTATACCTTTTCTTTATCAATATGTGCAAAAGCATATATTATCTTTTGGGATATAGTATTTCCGAAGATGTGAGATTAAATATACGAAAATCAAAAAAGAAATATATGCGAATAAAACAATACTTTAAAAAGTACCTGATTTCCCATTTATACCTTTTTATAGCGTTGTTTTTTGTGTCAAAGTTGCCTCTTTATGCATCGTTACCTATTTTTGTTTTGAGCATAGGTTATCTTGTGCTTTCCGTTGCATCCTTTGACATTGGCTTTGGAATAAAAATAAAAAATATAAATACAGGAGGTTGTAAAAAGATATGAAAGAAAAGTTTTATATCACAACTGCCATTGCTTACGCATCAAGAAAACCCCATATTGGAAATGTTTACGAAATAATTCTCACGGATGCTATTGCAAGATACAAGAGAATGATGGGGTACGACGTTTTTTTTCTCACGGGCACAGACGAACACGGCCTTAAAATCCAACAGCTTGCTGAGGGAGCAGGTAAAAACCCCCAAGAATATGTAGACGGTGTTGCGGGTGAAATAAAGGGACTTTGGGATATGTTTAACATTTCCTATGATAAATTCATCCGTACAACTGATGATTATCATGTAAAGGCAATACAGAATATTTTCAAGAAGTTATACGAAAAGGGCGATATATACAAGGGTGCATACGAGGGAATGTATTGCACACCCTGCGAATCGTTCTGGACGGAATCACAGCTTAAAGACGGCTGTTGCCCCGATTGTGGCGGTAAGGTGAACCCAGCCAAAGAAGACGCATACTTTTTGAAACTGTCAAAATATGCGGATAAATTGGTTGAATATTACGAAGCAAACCCCGATTTTATTGTTCCTCAATCCCGTAAAAACGAAATGCTCAATAACTTTATAAAACCGGGACTTCAAGACCTTTGCGTTTCAAGAAGCACATTCACATGGGGCGTTCCTGTTCCTGTTGACGAGGGTCATGTTGTTTATGTATGGCTTGACGCTCTTGCAAATTACATCACAGCACTCGGCTTCGATGCAGAGGAGAATTCCCCTCTTTACAGCAAAAACTGGCCTGCAGATTTGCACGTAGTTGGAAAAGACATCGTGCGTTTCCATACAATTTATTGGCCAATTATACTTATGGCGTTGGGAGAGCCACTTCCGAAACAGGTTCTCGGTCATCCTTGGTTGCTTTTCGGTGAGGATAAGATGAGTAAATCAAAGGGTAATGTGCTTTATGGCGATGACCTTATTGGCTTGTTTGGACTTGATGCTGTTCGTTATTATCTTCTTTCTGAAATGTCTTTCGGAAACGATGGAAGCATTACTTACGAGAGCTTTATAGCACGCTTTAATTCGGATTTGGCTAACACATTGGGTAACCTTGTCAGCCGTACCGTTTCTATGGTTCAGAAATATTTCGATGGAGTTATTCCGGATGTTACAGTTTCCGATGAAGAACCCGAAAAAACTCTTAAAACAGCAATTCTTGAAGGCGTTGCAAATATGAAGGCGCATATGGATGCGTATCGCACCTCGGACGCACTTGACGATATTTTTACGTTTGTAAAGGCACTTAACAAATATATTGACGAAACAATGCCTTGGGCGCTTGCAAAAGACGAGGAGAAGAAGCCACGCCTTGCCGCAGTTATGGCAAATCTGGTTGAAGGAATCCGCTTTGCGGCAACCTTACTTTCACCGTTTATGCCCGACACTGCCGCAAAAATTGCGGAAATATACAGCTTTAACCCTGAAGATATGACTATGGAATCCCTGGAAATAACATATCCTGCAACAAACAGGGAAACAAAGAAGGGCGAAATTCTATTTGCCCGTATTGATGAGAAAAAGTTCTTTGAAGCCCTTTAAGAATGTTTGATTCGCACGCACATTACGATGACAGAAAATTTGAAGGGGACAGGGAATCGCTTTTGCGTTCCCTGCCTTTTCGTGGAGTGACGGGGGTTGTAAATGCAGGTTGCGATGTTCCGTCTTCTTACCGTTCTTTGGAGCTTGCTCAAAAGTACAGCCATATATATGCAACCGCAGGTATTCATCCGAACGATGCATTGAAGGCGGAAAAAGGGTATCTTAACTCTTTGGAAGAGCTTCTGAAAGAAGAAAAGGTTGTTGCTGTTGGAGAAATAGGGCTGGATTATCATTGGGATACAGTTCCCAAAGATGTGCAGAGAAAATTTTTTCGTGAACAACTTGAGCTTGCTTTGTCGTTGGATAAGCCCGTTGTTATCCACGCAAGAGAAGCTGTGGGGGAATGTGCAGAAACAGTTCTTGAGTATAAGGGCCTGAGAGGTATCTTTCATAGCTATTCAGGAAGCGTTGAAACTATGAAACAGCTTCAGAAACATGGATGGTATATGTCTTTTTCTGGGCCTTGCACATTTTCAAATGCCTCAAAGTTGAGAGAGGTTGTTGCAAATTGCGATATTAACCTTATGTTAACAGAAACAGATGCCCCGTATCTCACGCCCCATCCGTACAGGGGGGAGAGAAACGATTCAACATATATCAAATATGTAATAAATAAAATTGCAGAGCTTAAAAATATGAATCCGTATGATGTTGAGAAAATAACAACGGAAAATGCTTGTAGAATTTACGGAATATGCATATAGTTTGGTTAGTGCATTTTTTAAAGGTGAGCAAAAAAGAATTTTGTTTACAAATCTTTTTATAAAAAAAAGAAAAAAACTATTGACAAAAGCATTGCCTTGCGCTATAATATATCTACTTACGATTATGAATAGAAAGGAAAGGGCGCTTTAAAGAGAAAGTGCCGTTTTGGTGAAGAAAAATGAGAGTGAAAATAACATTGGTTTGCACAGAATGCAAGCAGAGAAATTATGACACTATGAAAAACAAGAAGAATGACCCCGACAGACTTGAAATGAACAAGTACTGCCGCTTCTGCCGCAAACGCACACCACATAAGGAAAGCAAGTAATTTACATCTGTAAACGGCTTTCATATGCTGAATAAATCTTTTTTGTTCCGTTGCGAAAAGTGGTTATGCAAAGGTAAAACAGAGGTGGTTCGGAACGGTTGAGGAAGGTTTTATAAAGTTCAGCGAGGAAAATTTGAAAGGATAAAGTTAATATGGAAAAGGGAAAGAAAAAATCGCCGGGCGCAGTTGCTCTTTCGGGCTTTATTGTTGGCGTTGCCGGTATAATAGTATCCATGGTAGGTATTGGTAAGATTGGCGTTTCATCAAAGATACTTGAAGTGCCAACCGGCTTGTTCCTTCTTTATCTTGGCTTTGCAATAATGCTTGTTGGCTCAATAGCATGGACAATAGGCGTTGTAAAGGGATGGGATGATGTTCCAGAAGATAAATCCAAAGCAGGTCTCAGAGTTTTCGGTGCTTTGCCATTTGTTGCAGGTATAATTACGCTTCTTGGTGGACTCAGAGATACATCTGAAAAAACAATAACCCTCTTTGGCGGAAACGGCACAGAGCTTATGAAGTCCGACATGTTCCTTATGATTATCGGAGCAGCTATCGCAGTAATCGGTCTTCTTATTTGGTTTATCGGATACAAAACAAGCAAGGTTAAGACAAGCATATTGTTAAGAGGTAGCAATGCACGCGCAAAGATGTTCAGAGACTACCGCAGTGAGCTTAAAAAGATTTCATGGCAGTCTTGGAAAGAAACATATAAACAGACAGGCGTTGTTATTGCTTCACTTATAGCAATCGGCATTGTTGTTGGCGTTATTGACCTTGTATTCTTAAAGGGTCTTAATGAATGGATTCTTAACCTTATAAAGGGTTAATTTAACAAAAAGGGGTATTGACGGTGAAAATCAGAAGAGAAGATACACCTTATTGGTATGTTGTTCATACTTATTCGGGATACGAAAACAAGGTTGCAACAAGTATTCAGAAGGTAATTGAAAACCGTGGCCTTGAAAAAGAAATTCTTGATGTAAAAATACCAACAGTTACCGTTGAAGAAAACAGAGACGGTGTTATTAAGGTTGCTGAGCATAAACTTTTCCCCACATATGTATTCGTAAAAATGGTTATGAATGACGAAATGTGGCATATAATCAGAAACATCATCGGTGCAACTGGATTTGTTGGCCCCGGCTCTGAGCCGGTTCCGCTTTCTCAGGCAGATGTTGAAAGATTTGGTGTTGAAATTAAATCAATCGAGCTTAATTTCGATGTTGGAGATAGCGTTAAGATTTGCGATGGTCAGCTTAGTGGCTTTATTGGTGTTGTTAAAGAAATTTCAGAAGACAAAACCAAGGTTGTTGTTACAGCTTCTCTCTTTGGTAGAGAGACTAAAGTTGATTTACCCTCGTCATCAGTTACTGCAATATAATATTTCAAATCATATTCGGGCGTGCTTTTATGCAAGTCCGAATAAGTGCGAAAAAACCATGTTGTACAATTGATGCGGGATAAATAAATCCGAATTTATTCGGGAAAAGGCAGATGCCTTTAAAAAAATAGCTCAAACAGAGCGATAGTGGGAGGGAGCTTGCCAAGCTTCCGACAAATTAACCACAAGGAGGAAAAAAATATGGCAAAGAAAATCGTTGGCTATGTAAAACTTCAGTTGCCCGCAGGTAAGGCAATGCCAGGTCCCCCTGTAGGCCCTGCTCTCGGTGCACACGGTGTTGCAATTCCTGTATTCACAAAGGAATTCAATGCAAGAACTCAGAAGGATGCTGGTCTTATTATTCCTGTAGTTATTACAATTTATGCAGACCGTACCTTCACATTCATCACAAAGACTCCACCAGCTCCAGTTCTTATCAAGAAGGCTGCTGTTATTGAAACAGCTTCTGCAGCTCCTAACAAGACAAAGGTTGCAAAGCTCACAAAGGAACAGGTTCAGAAGATTGCTGAAACAAAGATGCCTGACCTTAACGCAGGTTCTTTAGAGGCTGCTATGAGCATGATCGCAGGTACAGCTCGTTCAATGGGTATCACCGTTGAGGAATAAGGATTAGGAGGTAATTTGAGATGAAAATGGGAAAGAAATATATCGCAAGTGCGGAGCTCATTGAGGCTTCAAAGCTCTATGATCCAACTGATGCAATGAAATTAGTTTGCGAAACAGCAAAGGCTAAATTTGATGAAACTATCGAGGTTCATGTTCGTCTTGGCGTTGACTCACGTCACGCTGACCAACAGGTAAGAGGCGCAGTTGTTCTTCCACACGGTACAGGTAAGAAGGTTCGTACTCTCGTATTTGCAAGAGGCGACAAGGCTAAGGCTGCTGAGGATGCAGGCGCTGACTACGTAGGTGCTGAGGACTACGTTGAAAAGATTACAAAGGAAAACTGGTTTGAATTCGACGTTGTTATCGCAACACCTGATATGATGGGTGTTATCGGTCGTCT
>JAZNIJ010000142.1:0-18220 GCA_045577455.1 Eubacteriales bacterium
GCTTGATGATTTGGATGAAGCTGTTGAATAAGAATGAGGCATGTGCCGTTAAGTCCACTGTATTTCTCTAAATATTTACGAGCAGGCAGTCCGCAGACTGTCTGCTGTTTTATTACCTTGCATCTGCAAATAAGACATATCCCTCTGCCTCCTCGCATATATTTTAATTAGATTATATACATTGGGAGGCAATATGTGTGAGATGTTACATTGAAGAGAGAACTATCGAGCTTGCAAACTATATTATAAAAAACAAATGTACCGTAAGGGATGCCGCCAAACGCTTTGGCATTTCAAAATCTACGGTACATACAGTGAGAGTAACATAGAAACTTTTTATATCGAAGTGGCGTAATGATGCGCCTTTCGGGGATTTTACAATATTTATAATCTTTCGAAAACATCCGTATATAAATCAAGAACTCAAAAATCCTAAAAACCGCTTAAATAGTGGCTTTCAGGATTTTTCTTGTTTCAGTCTTGCTCTGTCTGTATTAAAATTTTGAGATGTAATCGAACGCAGTTTTATTCGTTGATTTTTGAGATAATCTGTTTCTCGTTCTTTCTTGAAAAACTACTAAGCGAATATGAGCGTATTCTCTCCTTTACAATATTTGGTATCAAAAAACCATTTGAAGTTAGTTTTGCACAGCGATTGATAATGGTTTTATTTGTACACCCAAGTTTTTTGCTTACTTCTATAGGCGTAAATTCAAACATACGATTTTTAAGAAGATACACCAATAAATCTTTTTCTTTTGTATTCAAATATGATATACTGCCATCCAATTCATCCTCGGTAGATGCTTTTGATAATTCACAGACCTTATTTGAATATAACTCCATCATACGAAGAAAATAATTAATCCAGATTTCAGGATGTGGCGGATTTTCTCTGCCGGAATAGTAAAGTGCAGGTAACCCCATTTGCAGTGATGCGTAGTATTCATCAGGGTCATATGCAAAATATTCTTCTAAAGAACCTATTCCGTTAAATCCGTACCCATACAAATCGAGTATATAACCAGACATCAATCTTGCAGTACGACCATTACCATCTTCAAAAGGATGTATTGTAACCAACTGATAATGCACAACTGCCGCAATAATAAGTGGGTGGTCATCAGTTGTATTTACATATTCTACAAGTTCATTAATAAGTGACGGGATTTCTGTATATTCCGGCGGTATATATTCAGGGGTTCCGCTTTCTGAATCATATACAGCAAATAACATTCCGGCAGGCATTTCCCCCCTGAACCCTATTTTCTCCTTTGAAGCACCTTTTAGAGCCATCGCCTGAACGTCCAACAGAAGTTCCCTGGAAAAAGGTGTTTTTAATTTTAATTTTTCTTCAAGCAGATTAAGAGCAAGAAAATAATTTCGCACCTCCTGCTCAGGTTTCAAGAAATGCTTATGTTCATCTCGTTCCATTGCCTCGTTTGCCTGTGCCTCGGTTAATGGATTTCCTTCAATTTTGTTCGATGCATATGAACTTTTTTTCTTGGAGTTTTTTCTGAGTCTGTTTTTTGTTACTTGTGGCAATTCAATTGTTCTAATAGAAAAACGATTTTCATCAATAGCAGATATCTTTTTTAGAATGTCATTGGTTATAGTAACCTTTATCATAAAATCATTCCTTTGCTTTTTGATAACTATATTATACCATAAGGAAAATAAAAATTCCACTATTTTTACATTATTTTTTCACTATTTTTCATTATTTAATTGTCGACATAAGCATTTTCCTGTAAAATTATATCAGGAGGTGCATAAAATATGCAATTAAATTTAGAAAAAATCGTCTGGTTTAATAAACCGAAAAAACAAGAAAAACTTACTGCTACATTAGGAAGTAATCAAAAACTGTTTTTGAGCGATCCACTGCGCAATCAATTACCCGAAAATATTCAATTCGGGTTTGATGCCAGTTCACGAACGCTGGTTATTGCCGAATCAGAGAACCCACGGGACAAAAAGTGTAAAAACGGAATGGTATTTGGATTGGTAGATGAAATCCTGGCAACAGGAATGAAATTACCTATATGTTTTGAGTTTGAATATGATGAATCAAGCAAACTGTGGGCGGGTCAAGTTGTACTTAGGAAGAAAAAGCAAGAGTATGATTTGGATCAAGTGCTGGCACTTTATAAACCGATTTCAGACAAATTATTTGTTCAAATCGGAAAAACTACACCTAAAGAAGACCGACGGCAAATTATTGCTCTTGTAATTTGCGAAGCAGTAAAGGAATATACACCTGCATTTGGTGACTTTGAAAAGTTCATTACTAATCGTGCCAAAGAATCGCTTAAGTTGAAAAATAGACATTATGTAAAATATAATATGGATAAATCGATGGATGCATCTTTGAATGATGACAGTAACGACAGTTTTAATTTATATTCTGTGAATAGCTTAATTGATTCTGGTTATTTACGAGCCGAAAACAGAATTGCGGAAGAACAATTTGAGCAACAACTTAGCAAAAATGAGTCTAATGTTTTGGTGCTTTTAAAGAAAAGATTAACAATTTCTGAAATTGCACAGAAATAAGAGATTTCAGAAGAAAAAGTTAAGTTTTTGGCAAAAGCTGTCGCAACGAAGCGAAAACAATTTTTCTCGTAAACCCTTTAATAGCGTGGCTTTGCGCTATTCGACAAAAAACTTTCTATTTCGCGCTATTCCGACCATACAGTGAGAGTAACATAGAAACTTTTTATATCGAAGTGGCGTAATGATGCGCCTTTCGGCGATTTTACAATTTTCGAAATCTTTCGCGCACATCTTAATAAAAATGGAAAATTCAAAAATCCTGAAAGCCAGTATTTATGCGACTTTCAGGATTTTGTCATTTCAGTCTTGCTTTGTCTGTATTGAATTTTTAAGATATGGTCAAATGCATTTTCAGAAAGTCAAAATGTATGCTTTATCTGAAACTTTCAACCCATGTCACCAAAGAATCATGATAGACATTTTCCATAACATCTTTTCTCATCTGCTCTGTAACAGGTCCGTTGCACTTCATTTTTTCTATTATTGCACTCTGAAGCTCTTCAACCGTCATTTCTTCATATGGTTTGTTTTGAGTTAAATTTAAATTTGCCTCATCTTCAATAATAACAGACAACTCCTCTTTTTGGGGCTCAAATACTTCCTTCGGAATTTCTGGGATTATTATTTTATCCTCAATATTAAGTTCAATTGGTTGCACTTTTTTATCCGCCATTTCGTCTGGCAGCCAGATTTCCCCCGAATTTGCTTTTGCATTCACACATATACATCCGTCTTTTGCGGATATATGCTCGCCATAAAGTGCGCCAACATACTCTTTCGCATTTGCGGCAGGAAGGAGCATCTCAAAATCTTCATCGCTGTTATTTACAGTTACAATCACAGATTCTCCGTCAAAATCTCTTGAAAAGGCATATTGACCATTTGTTAAGAGGAGTTCTTTATAGCTTCCGTACGATAATGCTTTTGTTTTTGAGCGTATTTCACCGAGTTTTGAAATAAGATTTGTGAAATTATTGTTTAGGATAGCATCCTTATATTGTTCAAAGGAAACAGCGGGTCTTAAAGAATCATCCGAGCCTTTCTGCTTTTCTCCTTCAATTCCGAATTCAGAGCCATAATATACAGACGGAACACCCGGGAGAGTATACAGAAGAATATGAACAGGGACAAAGTGTCTTTTGTTGTTTAGCTTTGTGTAAATTCGTTCCACATCGTGATTATCAACAAAATTGTATAGCTTTAATCCGTCAGGACGGTTGCCGCCCATCACATACAAGCGTTTTACAGTATGTGCGATTTCGAAATAGTTGTGGTCGTTATGTCCTGAATACAGCGCCTTGTGCAAATGATAGTTTGTAACAGAATGCAGGGTATCGCCGTTAACCCAGCGAATATAATCGCCATGTATAACTTCTCCCATCAACCATAAATCAGGCTTCACTTCATTTGCCACCTTGCGCATCATCTGCATATAACTAAAATCAAGAACGTCAGCAGCATCCAAACGAATTCCGTCTATATCAAACTCTTTGACCCAAAAACGAATGACATCACTGATATAATTCCTCACTTCTGAGTTATGCTGGTTCAACCTGGCAAGCAGATTATATCCTCCCCAGTTATCATAAGAAAATCCATCATTATATTCATTATTCCCATTAAAATTAACATTGCAATACCAATCTTTGTATTGCGATGATTCTCTGTTTTTCTTAATATCTGAAAAGGCAAAAAAATCTCTGCCTGTATGATTAAAGACACCGTCTAATATTACCCTAATTCCCTGTTTGTGGCATTCGGCAACAAAATTAGCCAAATCCTCATTGGTGCCAAGTCTTGAATCCAACTTCTTATAATCTGTTGTTTCATAACCATGCCCTACCGATTCAAAAAGCGGACCAATATATAAAGCATTAAATCCAAGGCTCTTTATCTCAGATATAAACGGAATCAAAGTGTTTAGCCTGTGCTCTACCTTATTGTAAAAGTTTTGTTTTTCTGCCCCTGTCATACCCAGGGGATATATATGATAAAATATTGCCTCATCATACCATGCCATATGTAATCCTCTTATTTATTAAATTATATGCCTATTTTGCTCACTGCAAAACAAATTTCATATGTATAATTATATTACAAATATATATGAAAATCAAATAGGTATTTGCTTTGTTATTGATTATATAGTTTACTTGGTTGTTATGCACACACGAGGATAGAACTTTTCAAAATCACGTTTTCTCAAATGGAATGACGAGGGCTTATGATGTGACGGAAAAAATTAAAAAGTGAGTGCGATAAAACTATGCTCTAAAATACATCTAACCCACTTGAAATATTAGGTATGTATAAAAATTAAAGTTAGTCGGTGGTCTTGACTTTAAACTCTTGAATAAAGCTCGTTTAAACGGCGATATTTTGATTTGTCAATGCTGTCGAGTTGTTCTTTTGTTATTCTGTATCCCCAGTTTCCCTCGGCTTTGCCAGGGGTGTTTAGCCGTGTGTCAGAGCCATAGCCCAACAAATCTTGAATCGGCATAATAACCAGCCCTGCGTGAGATGCAAGCATAGTACGGATTATGGCATCGCAGCCTTTTTCCCAAGATTCTTCTTTATGGCCGCAATACTCAAGCATATTGCGTCTGGTTTTGTCATCAAGCTCCCACAGATATCCAAGCAAAGTGTTGTTATCATGGTTTCCTGTATACGCTACACATTGATTTGGGTAGTTATGGGGAAGATGAGGGGAATTTTTGTCGCCCATAAATGCAAATTGGAAGACTTTCATACCGGGGAAGTCGCTCATTTTGAGAAGTTTAACCACGTCTTCGGTGATAAGACCTAAATCTTCTGCAATTATCATTGTATCAGTTGAGTTTTCCTTGATTGCATCAATCAGTTTCATGCCGGGACCTTTGGTCATAAAACCTTCTTTTGCTGATTTTGCTGAAAAGGGAACTTCCCAAAAGGATTCAATGGCCCTGAAATGGTCAATTCTAATCCCATCAAACATTGTTGCTGTATGGGATATTCTATCTTTCCACCAGCTGAAACCATCTGTTTCCATTGCTTTCCAATCGTATATGGGATTTCCCCAAAGCTGGCCGTCTGCTGAAAAATAATCAGGCGGAACTCCGGCAACAGTAACAGGCAAATTGTCTTCACCAAGTTTAAAAAGATGTTTATCTGCCCACACATCGCTGCTGTCAAGGGCAACATAAATAGGCATATCGCCAATAATTTTTATACCTTTGCTGTTTGCGTATTTTCTTATTTCTTCCCACTGTGTAAAAAACTCATATTGGATAAATTTCCACATAAATAAGTTTTCGTCTTTATAATTCTCACTTTCCCATTTATACCATGGTTTATCGGCGTTTGAATTTTTAATCGCCATAAATTTACAAAAGTTCTCAATATAAGGATTTTGAACTACAAAGTTTTCAATATCTGGTTTATTGGTAGCTCGGCTTGCTGCAATCTTTAAAATTGCCAGTCTTTCGTTATATAAACGCTCATATTCGCACACATAAGGAGTATGTTGTTTTTGAGCGATAAGCTCATCTTTAGTCAATAGACCCTTGTTATGTAGGATTTCCAAGCTAATAAAATAGGGATTTCCAGCAAAGGATGATGCCGACTTATAGGGGGAATTACATTCATCCGATGGACAAAACGGCAATACCTGCCAATAAGAATAGCCGCAATCGGCCAAAAAATCAATAAATAATTTTGCCTGCGGACCAAAGTCGCCAATTGAATAATCTCCAAACAATGAGGATATATGCATCAAAATACCACTTTTTCTTTCCAAGTAAATTACATCCCCTTTAGTAAACATAAATTATAAACATTTTATCACATATTGGCAGGTTTTTCAATAAAAAATTTGAACAAAAAGCATTTTTTTTTTGGATTTCGGAAAAGCATCTTATCCTTGACAAAAAAAGCCTTTTGGTGTATAATTTTAGCAAGAAAAGGAAGATGCACTAAGGGGAGATTCTTTATGACAAAAAAAGTACAAAATGATCTTAATACTCTTCTTTGTGAGTTTGCGAGCGGAAAAAGTTCGCAGGCTTATAACATTATGGGGTGCCATAAAACAGAGGACGGATATATTTTCAGAGTTTGGGCGCCAAATGCAGAGTGTATCTTTGTTGTGGGGTCATTTAACAATTGGGATACATCTGCTTGCCCCATGCATAGCATTGGGTATGGAGTATGGGAGGCTACGGTTAATGAAGCACAGATTTTTGATGAATATAAATACTATATTATAAAAAAGAATGGTACAACGGTTTATAAAAGTGACCCATACGCATTTCATGCGTGCACACGCCCTGAAAATGCATCAAAAGTCTATGATTTAGAAGGGTTCACATGGACTGATTCGGAATATTGCAGTAAACGGACAAAAAAAGATATTACAAAAGAACCTATGAATATTTATGAGGTGCATTTGGGTTCATGGCTGCAGCATGAAGATGGTAATTTTTTGTCTTATACCGATATTGCCGACAAGCTTGTCAAATATGTTAAAAATATGAACTACACGCATGTAGAGCTTTTGCCTATTAGCGAATATCCCTATGACCCATCATGGGGATATCAGGTGACAGGGTATTATGCGCCAACATCACGATACGGGACACCTAAGGATTTTATGAAGTTGGTTGATAAATTCCATGCCGCAGGTATAGGTGTAATTTTGGATTGGGTAGGAGCGCATTTTCCTAAGGACGAGAATGGACTATACGAATTTGATGGCAGTTGTCTGTATGAATCAAGCGATCCACTTCGAAATGAACATCCGGATTGGAAAACCCGAATTTTTGATTATTCGAGATATGAGGTTAGGTCGTTTTTAATATCAAATGTGGTATACTGGCTTGATAAGTATCATATTGATGGAATTCGGGTAGATGCAGTTGCATCAATGCTTTATCTGGATTATGGCAGGCAAGACGGTCAGTGGCGTCCCAATCAATACGGGGGAAATATCAACCTTGATGCTGTCGATTTTCTTCGCGATATGAACAGTGCTGCGTTTAGATTTAACCCGTCAGCAATTATGGTGGCTGAAGAATCTACTGCTTTTCCTATGGTGACGAAGCCTGGTTATGACGGAGGTCTTGGATTTAATTTTAAATGGAATATGGGCTGGATGAATGATATGCTTGGTTATATGTCATCAGACCCGCTTTTTAGAAAAGGCAGACAAAATGACCTGACTTTTTCGTTGACCTATGCTTTTTCGGAAAACTTTATTTTGCCCTTGTCCCATGATGAAGTTGTTCATGGAAAAGCTTCGATGATTGGCAAGATGCCTGGAACTTATGAAGAAAAATTTGCAAACTTAAGAGCTTTTTATGGTTATATGATGGCTCATCCGGGGAAAAAGCTTAATTTTATGGGCAATGAATTTGCTCAATTTATTGAATGGGATTATAAAAAGCCTCTCGAATGGTTTATGCTTGAGTATGACAAGCACAATAAAATGAAAAAATTTGTCAAAGACCTGAATGCTTTTTATCTTAATAACAAAGCTTTTTGGGAGAATGATACAGACTGGACAGGTTTTCAGTGGATTGCTCATGATGACCATGACCAAAGCGTTATCTCCTTCATCCGCAGAGATGAAAAAGGCGGGGAAATAATAGTTGTATGCAATTTTTGCCCTGTTATGCGAAAAAATTATCTAATTGGAGTGCCAGATGAGGGAGAGTATAAAGCCGTACTTTCAAGTGACAGCTCTAAATACGGTGGAACAGGAACTCGCCTTCCAAGACGCAAAACAAAGAAAATACCTATGCACGGATTTGAACAGTCAATTTCTATAACCCTTCCGCCGCTTTCTACCGTGTACTACACGAAAGTAGTTAACAAATAATATAAAAACACATGTTATAATGTGTATTAAAAAAAGGGGGTTATCCTTATGTTAAACAGGAGAAAAAAATGTATTGCTATGTTGCTTGCAGGTGGGCAGGGCAGCCGGTTGCTGGTTCTTACCGACAAAACTGCTAAGCCGGCAGTACCTTTTGGAGGTAAATATCGTATTATAGATTTTCCTCTTTCTAACTGCGTCAATTCAGGAATAGACACTGTTGGTATTTTGACTCAATATCAGCCTCTGGAGTTAAATGATTACATAGGTAACGGTCAGCCTTGGGGACTTAACAGAAATTTTGGCGGAGTCCACATCTTACCACCATATGCACAATCAAAAAAAATGGAGTGGTATAAAGGAACGGCGAACGCTATATACCAAAACCTTCGTTTTATAAAAAACTATAACCCTGAGCATGTGATAATTCTGTCGGGAGACCACATATACAAAATGGACTACTCAAAGCTACTTGAGTTTCACATTGAAAACGATGCGGAATGTACCATTGCTGTTCGAACAGTACCTATGGAAGAGGCTAGCCGATTTGGTATTATGAATGCCAACCCCGATGGTTCAATCTATGAATTTGAGGAAAAACCCCAAAACCCAAAGAGCAATTTGGCATCTATGGGGGTTTATATCTTTAAAACCGATATTCTTTGCCAATATCTTATTGAAGATGAGGCAGATGAAAATTCAGATAACGATTTCGGCAAAAATGTTATACCATCCCTCCTGCGTGACCAAAGAAGATTGTTTGCGTACAAATTTGATGGCTACTGGAAGGATGTTGGTACAATCCATAGCTTGTGGGAAGCCAATATGGAGCTTTTAGACGGAACTTTTAATATCCGTGATAAGGTGTTCAAAACATATGCACGAAACTATGCAAAACCACCTAGTTATATTGCTAAAGACAGCGAAATTAAAAATTCCTTTGTTGCTGAAGGTTGCTCAATAAAGGGGAAAATCAGCCACTCTGTTGTATCTACCGGATGTACTGTTGAAGAAGGCGTTGAAATATACGATAGCGTGATTATGCCCGAAGCTGTTATAAAAAAAGGCGCTGTTATTAAGTATGCAATTATAGGTGAGGGTGCCGTTATTGATGAAAACACAAGAGTTGGCGATGACCCTGTTTTCTACGACAAAGAGGAGTGGGGAATCAGTGTGGTTGGTAAAGGTGAGCATATAGCAAAAAATACTACCATAAAGCCAAATCAGGTTGTGTGAGAGGAGGAGTGTGACTATGAAAAGATTGACCGGTATCGTTTTTTCAAACATTTATGATGACGCATTAGGTGACCTTACTGCTAAACGAACTGTAGCATCTTTGCCATTCGGCGGAAGATACAGACAGATTGATTATGTTTTATCTAACATGGTAAATTCGGGTATTACCTCCGTTGGAGTTATTACAAAATATAATTATGAATCGCTTATGGACCATCTTGGTTCATGTGAAGAATGGGACCTTAATCGTAAAACCGGAGGTTTGTATATTATTCCTCCGTTTGCATCCGGAAAGGGCGAGGTATATCACGGCAAGTTAGAGGCACTTAATACGGCTCTTAACTTTTTGAACAGCCAAAAGAGTGAGTATATTGTGATTTCTGACACAATAACTATATGCAATATAGATTATGAGGCGGTACTTGTTGAACATATTGCATCAGGCAAGGACATTACTGTTGTTGTTTCGTCTCAAAAAGAGGATGGCATTCATTATCCTACAGTTTTCGAAGCTAACAATGACAGTAGTGCAAAAAATATTAATGTAAACTATGAAGCAAAAGACGGTACTTTTGTTGGACTTGGTATGTTTATTCTGAAGCGTGAAGCCCTTATAGAAGTGGTTACTGAATGTGTTGCGGCAGGACATTATCACTTTGAAAAAGATTTTTTGCAGAAATATTTTAACGAAGGCAGGCTCTCGGTTAATTTGTATGAATTTGATGGAGTTGCACTTAGAAATCGTGACATAACAGCATATCTTAAAAACAATATCAAGCTTATTGATGAAGAAGTTCAAAAAGATCTGTATAAATCGTCATCACCAATTTATACGAAGGTTCGCGATGAGATACCCACATATTATGGAGAGAATTCTGTAGTTGATGAATGTATTATTGCAGATGGTTGTAAAATCTATGGAGAACTTAAAAATTCTGTCCTATTCCGAGATGTGACTATAGAAGAAGGAGCACAGGTTATTGGCTCTGTTGTTATGCAAGGAACCAAAATTAAAAAGGGCGCCTATATTGAAAATGCTATAATTGATAAGAATGTAATAATAACAGAGGACACTCGACTTTTAGGCGCTAATGCAAGACCTGTTATTATAAAGAAAGGTGAGACAATATGAAGATACTTTATGCCGCAAGTGAGGCTGCGCCTTATATAAAAAGTGGCGGTCTTGGTGATGTTGCGCAGGCACTTCCTGCGGCTTTGGCTAAGGAAAAAGATGTTGAAGTAAGTGTATTTATACCATATTATAAATCTATTAAAGATAACCCTGACATTAAGGTTGAGTTTGTCAAAAATTTTAATGTTTATGTTGCGTGGCGCAGGGAATATGTAGGTATTTTCAAAGCGGTAAGCCGAAGCAAAAAACTAAACTATTATTTTGTTGACAACGAACATTATTTTTATCGTGATGGTATTTACGGTCATTATGATGACGGAGAAAGATTTACATTTTTCTCTTTGGCAATTCTGGAAGCTATGCGTCAAATGGATTACTTCCCTGATATAATTCATTGTAATGATTGGCAAACAGCGCTTATTCCGGTGCTCAAAAAAGCTTTATATAACGGTGTTTATGACAATGCTCGAACTGTGTTTACCATTCATAATATTGAATATCAAGGCAAAATGCCAAATGAATTTATGCAGAATGTTATTGGCGTTGACGAATATTACAGAAATGTTTTAACCTATGACAACTGCATTAATTTTATGAAAAGTGCCATAGTTATGGCGGATAAGGTAACAACTGTATCGAGAACATATTCCCATGAAATTCGACACGCGTATTTCGCACACGGGTTGCAGGATATTTTAAAAGAGAACGAATATAAAATTGCAGGTATTGTCAATGGTATTAATACTGACTTGTATAATCCTGCAAAGGATTCGCTTATTTTTGAAAACTATACTGCAGCTGACCTTTCAGGAAAGGCTAAAAATAAGGCAGAACTTCAGAAGATGCTTGGGCTTTCGGTTTTGCCAGATGTGCCGATGATAGCTATGATTTCCAGATTGGTAAGTCATAAGGGGCTTGACCTTGTGGAATATGTTATGAATGAGCTTATGCAAAGAAACTTGCAGTTTGTAGTCATAGGAACGGGCGACTCAAAATATGAGGATATGTTTAATTTTAATGCCTATATTCATCATGATAAAATGTCTGCAAATATTACTTTTAATCCAGAACTTGCAAATAAGCTTTATGCGGCAGCAGATATGTTCCTGATGCCGTCTAAAAGTGAGCCTTGCGGTCTTTCGCAGCTTATTGCTATGCGGTACGGAACTGTGCCTATTGTGCGTGAAACAGGCGGTCTTGTTGACACAGTGCCACCGTTAAATGTGGAAACTTTAGAGGGTAAAGGTTTTACTTTTAAGGGTTATAATGCTCACGATATGCTTGGCGCAATTGACAGGTGTATTGATTTTTACGGCAATCACAAAAAGTGGGATAAGCACATAAAGAACCTTATTAAATATAATAGTGGTTGGAAGACTTCAGTAAGTGAGTATTTAAATTTATATAATGAATTAACTAAATAGGAGAAGACAATGGAAATTAAAACATCTACATCATCAACAAAGAAAAAAACAACGATTTCTGCTTCAAATAAACCGAAAACAGAAGCAACTACACAGAAGACCACAAAGTATAACGCTGAAGTTAAGATGCTTTCTAGCGCATGTGAAAGACTTTTTGGTTGTGACATTAAAGAAGCTACATCACAGCAGATGTACAAATCCCTTTGCAGTGTTGTTCAGGAGCTTCTTGCCACAAAGAGAAAGAAGTTTCATGATAAATACCGCAAAAATGGTGATAAACAGGTTTATTATATGTCAATGGAATTTTTGGTAGGTACATCGCTTCGCAACAATCTATATAACCTTGGTGTTGAAGAAAATTTTGCCAATGCAGTGAAAAAGTGTGGGTTTAACATTCAAGATATATACGATATGGAGCCGGATGCAGGCCTTGGAAACGGTGGCCTTGGACGACTTGCGTCTTGCTATCTTGATTCAATGACAAGTGTAGGACTTCCCGGAACAGGATTTTCAATTCGATATGAATTTGGCATTTTCAAGCAGAAAATAGTCGATGGCTGGCAGATGGAGTTCCCTGATGACTGGCTTAGCATGGGTGATGTTTGGCTTAATCCCAGAGAAGACGAAGCTGTTGAAGTAAAGTTTGGCGGTGAAGTTAATGGTTGGGATGATAATGGAAAGTATAAGGTTGCACATACAAATTATAATTCTGTTATTGCTGTACCCTATGATATGTATATCTCAGGATACGACACAGGAGCGGTTAATAAACTGGTTCTGTGGAGTGCAAAATCTAAAAATCGTTTTGATATGGCTGCCTTTTCTCGTGGTGATTATGCAAAATCACTTGAAGAGAATACCATGGCAGAGGTTATTTCAAAGGTTCTTTACCCTGCAGATGATCATATCGCAGGAAAAATTCTAAGACTGAAACAACAGTATTTACTTGTATCTGCATCGCTGCAAAGTATTATAAACAACCACTTAAAGCGTTGCGGTACGATTGATAACCTGTCTGAAAAAATTGCTATTCATATTAACGATACGCATCCGGCTCTTTGCGTGCCTGAGCTTATGCGAATTCTTGTGGATGAATATGATTATGGTTGGGACGATGCATGGAAAATCACAAGCGAGACATTAACCTATACAAACCATACTGTTATGAGCGAGGCTCTTGAACGCTGGAATGAAAACCTGTTCAAAGAACAATTGCCCCGAATCCACCAGATTGTATGCGAAATCAACCGTCGTCTGGTTGCGCAGCTTAATGTGATTTATCCGGGGGATATCGCAAAGATTGATTATATGGCGGTAATAGCCCATGGAGAAGTTCGCATGGCTAACCTTTGCCTTGCTGCGTGTCATAAGGTGAATGGTGTTTCAAAGCTTCATAGTGATATCTTGAAAAACGGTATTTTCCACGATTATTATAATATTAATAAGGATAAATTTACAAATGTAACCAATGGTATAGCATACAGAAGATGGCTCTGTCAGTCTAATCCTGAACTTACTGCATACCTGGCAGAGTTAATTGGTGACGGGTTTAAGCACGACAGCATGGAGCTTGAAAAGCTTTTAAAATATGTTGATGACGAAAAAGTATTAAATAAGCTTTGTGAAATTAAACATAGTAACAAAGTCCGCCTTGCAAATTATATTGCTGAGACAAATGGTATTAATGTTGATCCTAATTCTATATTTGATATTCAAGTTAAGCGTCTTCATGAATATAAGCGTCAGCTCTTAAATGTGCTTCACATTTTATACCTTTACAATAAAATCAAAAATAACCCAAAAGGTGATTATGTTCCAAGAACATTTATATTTGCTGCAAAGGCATCGGCGGGTTATGTTATGGCAAAACAAATTATCCGTTTGATTGTTGCCGTATCAGATATGATTAACTCCGACCCTGAGGTTCGTGACAAGATTAAGGTTGTATTTATTGAAGACTACAAAGTCTCTCTTGCTGAAATTATTATTCCTGCAGCAGATATTTCTGAACAAATTTCTATTGCCGGCAAAGAAGCATCAGGAACGGGTAATATGAAGCTTATGATTAACGGTGCTGTAACCTTAGGAACCTTAGATGGTGCCAATGTTGAAATACATGAGCAAGTTGGGGACGAAAATATGTTCCTGTTTGGTCTTCACGCAGATGAGGTGGAGGAGCTATGGAAAAAGGGGTATCGCCCGATGGATTATTTGAACAATAATCCCGAACTTAAGGAAGTTATTGATATGCTCACATCAGGCGTTTTAGGCGTTAAATTTGAGGATATCAGACGCTCACTCCTCACAAATGATTTTGGTGTTGCAGATAATTATATGATTCTGGCTGATTTCGCCGATTATGTAAGGGCACATGAGGATGCAGAAAAAGCTTATCGTTCAAAGCTTGATTTTGCCCGTATGTCTTTGGTTAATATTGCCAAGGCAGGAATTTTCTCTTCGGATAGGGCTATTAAAGAATATGCAGATAACATTTGGAATATGAAATATTAAAGTATTTGGCATAAGGGGTAACCTCTTATGCCTGAATATTTGTTAAGCGGTGAAAATAATGCGAATTTTATATAATAGCAAAAATGAATATTATAAAACTCCCTTTGGTTGCTTAAGGCAGGATGAATTATGCACATTGCGCATTAAAATTCCAATTAGCTGTCAGACCGAGTCGGTCCGCCTTTGCATTAGCTCCGAAAGCGGTTTTAAAATGACTGTGCCCTTTAGCCTTGAGTCAACAGACGGCGATTATGAAGTATATATCACACGGTTTTTGCTTTTTGCTTGTGACCTTTATTTTTATTATTTTAATATAACAACAAAAAACGAATCTTTTGATTTGTTTAAACAAGGTGATGATACAAATATTGCAGTTGGTGATTTGTGGCAGATTACTTGTTTTGATAAGAATTATGATACACCTCATGATTTTAAAGGCAGGGTTATGTATCAGATTTTCCCTGACAGATTTGCGAAATCCGGAGAAGTTGATTCAAAAGGGAAGCTTATGCCTTATGAACTGCATAAGGATGTCAATGATACACCGATATATTTGCCTAACGCGAACGGTCGGATAACCAACAGTGATTTTTTTGGCGGAAATTTAATGGGGATTATCGAAAAGCTTCCATACTTAAAAAGTATGGGAGTAGGTATTATATACCTTAATCCTATTTTTATGGCATATTCAAATCATCGTTATGATACAGCGAATTATAAAAAAATCGACCCGCTTCTTGGAACAGAGGAAGACTTTAAGGCTTTGTGTGAAAAAGCGCACAAGCTAGATATAAAAATTATTCTCGATGGTGTTTTCTCTCACACGGGAAGTAACAGCATCTATTTTGACGCTGAAGGTGTTTTTGGTAATGGTGCTGTCAGCAATCCCGATTCGCCTTACAGAGAATGGTTTCAATTTGATGAGTACCCCCACAGATATACTTCGTGGTGGGGGATTGATACATTACCCTGTGTTGATGAATTAAACCAAAGTTATATGGATTATATAATACATGAAGAGGATAGCGTGATTTGTCATTGGCTAAAGCTAGGAGCAGATGGATTTCGACTCGATGTGGCAGATGAACTTCCTGATGAGTTTATTGCAGCTTTTCACAAAAAGTTAAAAGAAGTAAATCCCAATGCTATGCTTTTAGGCGAGGTATGGGAGGATGCATCAAACAAAATAAGCTACAGCAGACGGAGAAAGTATTTTTCAAATACAGAGTTGGATTCAGTAATGAATTATCCGTTTAAAGAGGCTATTTTGGGGTTTGTAACAGGAAAAATTACCGGTAAAGTCTTTTCCGACAGAATAATGACTATTGCAGAAAACTATCCACGTCCGGTCTTGGATTGCTTGATGAATTTGCTTTCAACCCACGATACTCCAAGAATTATTACAGCTCTCTCCGGAAAAGGCGAGGGTATGAGTAAGAGCGAAAAAGCGAATTTCAGATTATCCGGTGCGGAGCTTGATAGAGTCTTGGCCCTGACCAAAGTCTCAGCACTTTTGCAGTTTACCCTTCCTGGGAACCCCTCTATTTATTACGGGGATGAAATAGGAATGGAGGGGTTTGAAGACCCATTAAACAGATGCTTTTATAAGTGGGAAAACCAAAATACTTGCTTGCAAAATTTTTATAAAGAATTAGCTTTTTTAAAGAATGAAAACGAAGCTATTAAATGCGGAGATATTGTTTTTCAGGAGACAGGAGATAATTTTATAAAATTTGCTCGTAAAAGTCAAAATGAAATTGCATATATAGTCGTGTCGCTTGGCGACAAGCTTGAATACAATGGAAAAACCTTGTTGGAAGTTTCGGCAGATAACATTTATGCAAGAATTTATGCTTAAAAATTTATAACAGAGAATATTGCCAAAAAAGTTGGCGTAAAAACCTTATATCATTTTTTAACTACTGTATATGGAATTTTGTTTTATAATGGGAAAGTGAAAAGTTGGATAAATTGTTAAAAAGTGTACTTGACCAAGATTTAGCTCCCATCGTTGTTTGTAGTATGCAGTCTGTGATTGTATATATGAATCCATCTGCAATAAAAACATGCAGTTGGAGATTTGGGCCTATACCCTACAGACCCATTATCCGCAATGGTTTACGGAATTCGACAAAGAAAACCATATTTCGACATATTCTGTACATACAGTGAGAGTAACATAGAAACTTTTTATATCGAAGTGGCGTAAAAGCCAGAAATACAGGGTCTTTCAGCAAAACGGCAAAATCACATCAATCTCAACTACAACCTAATATAACAGACAGAGCAAAAAAATCATAAAACCCTTGTGAGATGCATTCTTACAAGGGTTTTTAGCATTTCAACTAAATTTTCAAAAATTACTTGATTTTATTTCGGTATAGCGATATAATAATAGCATAGAATATATTAGGGTGATGAAAATGAGTATAAATGAAATTTTAAGTAATATCGGAATGACAAAATACCGATTGGCAAAACTCTCCGGTATTCCCCATGCGACACTTAGTGAATTGTGCAGCGGTAAAACAAACATTGAAAAGTGTTCCGGAGAAACATTATATAAAATCGCAAAAGTATTAAATGTGTCTATGGAGAGCCTGCTTGATGACAGAATGACAACTCTTGCAAGAGAGCGTTCCTACGAGTATGGTCTTCCTTCATATCTACAACATGATTTGGATGTATACAAAGATGCCGTATCAAAGAATTCCACTTTGATAGATTGCTATTGGGGCGAACTTTACGGAAGCATCAATATGGCAGAAATCAGCGATGGACTAATAACGCCGGAGCATGCGGATTATTTAAGGCAGAAATATTTATGGAGGTAACATTATGGCAAACAGAATTGATTTTACAAACTGTAAGCGAATTATAGGCAGAGCATATAATGGTGCAAACGGAAAGAAAATTGCAGTAATATATGAAGGTGAAAGATATATGCTTAAGTTTCCTCCATCAGGAAATAAAAAGCCAACAGAATTATCATATACCAACAGTTCAATTAGCGAGCATATAGCAAGCAGTATATTTAATATGATAGGCATAAAAGCACAAAAAACAAAACTTGGAACCTTTACTGTAAATGGCAAGGTGAAAATTGTTTGTGCATGCAAGGATTTTACTGATAAAAATAAAAACTTATATGATTTTTGCTCTATAAAAAATACCGTCATCGACTCTGAACATAATGGTACAGGAACAGAGCTTTCGGATGTTATCGAAACCATTGAAAAGCAACAATTTGTAAGTCCCGAAGAATTGCTTAAGCATTTCTGGAATCTGTTTGTAGCAGATGCCTTACTTGGCAATTTCGACAGGCACAATGGTAACTGGGGATTTTTGTTTGATGATGAAACTCAAACAAACGAGATTGCACCTGTTTTTGATTGCGGTAGTTGTTTGCTTCCACAGGCAGACGAAAAGATAATGAGAACTATTTTAGAAAACGAAGATGAACTAAATGCCCGTATTTTCCAATTCCCTACATCCGCAATTAAACTGAATGAC
>JAZNIJ010000143.1:0-5215 GCA_045577455.1 Eubacteriales bacterium
ACAGAACGACATGGCTACGATCCGACTTAATCGGGTTCACAGAAAAGCAAAATGATATATTTTATTTTCCCGAGGACTACAGCGAGAATATATATGAAGATATAATTTATATGAGTAGATTCCGCGAAATGAAATATGATTATATGGGTGAAGCTATTTGGGTAAATGAGGAGAATTATAAGCAGCAAACATCTATTGCAAAGTTTTTTTACGATTATTTCCAAACTGTAATAAACGGCAGATATGACCAATATAAAAATTTTTTCTCTGAGGATTTTTTTCATAGACATTCCATACCAGATAAATTCACAAGGCAAAAAATATACGATATAGAGGTCAGCTTATTGGATTCGGAATCTGTTGACAATGTAGTTTATGAAACCTATAAGGTTGGTTATAAAATATACGAAAATAACGGTAGCTTTCGTGCTGACTTGCGTAGCGAAGAATGTAAGCCCGTTGCAGTTCGGGTTATGCTTGGAAGTAAAAATAAAATAACATCAATTATTCCGATAATAGACGAGTAAAACGCTATGATTTATTAAAGGGGCATTTAAAGAAAATAAATCTGAAAAACGGCGTTGTGCGCCGTTTTTTGCCTGTTTGAACGGGTGAAAAATTTATTTTTGAAAATATTCAAAACCATATATAGCTGAAAATCGATGTTGTTAAAAATATGCATGATTGAAAACAAAATGTATGAAAAACATTTATTGTTTAAATTCGACTTTATAAAAAGGGTAAAATAGACCAAAAATCAGAAGGGAGTTGCTTGCTGTGAAAAACAAAAATATTGAAATACTTGCACCTGCAGGCAGTCCCGAACATCTTAGAGCGGCAGTGTTTGGTGGTGCAGATGGTGTATATCTTGGAACAAAGGAGTTCAATGCAAGAAGAAATGCCGCAAACTTTACTTTTGAACAGCTTGAAGAAAGTGCAAGGTTTTGCCACAGTCGTAATGTGAATGTTTATGTTACGGTAAATACTCTTGTTAAAAACGCAGAGCTTGAGGATGCAGTTCGTCTTGCAAAAAAGTTAGGCGAAATAAATGTTGATGGTGTTATAGTTCAAGACCTTGCAATTGCAGAAATATTTAAGAATGTTTGCCCCAATATGCCTCTCCATGGTTCAACTCAAATGGCAATTCATAATCTTAACGGTGCATTGGCTTTGAAGGAGCTTGGGTTTTCAAGAGTTGTTCTCGCTCGTGAGCTTACCATTGAGGAGATAAAAACAATAACTCAGAATTGCGGAATAGAAACAGAGGTTTTTGTTCACGGTGCTCATTGTATGTCATCGTCGGGAATGTGTTACCTTTCCTCATTTATAGGGGGAAGAAGCGGAAACAGAGGAAAATGTGCTCAACCTTGTCGTTTGGATTTCAAGGTGGGAAAAAACAACTTTTGTCTTTCCCTTAAAGATATGTGCTATGTTAACCATCTTGAACAGCTTAAAAATGCAGGGGTTACATCCTTGAAAATTGAAGGGCGAATGAAGCGTCCCGAATATTCATATATGGCGTCTAAGATATATAAGTCTGCTATATCTCAAACCGCGATTATCAATAAAGAAGCAATTCCTAACCAAATAACTTGTGAAAAAGGAGATATAAAGGTTTTAAGGGATATTTTTTCACGCAGTGGCTTTACCGATGGTTATTTAATGGGTAAGCGTAACATAGATATGTTTGGTTATCGTAAAAAAGAAGATGTTGAAGCTGCATCAAAGGTGCTGCAAACAATGGGAAAGTTGGAAGAAGTAAAGCGCTTTTCGGTTGATTGTATAGTAGAGTTAAACGAAGGAAAGCCCCTTTGTGCATATTTTTCTTCCAATGGTTATTCCTCTATGGCAGTATCCGATATTGTAATTGAAAAAAATATGCGTCTGCCAACTGTTGAAAGAATTAAAGAAGCTATCAGTAAAACGGGGGCAACTCCCTTTGTTATTAACAATGTTGAAGTTAAAGTTTCTTGTGAAGCTATTGGCAAAACAGTTGCCACAGAGTTGGCGAAAAACGAAAATACAGCATCCGTTTTGCCGGTTTCTGCTATAAATGCGTTGCGACGAGAGGGAATTGCAAAGTTGGAAGATGCAATTTCTCAAAGACCAATAAAACAAGTAAGTGATTATAACATCCCAAAAGGGTTAAAACGAAAAAGAATAACTGAAACTGAATATAGAATCAGAGTTGAAAATGTATCTCAGATAGGAAAGTTTCGTGGGGATGTAATTCTTCCGCTGTGGGAAGCAGAAAAACTTAATAACAATTTTGATAAAAACAGAATAATTTTAGAGCTTCCAATACTTATTTATCCAAAAGACGAGCAAAGAGTAACGGACGAGCTTAAACGCTTGAAAGAAAAGGGATTTGAAAATTTGCTTTGCGAAAATATATCCTTTGTGAGGGTTGCAAAAATAATTGGATTTAAGGTGTATGCAGGAGCATATATGAATATTTTAAACTGGGTTTCTCTTTCTGAATACGAGAAAATGGGAATTGAGGATATAACCCTTTCTTTTGAAGTTAATGATGGTGATATCGGATATTTTAATAGTGAAAATAAGGTTGGCATTATTGGTTACGGTCATTTGGGAGTTATGCAAATGAGAAATTGCCCTATAAAAGCATTTGTAGGGTGTAAAAATTGCGATAAGGTTGTAAAAGACCGACTTTCAAAGGAGTTTCCCATTTTGTGTCGGGGTGATTATGTAACAATGCTTAACAGCGTCCCTCTTTCCGTTTCGGGAAAGAACTTTCCTGTTGACTTTATAACTCTATATTTTACTAAAGAAACCCCTTTAGAAGTTGAAAATATAATAAATGGCTTTTTGAAAGGCAACGAGCCAAATGAACCCCATACAAAGGGATTGTATTTCAGAAAACTTGTATAAATAAAAATGTTGCGAAAGGTATGTTAATGAAAAATATAATCAAAGGTGAGCTTTTAGCTCCTTGCGGTGATTTGGAATGTGTGGATTCTGCTTTGCATTACGGTGCAGATGCAGTTTATGTCGGAGGAAGACTTTTACAGCTTCGTGCCGCTTCTTCTGCTTTTACAGATGAAAATCTTCTTGAAAGTGTAAAACGAGTTCACGCAAAAAATAAAAAAATATATGTAACTGTTAACTGTTTTGCAAAAGATGGTGAATTTGAACTTATCCCTGAATACGGAAAATTTTTATATGAAAGTGGAGTGGATGGGGTTATTGTTTCAGATTTGGGTGTTTTGTCGATGCTAAAACGGTGTTGCCCCAATCTTGAGGTTCATATAAGCACACAGGCGAACTGTATGAACAGTGAAACCGCAAATGTGTATTATAATATGGGTGCATCGAGAGTTGTCCTTGCAAGGGAATTATCTCTTGAAGATATAAAAACTCTCAGAGCAAAAACGCCAAAAGATTTAGAGCTTGAAGCATTTGTTCACGGTGCAATGTGTATGGCATATTCTGGTAGATGTCTTATAAGCTCCTATCTCACAAACAGAAGTGCAAACAGGGGAGCTTGCTCTCAGCCATGCCGTTGGAGTTATTACCTTGTTGAAAAAACAAGACCTGGTGTTTATATCCCAATTGAGCAAGAGGGAGAGTCAACTCAAATAATGAGCTCCCATGACCTTAATTGCGTTAGTATACTTAAAGAAATTGAAGATGCGGGTATATGTTCGTTCAAAATCGAAGGAAGAATGAAAACCGCATATTATGTTGCCTCTGTTGTTAATGCATACAGAAGGGTTATGGATGGGGAATGGACAGTAGATGTTGCTGAAGAAGAACTTACGTTAATGACTCATCGTCCGTATTCAACAGGATTCTATTATGGAAAAGTTAAAAAAGACCCGTTTAACGATGGACTTTATCACCATAGCGGAATGTTTATTGCAAACGTTAAAGCAACAAACGGAAACAAAGCAACTGTTCAGATGAGAAACCGTTTTCAGGTTGGTGATACTTTAGAGCTGATGTCTCCCGATGGTGGAGTTATCCCATTTGTTGTTGAAACAATAAAGGGAGAGGAAGGAGAAAAAACAGTTGCAGATTTGCCAATGGAAATAATAGAGATAAATTGTCCTGTGGAAACAAGGGCAGGAGATATGATTAGAAAACGTGTTAAGGGAAACTGATATATAATTTATAAACAATTAAAATAGTAAAGGAAAAAACATATGATAACAACAAAACAAAGAGCATATTTGAGAGGGCTTGCAAACGATATTTCCCCAATTATTCAAATGGGGAAGGGCGAAGTTTCTGAAAATTGGCTTAAAACCGTATCCGATGCACTTGAAGCAAGAGAGCTTATTAAAATAACGGTTCTTGAAACTTGTGCATATACCCCAAGAGAGCTTTCAGACGCAGTTTGTGAAATTTTAGAATGTGAAGCAGTACAGACAATAGGAAGAAAAATCGTGCTTTATAAAGAAAGCAAAGAAAATAAGAAAATCTTCTTGCCTAAATAAAAAATGAAAAAAGTGCATCAATTGATTAGTGCTTTTTCTTTATGATTGTGCAATGAATGAAAACAGTTTCCGAAAAACAAATAGGTTTATTCTACGGTGATTATTTGATGTTTTATCGATTTATTAACCGATGTTGTGAGAAGGGAAAAATGATGAGAGAGATTTTATACAAATACAACAATAGAGGTTTGTACCAAACAGATGATAACAGCAGATTTGGTAAAGACGATAAATTGAGGATTGTTGTAGAGCCACATTCTTTTTCTTTAACGGTAGGCGGTGAGCTTTTGAGAAAAACTTCTTTTGAAGGATGCGCGATAGATGTTTCAAACAATGGAGAAGCCGTTTTTTACGATAATAATAACGTAATTGTCGGTAAAGCCGCTAAGAGCGATGCTTCGTATGAAAAAGTTCTCTTTAGTTGGGAAGAAAAAAGTTTAGTAGTTATGTTCGGAAAAACTGTGCTTGTGGATTATTATCCTAATTGTGACGGTGAGTATGACCGTTGGGGAGAAGAATGGAAAACGGAGCGCACTATTACGATGAAGCTTGAAGATAATTCCATAGAGGTGAAATAAGGATAGCTTTATCTTACTTCCATACAGTATGTTAATAATAAAAAAGGAGGACTTTGTTTTGAACCGACCCCCAAAAGTTAGACCAAAAATCTAACTTTTGGGAGGTCGGCTTTTTGTGGTAAAATATAGTTATGCATTCAAATTAAAAGTAGTTCAAGCATATAAGTCGGAGGCCAA
>JAZNIJ010000144.1:0-6538 GCA_045577455.1 Eubacteriales bacterium
TGCAACACAGTCTATGACTCCCTTTAGAAAAATGTCGCTCTCTATAAAGTTTATGACCTCTGCATCGTAATAGGCTGAAGCCGGTGTACGGGGAATCCACATAAGTTCCTTACCTCTGACTTCCAAAATCTCTTTCGGAATTCTGTAAAAGATAGGTAAGAACTGTGAATTAAAGTAATAATACTCACACACATTGTCTAATGGCAGAGTAGCTACCGGGAGATGTACCTTCATATCCATTTTTAATTCACTTCCTTTCCGAGAATAGCATTCTCTATATAATAACGACGCAAGTATATATAAAATGTTCCTACATTTAAAAATATTTTATCAAATTTCAAATTTATTGTCAACAGATGTAACGTTAATGAAATATGAAATCGGATGTAAGCATAAAAATAAATTCACATTGTCGCATTTTCAATATCCAAATAATTGTTTTGTGAATTGATTTTCTTTAAAATTTGTGATAAAATATATAATAATGTATCAGTTCTTTACCAAAAAGCTAATATCTGCAGACTTTTTGCATAGATATAGCATTGGGTAAGCATAAAGAATATGATATTCTTAATTTAATACATTCACACAGAGTGTCGGTTATGCTGTAAAGGCTCTATCTGCAAGGCATAACCGGTGGAAAGGGAATGGGGTGAGAATCCCCTGCGGTTAACTGTCGGTGTGTGCATCGAATGTTTTTATATCCGTTATCGAAAGATAGTCATTGGGAAACTGAGAAGGCAGGATATGAAAATGCGGACAGATTTGTCTATATGGTGCGAGTCACAAGACCTGCTTTGATGTTATTCCGTAAGTGCTCATTTGCATAGGAATGATGTTTTCAGATTGAGGTGCTGAAATGTAATATTTCAGGGCTTTGTCCCATATTCTCATCTGAATTGTGATTCATCACAGAAAAACTCAGCTGTGGTAATTTTTCAAAGAAAAATTGCCGCAGTTTTTTTTATTGCCTGCGGCTACGGAGGTGAAAACGCAAGCAATAAAAGTGATGAATTGAAAGGAATGAAACAAATTGAAGAAGATTTTAAGTTTACTTTTGGCACTTGTTATGGTCATTAGTATGATGCCTATGACCATTGCGGCGTCCTTGTCGGTTAACGGTAACAATGTAGATATTACCGATACACAAGCCGGACCATATACTTTGAAACATTTGGAAGTTTATTTCCAAGAAACTTATGAACCGGTATCTATTGTAAGTGCTGAGCAGAATGATAACACAATAGATATTGTCTTATCAGCAGATGTTGATCCGTCTGCAAAACTGCAGGCAGGCTTAGTGGGAAGCGGTCAAGGGATATTGCAACATATGGGAAATACCTGCACTTTGGAAAATGGTGAAGGAACAATGAACTATCAGTTCAGAGTAGCTATGGGACCCCAGGCCGTTGCAGGTGGCACTTATACTATCAATTTTACCACCGAAGGACCTTTGGGATCTGCATTAAAGTTTATCTCAAATCTTTCCGAAACCGAAATCATATATGTTCAGGATAAGCCGTCATTACCTTTGACAGTTTCGGCAGAATATATTGGTGGGGAAACCGAAAATACCGTAACGTATAGGTGGTATAAGAATACCGAAAAGAACACGGAAACCGGCGAGGCTATAGACGGAGCAATCGAGGAAAGCTTTACTCCCGATACACATGAAATCGGTACTGTATATTATTATGTTGTTGCATCCTGCGATGATTTAACTAAAACAAGTAATATAGCAACTGTGACGGTAGAAGCTCCATCCCTCAAAATAAATACAAACCTTATCGAATCCGAGGTAAAATACATTCAAGGTAAAACTGCAACAGATTTAACATTTGATGTAGAGTACACTGGTATAACCGAAGATGAAGTTCTTTATCAATGGTATAAAAATGATGAAGAAAGCACAGACGACGGCGAGGCTATTGATGGAGCAACCGATAATAGCTTTACCCCTGCAACGGATGAAATCGGCACAACTTATTACTATGCAACAGCATCCTGCGAAGGAATGGCTGTTACAAGTAATATATCAACCATAACAGTAACAGAAATCCCCACTCTTGATGTTACGGATAATGTTATCGACATAACTGATAAAGATGTTTATACATATTCAAGATACTACGCAAAGGCAACAAATATCAAAATCAGCGGTGCTGATGTAGAGAGAGCAACAGAAGACGGAACAATGGTAAATATAGTCCTTGATGGTTTTACAAATCCCGGCGCCGAAATTTCTGTGGAATTCGGCACATCGCTCAACAGATGCACAATGAGTGGTCATACAGGGCAGGTTAAACTTAATAACGGAGAAGCTCAGCTTGTTATGACTCTTACGGGGCAATATGTAAGTTCTCTCAAAGGAAGTTGTACCTACACTATCAATTTTTCTTTAGGCGAAGCACCCGAAATGCTGCCCGAACGAATTGTTGAAGAAGACAGCAAAGAAACATATAATGGTGTCGGAATAGAAATTGACCTGAACGACTATTTCAATCTTGCAAAGTCCTATTATCTTATAAACGGCGAAGAAAAAACTTTGCTTGAAAGCAACATTTATGTATTTAAGAGTGATATCGGAGGAAGGTACTCTTTCGTTTTCGGAGCTTCAAACGATACGGGTGAATGTCCCGATTATGTGAAGGTAACAGTTGAAGTAACTGAAATAAAAAGCGGATTATGGCTTAATATTACAACCTCCAACGGAAGTGTAAACTTTGTAGAGTTTACAGGCGAGGACGGAAATAAAATTGATGGGCTTACGGCATCGCTTGAAGATAAAAATATTGTTGTCTCCTTGCCTCGTTCATATGATATCAATGGCAAAATTACTGCTGCATTTGATTTGACACAAACTGAAACAAGTGACGGTAAATTGCCGTTTATTTCGGGTAGTAATGCATTTAATCAGGGTGTGGGAACAACTACTGCGTATGCATCTGTACTTTCGGGTGGGATGACAAAAAAGACACTTTATCTTTATAACTCCAAGCCGAAAGCTACAAGAAATAACTACACAACCTATACTATAAGTTATGCTGTCCAAAACGAGATTCCGGCACTTACAGAAAGTCAGAATGAGCCTTTTGCGACTGAAATTATTGCAGGAGAAAGTTTCTCGCTCGACCTTGCACCTATCTTTTCTGATGCAGATGGTGATGAGCTTAGCTTTAGTGTAAAGATAAACGGCGAAGATGCAGTATCGGCAGATACAAACTTCAGCTTTGCTCCTACGCTTGGGGGAACTTACGAGCTCGAATTTTTTGCAAGTGACTTTATGGCAACCTCTGCAGATTCATACAAGGTTACACTTAACGTAACAAACTCAAAAGAAACATATGATATGTTGGTATTACTTCCCGATGATATAACTCCAGCATTTTATATTACAAACGGCTATGATGAAAACGGAACCGATATTTTGGGAGATATACTAACAGCTGTAAAAGGTGAATCGGAAGACGGAAACACAGCTTATACCGTATCTGTTCCTGAAAATGTTTCTCTGATTTCTGTTCGTGATGAAGTTTATGGTGGCATGGCAATTCCTGCATCAGATAAAAGCACAGTGAAGCTTTGCAAGGTACAGACAGAAATTGTTGATTTCAGCGATAAAGTGATTTCGGGTACTTTTGGTGTTTCTTACGGTGACTATAAAGCAGTTGGAGATAGTGGCAAATTCCTTTTGATACCCGAAGCAGAATATGCATTTATGGCATCGCCTGAAAATTCATCAGTATATAGTGCTAAAACAGAAACGATTAACATAACCGAAGATGTAGATAAAGTAACGATTAAAGTGCCGTATAAAAACCCAAAAACAGTTATAACAACAACGGGTGCTGTGGCAAAACTATTCAAATACTCAAATAATTATTTTGTGCATACGGTATATGAACCCCTTGCAATAGTAGATAATGGAAACGGCACATCCACACACTACTTTGCGGCAGACGGCGGTCTTAGTTATCGTGTATCAATGGAAGATAAAATCACTAAAGCCGGATATATGAAAATCGGAAATTCTGTGACAGTGCTTCACACAGAAGATGATAATCTCCCGACAGACAGAACTGACTATTTTACAGAAACCTCCGATGCGGCAACAGTCGGAGATGACAGCGTACTTCTCAATATTAATCAGCAAAACCACCTTTCTTTAGAAATTGGCGAAGCTAAAACCATAAAAGCATACAGAACTTGGCAGATTATCGACCTTACTTACAATAACCATATTATTGAACCCGATTTCCATTTCGATATACTGTCGGGCGAGGATGTAATTAGTCTTGAGCCTATCGAAAATCAGCCTACAACCAACGGCAGCGGAAATTGGCAAAAGCTTACTGCAATCGGAGAAGGTACAGCGGTTGTTGAGGTTACATATGATGCGATAGAAATAACCGGAAGTTCTTTTGACGGATTATACGGTGCAAGCGATCCTGCAAGATGTGGACTTTTTGTAGTTACTGTTGGTGCAGATGCTCCGGGTGTTGACTTTGGAATAGAATGCAAAGCAAGTGCAGGAAGTATGGTTTATACTGAAGCAAACAAAAAACCGTGGGATAGCGAACTTGACACACTCTACTTTATCGGAGAAAACGGAGAAATTAAATTTTCTCCCTCTTTTGCGGAAGGAAATATAACCGAAGTTGCAGTATCAGGAGATAAAGGTGAAAGCTATACTGTTCTTGAAGCAATAGACGGTGTATATACTGCACCGATTGTATCGGGCAACAACATTATCCGTGTAACTACTGATACGGGAATTGCGTACAAAATAGTTCGCGGTGACAAGGTTGAACTTAAGGTAAAGAACAATACACATCCGGGCAAGCCGATAAATGCAGGTGATGAAGTAAGCCTTGCACTTATTGGTGTACACACTCCTATTCCGAAAATTGCAGGTACATATAATCCCGGATATAAAAACAATACAGATGGTGACGGCGGAGTTCATCTTCATTACAGTTTTGGCGAAGAAACCATAAAAAGCGAGGGCAAACAATACAATTTCTCCAAAGAAGGAACTATAATAAAGTTCACTGTTCCCGAAAACACTGAAGAAACCGAATTCACTCTTACAGATGGATATATCGGTCTTGGAGTAGTCGGAGTTACTGCTTTTCCTGATGACGGAGAAAGTCACCGTGATATTCCGGATAGTGGGGGTACAACAAGAGGAAGCACAACATCTTTCCATAGCCGTAGCATACTTCCTGATATTACTGTAAAGTTAGGTATGCTTCCAAGTGATAATACAGCACCATATATTCGTGAAAAAGCACCCAAAACTGCTTCGCTTAATCTTGGAGGCACATACGCCCTCAGTATGTCAACAGTTTTCACAGACCGAGATAACGATACTCTGACATATACAGCAAAAGTGAATGACGGCGAAGTGGGTTTGGTTGAAGATGCTTATTATACTTTCACACCGGATAGTATTGGCACATATTCAATAACCTTTGTTGCGAAAGACAATGAAACAGAAAGCGATGCACATACTGTCACTTTAACAGTAAAAGAAAAGTCAAACTCGTCTTCATCGGCTCCTTCTACAGAATGGGATATTTCGGGCGATGAGATCGACGGATATGTAAATATCAGCTTTACGGACAACGGAAAACGGGTGAAGGGCGAATCTAATGTGACTTATCCGAAAGCTCTCGGTACAATTATCTCTTCAAAACGAGTACCATTTACCAAAGGTGACACAGTTGCAGATGTAACTCTTCGTTTGCTTAATGCAATGGATTTCACATATCAGCATACAGGCACTACAAAAAGCGGTTTTTACCTTGCATCAATAGGTGATTTTACTCTTAAAGGCATTAGCTATGATACCTTTGGCGAATTTGATGCAGGTAGCGGATCGGGTTGGATGATTACACTTAATAAAACATTTATCGAATATGGAGCTTCCGACTTTGAGGTGAAAAACGGTGATACAATCAAGTGGCAGTACACTTGTCAGCTTGGTGCTGATATAGGCGATCCTTTCTATTCGGGTTCATCTTCTTCCTCTTTTCCAAATAAGAACAACAAAACTGAAGATGAAAAGAAAGAGGATAAAGAGGAAATAAAGGAAGAACAAAAAGAAGAAACCACCAAAAACACATTTACAGAAACCACCTTTGCCGATGTTAAAAAAGACGATTGGCATTATGAATCTGTAAAGTATGTGTATGAGAATAATCTTATGCAAGGTACAGGCAATGGTTTTGAACCTGAAAGTAAAATGTCAAGAGCTATGCTTGTAACTGTTCTTTACAGAATGGCAAAGCCTGAAAGTGTTGAAAGCACACATAACTTTAAAGATGTAGCTAAAGGTCAGTGGTATTCTGATGCGGTTGCTTGGGCAGCAGAGAATAATATTGTGAACGGAGTGAGTGAGAACAAATTTGCTCCTGATGAAGATATTACTCGTGAACAAATGGCGCTTATTATCTATCGTTTTGCAAAAATGCAGGGTTATGATGTAACCCATAAGGCAGATATTTCACATTTTGCAGATGCAGATGATATAAGC
>JAZNIJ010000145.1:0-12875 GCA_045577455.1 Eubacteriales bacterium
GGTACGCTTTCAAAAAACATAATATTGCATATATTTCAAAAATAGAAAATTTTTCAGTTCCCATATTTGGAAATATAATTCATCGCTGTTGTTTTTTACCAATAGACAGAAAAGAACCAGCTAAAGCAATACATACAATAAATAAAGCAGCAGAATATTTACAAAAACAAGAATTTTCAATAGGAATTTATCCTGAGGGCACTAGGAATAGAAACAATGAGCTACTCCCCTTCCACAACGGCGTTTTCAGAATTGCACAGAAAGCATCAACGCCAATTGTCGTTTTTTCAATAAGGAACACTGATGCTGTTAATAAAAATTACCCTTTCAAATCTACGGATGTATATATAGATATACTTGATGTTATTACAATCGATGAAATTAAAGGTATAAGAACAAACATTCTTGGAGACAGAATAAAAGAAACCATAGCCAACCATCTTAGCAAAAATGCATTATGATTTCAGCTTCTCATTGTTTTAAGAATTGATTTAATATCTTCTGATACTCTATAACTTTCAACTGCCTTTTGTATTGTTTTGTTGTGAACATCATTTTCAAGTTTATTTTCAAGCAAATAAAACATTGCTTTTTCAGGTTGTTTATAAAATGCAGTTGCAAAATACCACGCTATCATCATTTTCACGTAATAATATTCGCTTTTTATTCCTGACACCATTTGCATATACTTCTCATTAAAATCCTCGTCAAGGTAATGAACCATAAGCATTTCTATTCCAAATCTAATTGTATACTCATGTTCAGAGCAAATCCACCTTTCTATACATTTAAAAAGGGTGGATTTATTTTTTGAAAAAGCTCTTGGTCTTATTGAATCACAGGTTGCCCAATTATCAACATAAGGTAAAAATCTTTCTACCTCATTCAAACAAGTATTAAAATCCTTTATTTCACTAATCAAAAGAGCATGAAGATTATTTTCCTCGTAATAAAAATGCGGAAGTTGATTTAAAAAAAATTGAGATTGACCGCATTTTATCAATTGCTTTGCATACAGACGAAGTTTAGGAATTCTAATTCCTAAAACTTGGTCTATTGAAATGTTTGGTATCAATTTACTATAAAAAATACGATAATTGATATCAGCCATAGAAATAAGATTTTTTTGAATTTTTTTCATTATATATATTTCTCACATCTAATAATATTTAACAAAATTTGATAGAAATCAATTAGGGATGGTGGTATAAATTTTTTTATAAAATTCAATGAGAGGCAAGCATATGAAGGAATACCTTATACCCGACTATTATAATGAATTTCAATGCAAGATTGGAGAATGCCGCACTCCATGCTGTACAGGATGGCCCGTATCACTTTCCGTTGACGATTATTTTAATTTGACATCAAAAGATTGTTCTGTGAAATTAAGAGAAAAATTAGACAGATACATAAAAATAAAAATTTCCCCAACAATAGATTCTTATGCTGAAATTGTTCACACATACACCGGAGAATGTCCACTGCAAGCAAAAGATGGAAAATGCACAATACAGACAGAATTAGGCGAAGAAGCACTTTCAGATGTTTGCAGATTATATCCTCGAGGAACAAGAAAACAACCATCAGATGAATGTTCTTGTGCACTAAGCTGTGAAAAAGTTATTGAACTTCTTATTGATAAAAAAACACCAATAAAATTTATAAAACAAAAAATAAGCATAAAAGCCCCACCTTATATATCGAGAACCATCACCTTCCCTACAATGGGAAAAGAACAAGAAATAAGGATTTCTCTTATTGAAAAAATACAAAACAGAAGCTTGCCTTTTTACAAAAGAATACTTTCTCTTGGAATGGCTCTGCACAAGTTGGATACCATACTTTTATCTCAGGATGAAGTAGCTTTAAATGACTTTTTAAATAATAAATTTGATAAATATCTTCCTCAAACAGAAGTTTCAAAAAAGCATCTCCTATACGGAATAGAAATAATAGAAAAAGTTTTAGAAATTATTGATAAAAAAAGCGTTAGAATCAGGGAGCAATGCGAGAAAACTCTCAAATACTTTAAAACATCCGAAAACCTATTTGAAACATATATTCGATTGAACGAACAATTTGAAAGATTTCTCCCCGAATGGGAAACATTCTTTGAACATCTTATAGTAAATCATATATTTTTTGAGCAATTCCCTTTTCAAGACAGAAAGGAAAGTTCATGGGATGAATTCGTTGCACTTTGCTCTATATATGCTCTTCTTCGCTTTTTGAGCATTGGATTTATGGAAGACAAAGGCAGTTTAGTTGATTACATTGATATGTGCGCTTCATTTTTCCGCTTTATTGAACACACAGATTTTGACCGTATATCAACAAACGCATTTAAAAAATTAGGTTGCTTTACCCCAGAAGCTATTCACGATTTAATAATTATATAAATTCAAAACTAAGAAAACACAACACCATTCTAAAATGTTAAAAAACTGATTTAAAAACAGCAAAATATTACTAATGATAAATTGTCGAATTGTAAAAACAATCCGACAATTTTTTAATCTAATCTTCCTGTAAGCTCTCCCTCGTTAACAAGAGTTGGAAAGCCCTGCTGCCTCAATGCTTCATACACAATTATAGCAACGGAATTTGACAAATTAAGAGACCTGACATATCCTTTCATTGGTATGCGAATACATCTGTGATAATTCTCTTTCAACAATGGCTCTGGAAGTCCATAACTTTCTTTGCCAAAAATAAAGTATATATCTTTGTCAGGTTCATAAGATACTTCAGAATATGTATGCTTTCCCTTGGTTGAACAATAATAAAACTCACCTATATTTTTATCACAGAATTCTGACCAATTTTTATATACAGTTACATCAAGATATTTCCAATAATCAAGACCAGCTCTTCTTATGGAGCGTTCGGACAGCTCAAAGCCCAATGGCTCAATCAGGTGCAGGTGGCATCCTGTAACAGCACAGGTTCGAGAAATATTTCCCGTGTTTTGGGGAATTTCCGGTTCATACAGAACTATATGTATCATTTTACTTTTTCTCCTATCAACAACAAAGTAAAACATCTTAAAAGAAATTTATTTTTTAAATAAATATATAATCAATGAAAAGATTAAATTTGAAAAAAAACGCAACTAAAAGAGTTTAATAAATAATCTTTTAAAATGTATTTTATAAAGACATTGGCTTGTACTTTTCTTAGTACAAGCCAAAGCTTTGAGAAACAAATTTAAGTTTTAACCGTTAAAACAATTACTGCTTCATGGAAGCGTAGCAATCGCTACAGTATACAGGTTTGCCCTCTGTAGGAACGAAAGGAACTTTTGCTGTTCCGCCACAGTTTGCGCAAACTGCTTCGTGGAATTCTCTAGGTCCTTTGTTTCCATTTTTCTTAGCATCACGGCAAGCTTTGCATCTCTGGGGTTCATTCTGGAAACCCTTTTCTGCATAAAACTGCTGTTCACCTGCTGTAAATGTGAATTCTTGTCCACATTCTTTGCATACTAATGTTTTGTCCTCGTACATTTGTTTTACCTCGCTTCGGAAATAATAATATTTTCGGGTTTCCCCTTTAAACAAGCTTTTTCAGCTTATTTTTAATCCTTTGTATAGCATTGTCTATGCTTTTGATATCCTTACCAATCCTCATGGACATTACTGAATAGGGTATTTCCGCAAGGTACATCTCGAAGACCTCCGCTTCGTAGGTTGAAAGGACAGAAAAAATTGTATTTCGCAGCTGTTTTGAACTCTCCTCATCGATATATTCATCCTCGGGAGATGGAGCTACGGAATTTGACATTAAGTCAAAATTTCCTTCAGGGATTTCATCAATACTTACTTCACTTAATGTTCCTTTGCGATTTAACTTTCTTAGCTCAGTTTTAACTGCATTTTTAACACAAGTCTGAGCAAAAGTTTGAAAGGAACAATTGAAATTTTTATCGTATGAATGAACAGATTTTAACAGACCAATAAGACCCTCTTGAACAAAATCCTCTTTATATCCCAACGGAATATTAAGCAAACCGACATACTTTTCGAGAAAGCGACGGTATTTAACAACTAACAATGTTATTGCTAACGAATCTCCATTCCTTGCTGCTTCAACTAAATCAGCTTCCTCATTAGCACATAATGAAGCATAACAGTTTTCTAAAGTAATTCCATCAAGGAAATGGGGCTCGGTTTCATACGGCATGATTTCGCACAGATGTTTGGAATCATTTCCTGATTGCTCCACACCTGACAATACGCTTTCAGAACAACTAAAGCACTCACACCTACAATCACTATTATTTTCAATACCCTTACTTTCTTTTTTAATTATACCCATTTTTTTGTATTTGTCAATACCTTTTTTAGATTTTTAGCACAAAAAATGAAATAATAATGCACAATTTCCTCTTAATTGACACTATTTTCAACATTTTAAGAAAAAATACTTTAAGTATTTATAAACATTTTAGTTTTGAGCAACTATTTCATTAACCGTTTTCAACATTTTATCAAGCTGAGCTTCCATACTTTCATACAGTTTCATTTGTGCTCTGGTTCTATCCAGATTATGATTATCCCTGTATGTTTTAAAATATGTGTCTCCGTTAAGATAGTCTGTTAAGAAACGAACGGCAAGCTCATAGGTCATTAAAAGAGCACCATATGGCAAGGTTTCAAGCTCTGTTTCTGTAAGGATATCCTTCAACGGTGGAATAAATCCTTCGGAAAAGGATTTAAACATTTCAAAATCCATTTCCATTTTATCAAGATTAACTTCATCCTCAGGCGCGGTTGCAGCCGCAGAACGAATTGCATCTCCATAGTCATAAGCTGCAAAACCAGGCATAACAGTATCTAAATCGATTACTGCCAATGGTTCTCCTGTAACATCATCAATCATTATATTGTTGCATTTAGTATCATTGTGAGTAACTCTGAGCTTTACCTTATCTTCCTTATATAAATCATAAAATAATGTGGATATTTTTGATTTTTCCTTTACCCACCCGATTTCTTTTTTTACTGAGTCTACTCTACCTGCAAGATTTTTTTCAACAGCTTCCCAAAATGCCTCAACCCTCTTTGGAGTGTTATGAAAATCGGGTATAGTTTCATGCAAAACCTCTATTGGAAAATCATCAAGTTCCCTTTGGAAATTTGCAAAGCCCATTCCTGCACTTTTTATTGTATGAGGAGTTGCTTTTTCCAATGCACTTGCGTTATACACACAAGACACCACTCTCCAATAATTACCATCATCATCAATAAACAAGCTTGCTCCGTCAGAGCGATGATAAACCTTCATTGTTTTTCTCAAAACATCGGTTTCACCACGATTTCTGAGCTTGTTATACATATGCCTTGTTACACTATCAAAATTTTCCATTACCTTATCGGGGTTTAAAAAAACATTTGCGTTGATTCTCTGAACGATATATGATTTTTGCTTTTCGTTTTCATACATCTTAAGGTAATAAGTATCGTTTATATTACCACCCTTAAGACAATTATATGAATATGCTTCGCCGGGAATGCCAAATGACTTAACAATTTCTGTTAATATTCTGAATACATCTGTGGTAGATTGCATATGCTATCCCTCTTTCATTTACCTGGCTGAACTTTTTCAGCTAAAACAACACTATTTGCTTTTACACAAATTATCTCATTAAATTCCACCTGATCTAACAAACCAATATAGCTTCCGCTAACCTTTATTGAAATATCATACTCAGAATAGTTCGCTATAGTTATTATACTATCTTTTCCAACAAATCTCTCAAATGCCAATATGGACTCTTGAGAATCCAACAAACGAAATTCACCATGTTTTAAAACATCGCTTTTGTTTCTCAAGTTGCCAAGGAATGAGAAAAAGTTAACGAGATTTTTTTCTTCTTTTCCCCATGGATATGGACACCTGTTGAATGGGTCGTGATAACCTTCCATACCTGCCTCATCACCATAATACAAGCAAGGTACACCAGGCATTGCAACCAAAATAGTATATCCATCCATAAGGAGCTTCATTGCCAATTCTCTTTTTTCTGAAGATAATCTCTTCGTTGAAAGCTCACGGTTGCTGAGACCTTCAACATTTTCATCACCAAGAACAGTCAAAATCCTATCTGTATCATGAGTTCCCAAATTATTCATTAAAAGATTTTGCTCTCTTAAAGGATAATGTGAATTCAACACTCTAAGAATATGTTTGAGCTCTGAAGAATTTTTTGTTTTTAAAAAGGATATCAATCCTTTTCTAAGGGGGTAATTTGTTACGCTATCCAATCTTTCGCCATCGAAATAATGCTTTAATTCGCCATATGCAGATTTGCAAGAAGCATCTTCCCATACCTCGCCTATAACAACAACATCTTTTTTATATTTGTTAGCAGCAGATACTATTTGTTTAAGAAAATCTTTTTCAAGCTCATCTGCAACATCAAGACGCCATCCTGATATACCCATTTTGATATATTTTGGTATAACATCTTCACAAATGAATTTTTTGAATTCGGAAACTTTTTTAACCTTTGGTAGATTCTTGATTCCCCACCAACTATCATAATCTGAAGGGTAATCATAAAACTCAAACCATTTATAATACGGTGATTCATTAGATTGGCATGCGCCAACAGAATCATATTTCCCATATCTATTAAAGTATACGCTATCATCCCCAACATGGTTAAAAACACCGTCGAGAATTACATTCATACCCTTTTCTTTACACGCAGAAATTAGAGCTTTCAGAGCTTCGTCACCGCCAAAACCATCATCTACTTTTAAATAATTTCCCGTATCATATTTATGATTTGAGTACGCCTCAAAAATGGGGCTGAGGTAGATTGTATTTGTACCCAATGATTTTATATAATCCAACTTCTTGATTATTCCCCAGATATCACCGCCAAAAAAAGTGTTATTCTTCAAAAAATCACCTGTTTTTTCTGGATATTCGGGAATATCATTATACCAATCCTTGAAATAAACAGCATCTTCTCTTTTTTTATTTTCATTGCCTTTAAAAAATCTATCAACGAAAATATGATAAATAATGCCGTTGCTGAACCAAGAAGGTTCTTCGTATTTTTCATCGGTTATCAAAAGTTGAAAAGGCGTTCCTTCTGCATCGCTTGAAAATCCGCAATTTCCGCTAAAGGAAAAATACTTTTTACCGTATGGGGTGTTACAATCTATTTTTACAAAATATACGTCACTTTTGTTCAGAATCTGAAGGGGATAAACGGTATAGACATCCATACCGTTTTCGATTTCAAGGAACGATGCGCAAAAAGTTGTCACATACCCCTTATCCGTATAAAAAGACGCATACATATCCAAAACAGCACATTTTCTATCAACCTTCAGCTTTAAATATGTGTCTTTTCCAACATCAGAAACCGCTTTTTCCCTTTCAATGCCTTCAACAACAGTTGTAACAATTATTTTATCGGCACGGTAATCTTTTATAGGATTTATATTAATATTTTCAATCATACACTATACGGCGCCGATAAAACTTATATCATTTATCAATTTTAACAGCGTCAAGTCTCCATATATTATTTGCATATTCGCCAATGCTTCTGTCGGCTGCAAAGATGCCTGCATTTGCGATGTTGATAAGGGACTTCTTGTTCCATGCATTTCTATCTTCATAAAGCTTACTTACGCGCTTTTGGGCATCTGCATAGAACTCATAATCTGCCAAGCACATATAAGGGTCTGAAACGCCATAGGAGAAAAGAAGATACTTTTCAATATCTTCAAAGCTTCTACCGTTAAAGCCGGTATGAAGATAATCGACAGCACGTTTAAGATCGGCGTTTCTGTTATAATAATGAGAGGACGCATATCCCTTACGCCAGATTTCTTCAACTTCATCTGCTGTGTATCCGAAGATAAATATATTATCCATTCCAACAGCTTGGCTGATTTCAACGTTAGCTCCGTCAAGAGTTCCTATTGTTAAAGCACCGTTGATCATAAACTTCATGTTGCCCGTTCCGCTTGCTTCTTTACCCGCAAGAGAGATCTGTTCGCTAACTTCAGCGGCAGGCATAAGATGCTCGGCAACAGTTACATTATAGTTTTCGATAAATATAACATTCAGCTTCTTTTTGATTTCAGGATGCTTCTGAATATCAGCAGAGATATAACAGATAAGTCTTATTATATTCTTTGCAACAGCATATCCCGGTGCTGCTTTTGCTGCAAAGATAAATGTTCTTGGCTGCATTGGCAAATCTGGATTTTCTTTCAAGGCAGTATAGATACTAATAATATGAAGGGCATTCAAAAGCTGTCTCTTATATTCGTGAAGACGCTTTGCCTGAACATCATATATTGAATCAGGGTCAATTACAGCACCTTGTTTTTCAAATATATATTTTGCAAAGTTAACCTTATTTTGTTTTTTGATTTTTTCAAGCTGTTCAAGTACAGCAGAATCATCTGCATACTTTTCAAAATCTTTAAGCAGCCAAGGGCTCTTTCTATACTCAGTACCAATACATTCATCAAGTAATTTACACAAACCGGGGTTAGAATAGCAAAGCCACTTTCTATGAGCAATACCATTTGTTACGTTTGTAAATCTTTCGGGATACATATCAGCAAAATCATTGAAAACGCTTGCTTTCAATATATCGGAATGTAACTGAGAAACACCGTTTACTGTATGAGAGCCAATAACGCTGAGGTTTGCCATTCTTATTTGCTTATAAGCAATTACAGACATCTTTGTTATTTTATCCCATTTTCCGGGGAATTTTTCCCACGCTTCTTTGCAGAATCTTTCGTTAATTTCTTTAATGATAACATAGATTCTTGGGAGCTTGAGACGGAATAAATCTTCGTTCCAACATTCAAGCGCTTCGGGAAGAACTGTATGGTTTGTATAGCTTACAATTCGTGTTACCATATCCCACGATGCTTCCCATGAATAGTTGAATTCATCCATAAATAGTCTCATCAGCTCAGGAATAACCAAGGCAGGATGTGTATCATTTATATGAATTGCAACTTTTTCAGGCAAGGTGGAAAGGTCTTTATAATAAAACAAATGGTCTGAAATAATGTTTTGAAGTGATGCACTTACAAGGAAATACTGCTGGCTGAGACGAAGCATTTTTCCTTCTGTATGGTTATCATTCGGGTAAAGAACCTTTGATATTGCTTCTGCCAATGTACCTTCTTCAACAGCTTTAACATATTGTCCCTGTGAAAACAGTTCCATATTAAGCTCTTTAACGCCCTGTGCTTTCCAAAGGCGAAGAGTTGAAACGGCATCGCTATCAGCACCTGATATCATCATATCATATGGAACTGCTTCTATTTCATCGTAATCTGTATAGATAATTTCGCATCTGCCATTATCCCACTTTTCAGCAATGTTTCCGCCCAACTTAACCTTGAAGCTCTTATCACGACGAGGAACAAGCCAAACATCACCGTATGTTAACCATTCATCGGGAAGTTCAATCTGTTCACCATCAGCAATCTTCTGACGGAAAAGACCGTATTCGTAACAAAGAGAATAACCGTATGCAGGATAATCCAAGGTTGAAAGTGCGTCCATAAAGCATGAAGCAAGTCTTCCAAGACCTCCATTTCCCAAAGCGGCATCTGGTTCCATTTCGTATATTTCATCAAGATTGAAGCCAAGTTCGCTTAATGTTTCTCTGTATATTTCTTCTATTCCCAAATTATTGAGGTTCATTTTAAGAGAACGCCCTATAAGGAATTCCATACACATATAGTAAACACGCTTTTTACCAAGGCGTCTTACTTCACTGTTGAACGTTTTCTTTTTCATTGTAAGTATATCACGAACAGCCAAAACAACAGATTTATAAATCTGCTCTTTATTTGCCTCACCTGCAGATGTTCCGTAATATCTGGAAAGCTTATTCTGTAAGATTTCCTTAACCTCTTTTTTACTCAAATTCATAAAACTAAAATCCTTTCTATAAACCATCCCAATGGATAGTGCTAATACTGAAATTTAAAAGACTAATTTAACTACTTATTGTATAGCTTATCGTATAAAGCTATATATGATCCTGCTGTTTTTTTCCATGAAAAATCAACATTCATAACCTTTTTAACAAGCTCTGCCCATGCTTTTTTATCGCAATAATAATTATATGCTCTGTTAACCGCGTCTGCAAGCTGAACGGGACTGTAAGCTGCAAAAGTGAAACCGTTTCCTCCACCTTCCCAGCCCACATCACGAATTGTATCGTACAGACCGCCCGTTTCTCGGATTATGGGAACTGCCCCGTATCTCGATGCAATCATCTGAGATAAGCCGCAAGGTTCAAAGCGAGACGGCATAAGGAACATATCTGCACCTGCATATATTCTCTTTGACAAATCCTTATTATAGGTGAGAAGAGTTCTCACCTTTGTTGGATAACGGTCTGCCAACGATTTAAAAAAGTTTTCGTAATGGTAATCACCTTGTCCAAGAATAACAAGTTGAATATTTTTAGAGAGAATTTCTTCTGAAGCAAGTTGTATTATATCTATTCCCTTATGAGCAACAAGTCTTGATACTATGGCTACCATTGGAATATCAGGGTTAACGGGTAATCCAACCATTTCCTGAAGGGCTGTTTTATTTTCAATCTTCTTATCAACCGAAGCCGAGTTATAATTTTTAAAAACAGAAGTATCGGTTTCAGGGTCATAATATTTATAATCCAGACCGTTAAGAATTCCTGTCAGCTTGTATTTATACATTTCAAGAATGAAATGAAGTCCTTCAGAGAAAGATGGGGATAATAATTCTTTTGCATACGTTGGACTAACAGTTGTTACTTCGTCTGCACAAACGATTGCACCTTTCATAAGGTTAATACATCCGTTGTATTCAACAATCGATGCTTCTGCGGGAGAAAGGTCAAATACATCTCCAAGAATATGAAAACCGAAAACTCCCTGATATGCAACATTATGAATTGTGAAAACTGCTTTTATGTTCTGATATTCAGGGATATTTTTATAAATTTGTTTCAAATAAATAACGCTGAGTGCTGTATGCCAATCATGTGCATGAAGAATATCTGGAAAATATCCTATTTCCTGCATAAGCACAAGAACAGCTTTGCAGAAGAAAGCATATCTTTCTCCATCGTCGAAGCTACCATACAAAGACGGACGCTTGAAATAATACTCGTTATCAACAAAATAATATATAACGCCTTCAGTTTCTATGCTATATAAACCGCAATACTGCCATCTCCACGATAAAGGTATGGAAGTGATATACACTTCTTTCATCATATCCCTGTATTTGCTGTCAATTGTACCATAAAGGGGCATTATTACCCTTATATCCGCATCTTCACCATACTTTTCTTTTAATGCTTTAGGAAGAGAGCCAATTACATCGCCAAGTCCACCTGCGGAAGCATATGGGATTGCCTCAGACGCAACATGTAAAATCTTTTTCATATTATCTCTCCTTTTTAAAAAAACTATACTATAGCTTCTTTGTTTATAAACAAAGGCATTCTGTCATATCCGCAAAGAAGTCTTCCATCACGGATAACTGCTTTTTTATCGCAAATTACATATCGCAAATCAACATTTTCACCTGTTAAAGTGTCTTGCATCAATATACAGTTTGAAACTGATGTTCCCTTTCCTATCTTGACACCACGGAAAAGGATAGAATTTTCAACAGTTCCTTCTATAATACATCCGTCTGCAACAAGTGAATTTTTAACATTTGCACTTGATTTATATACAGTTGGAGGAGAGTTTTGCACGCTTGTATATATGGGTCTGTTTTTCACCTTAAAGATTTGTTTTCTGAATGGAGATGACAGCAGATCCATATTACAGAAAAAGTAAGCAGAAAGAGTATCAATAGTTGCGAAATATCCGTCATAATTATAAACCCTATAATCATCCTTAAGAACATTTCTTACTATTACATCTCTATAAAAGCTCTTATATCCATGAGCAGATGCATCATACAAAAGTTCTTCAAGATACTTTTTCCTCATAATGCAAATATTCATATACAAATTGCAATATCCCGACACAGCGCTGTCGCTATAAGAAGCTACATCTGTTATTCTTCCTGTTTCATCGGATTCTATAATCAAATGGTTTTTGGGAGCAATTCCACCTGTTCCCTTTCCACTTTTCGCAACAAACTGCCGTTTAACAGCAAATGTTGCATCCGCGCCCGTCGATTGATGATAATCAAGCATTGCTTTAATATCAAAGTTGCAAACGGAATCACAATCTGATAAAACAACATAATCTTCGTTACATCCGCTTATAAAATCATTAACACTTATCAATGCTTCAAGTCGTGTTGTATAAAGTGAATTTGCAGAATTTGCAAATGCAGTTACATACGGAGGTAAAATTTTGATTCCACCGCTACGCCTTGCCAAATCCCAATCCTTACCTGTTCCGATATGGTCCATTAAAGAACGATAATTACTGTGAGCTATAACTCCAATATTTGTTATCCCTGCGTTAACCATATTAGAAAGAGGAAAATCTATGAGCTTATAACGACCTCCAAATGGAACGCTTGCCATAGTTCTTTGTCTGGTTAACTCCGGTATATTCTTATCGTGTATGTTTGAAAAAATAATTCCAACAACTGACATTGTATTTTTTCAGTGCCTCTGGCACTGCAACTCCTTTCAAGAAAAGAATTTCCTGTTTCAGTTTGAATTTTAGTTCTTAATATTAAGCTCTATATACTCGTTATCAACAAAAGCACCTGCAGGGATTACTGCACCCTTTGGAATAACTACATTGCTTCCAACAAGGGTTATATCCTTACCTGCAGACATCGGTTCGCCAACAACTGCATTTGCCGAAACAACGCTATCGCTATCTATAACAGAATAATCAACC
>JAZNIJ010000146.1:0-7698 GCA_045577455.1 Eubacteriales bacterium
ATGCCATGCCCATTTTATCTTATAGATAAAAAATGGTGGCAATTTTTTTGAAAACGCCATTACTATTATGTCTTATGGAAGAAAAATATCAAAAGTTTAATATAATTTTCCGTTAAACATTGACAAAACGAAAGTATCGTGATAAAATGCACATTAGGGAAGTTTTCCCGTTTAATAACTTGATAGAAAGTTTGTGCAAAGGCACAAGAGGTAGATTTTATGAAACATAAGCTCTGTGTTGTAGGTTATGGCGGCATGGGTGGCTGGCACGTTGAGCGTGCTTTGAAAAGTGATGCTGTTGAGCTTCTCGGTATCTATGATATAAAGAAGGAGCGTTCAGACCTTGCAATTTCAAGAGGCATCAAAGCATATAATTCTTTTGAAGAAGTTCTTGCCGATAAAGAAATAGAAATTGTAACTATAGCTGTTCCAAATGATGTTCACGAAGAAATAGCAGTTGCTTGTATGGAAGCAGGCAAAAATGTTATATCGGAAAAACCTGTAACTCTTTCAGTTGAATCTCTTAAGCGTATGATTGCTGCATCTGAAAAATACGGCAAGAGGTTTTCCGTTCATCAGAATCGTCGTTGGGATGTCGACTATCTTGCAATGAAAAACATTTTTGAAAACAATATTTTGGGAGAAGTTTTCAATATAGAATCCAGAATCCACGGTTCACGCGGTATACCAAGCGATTGGCGTGGTATCAAAAAATACGGTGGTGGTATGCTTTACGATTGGGGAGTTCATCTTATTGACCAGATTCTCACCCTTTATTCTGCAACAAAGCTCTCCAAGGTGTATTGCGAATTTACAAACGTAACAAACAGCGAGGTTGACGACGGCTTTAAGCTCACTCTCACCTTTGAAAACAATGCAAGAGCATATATTGAAGTTGGAACATATAACTTCATCAGCTTGCCAAGATTCTACATACAGGGCAAAAAAGGTACGGGTATAATAACAGATTGGCGTGAAAACTGCAAAATCGTTGAATGTACAGCATGGCACGAAAGTGATGTTATCCCCGTTGAAACAGCCGCAGGTCTCACAAAGACAATGGCACCGAGAGACGAAATTACAACCAAAACATACGAGCTTGAAAAGCCCGATTCCGATGTTCACAATTATTACAGAAACTTCTGTAAAGCAATTGAAGGAACTGAAGAACAGTTTGTAACTCATAAACAAATGCTTCGCACTCTCAGTGTAATCGAGGCGGCTTTTGAATCTGTTGAAAAGAACATGGTAGTAAGCTTTTCCGATGAATTTATAGGATAATAAAATATTTACCCCAAAAGACGGGCGATTATGAAAAAAATATCACCACGGATAGCTTTTGGGGTTATATTTATTGATGGGAGCAGATTATGAAAATACTTGTAACAGGTGCGGCAGGGTTTGTTGGTAAAAATCTTGTTGCGGCGCTCAATAATATAAAAGAGGGAAAGGACAAAACCCGTCCCGAATTGCAAATTGACCAATTGTATCTTTACGATATAGATACAGCGTCTTCAGTGCTTGATGAAGGGTGTGAAAACGCAGATTTTGTTTTTAATCTTGCAGGCGTTAACCGTCCTCAGAATACAGAGGATTTTATGAAGGGTAACTTTGGCTTTGCAAGCACTCTTCTTGACAAGCTGAAGGAAAACGGAAACACTTGTCCCGTTATGCTTTCAAGCTCAATTCAGGCAACCCTTGTTGGAAGATATGCCGAGGGAGATTACGGAAAAAGCAAGAAAGCGGGCGAAGAGCTTTTCTTCTCCTATGGTGAAGAAACAGGGGTTAAGGTTCTTGTTTACCGCTTCCCGAATCTTTTCGGAAAATGGTGCAGACCAAATTATAACAGCGCCGTTGCAACATTCTGCAATAATATTGCAAACGACCTTCCGATACAGGTTAATGATAGAAACGCTCGTCTTGAGCTTTTGTATATAGACGATTTGGTAGATGAAATGTTGGATGCACTTGAAGGCAAGGAGCATCATTGCGAGTTTGATGGAATTGATACTGTTTTATGTGAAAACGGCAGGTACTGCGCGGCTCCCATAACTCACAAGGTTACATTGGGTGAAATTGTGGATTTGCTCGAAGCGTTTTCAAAGCAACCCCAAACCTTAACAATGCCCGAGATTCCGTATAACAGCTTTGCAAAGAAGCTGTATTCAACATATCTTTCGTATCTGCCAAAGGAAAAGGTTTCTTTCCCTTTGAAAATGAATGTTGACCCGAGGGGTAGCTTTACGGAGCTTTTGAGAACTGAAAAATGCGGACAGTTCAGCATAAATATTTCAAAGCCGGGAATAACAAAGGGACAGCATTGGCACAACACAAAGTGGGAATTTTTCATAGTTGTTTCGGGTGAGGGACTTATTCAGCAGAGGAAAATCGGCTCGGATGAAGTTTTGAATTTTAAGGTTTCGGGCGAGAAAATCGAAGCGGTTCATATGCTTCCCGGATATACCCATAACATTATAAATCTTTCGGAAACAAAAGACCTTGTAACGGTGATGTGGGCAAACGAATGTTTTAACCCAAATAAACCTGATACATTTTTTGAAATCGTTGAGTGAGGTAATTATGAGCGATATTAAATTTGATTATTCAGATGTAAAATTCAAAGACAACGGAAAATTAAAGCTCCTTATTATTGTAGGGACAAGACCTGAAATTATACGCCTTGCGGCTGTTATAAACAAGGCAAGAAAATATTTTGATTGTATACTTGCCCATACAGGACAGAATTACGATTACACCCTGAACGGAATATTTTTCAGAGATTTGAAATTGGATGACCCTGAAGTGTATATGAATGCTGTTGGCGATGATTTGGGTGCAACGGTTGGTAATATCATTAACTGTTCGTATAAGTTAATGGCACAGACAAAACCAGATGCACTTCTTATTTTGGGTGACACAAACTCTTGTCTTTCGGCAATAAGTGCAAAAAGGTTGCATATACCCATCTTCCATATGGAGGCAGGTAACCGTTGTAAAGACGAATGTCTCCCTGAAGAAACGAACAGAAGAATCGTTGATATTATCTCCGATGTAAACCTTGCGTATTCCGAACACGCAAGAAGATATCTTGCAGATTGCGGACTTCCCAAAGAACGCACCTATGTAACAGGTTCTCCAATGGCAGAGGTTCTTCACGAAAATCTTGAAGAAATAGAAAAATCCGATGTTTTAACAAGATTAGGTCTTGAAAAGGGAAGATATATTCTTCTTTCTGCTCACAGAGAAGAAAATATTGATACAGAAAAGAACTTCAATTCGCTTTTTGGTGCAATAAATGCTTTGGCTGAAAAATATGATATGCCAATTCTCTATTCTTGCCATCCGAGAAGCAGAAAACGCCTTGAACAAAGCGGATTTGTTCTTGACCCTCGTGTTAAGAGAAATGAACCCCTTGGATTCCACGATTACAATAACCTTCAGATGAACGCATTTGCAGTTGTTTCCGACAGCGGAACATTGCCAGAGGAAAGCTCCTTCTTCACATCCATAGGAAAGCCAATTGCCGCTGTTTGTATCAGAACAAGTACGGAACGCCCCGAGGCATTGGACAAGGCGTGTTTTGTTCTTGCGGGTATAGATAAAAAATCACTTCTTCAGGCGGTTGATACAGCTATAACTGCAAGAGAAAGCGGAGATTTTGGAATTCCTGTTCCCGATTATGTTGAAGAAAATGTTTCAACAAAGGTTGTGAAGCTCATTCAGTCTTATACAGGCGTTGTTAATAAAATGGTCTGGAGAAAAGACGAAAATCAATAATTGAAAAAGTCTGAAAAAACAAAAATCAATAATTGAAAAGTTCGGAAAAACAAAATCAATAATTGAAAAAATAAACCGCAACAGAGAAAAATGCTCGTGTTGCGGTTTTGTTTTATTCAATAATCAAATCGGCAAAGAATCCGCTTTGGTGAAAATCGGGGTTGGGAAGATTTACGGGAGACCACATTCCGTAGTGGGGAATTGGGGTTTCATCACCGCATTTATAGAAATTGCCTTTAAAGGTGTAGCCCTTTTTAAATTCAATTTTCTTGCCAAACATTTTGTTTATGGTATCGAAGGTGAAAAGGGTTTCAACGCTCCAGCTTTCTTTTCCTACTTCTGCTATAACTGTTGGAAGAACAACGCCTTCAATTTCGTGAGCGTGGCGAACATCTTCGGTGCGGCTCTTTCTTGCTGTCATAACAAATGCACCAACGCAGTTGGCTTCAAAATTCATATAGATGTTGGATGTGTTGTCAAAGGAAACAAAGAATTCAAGACAGCTGTCGAGGTGAACCTTGTGACCATACTCTGTGCCTGTTGCAACGGGATTTTTTTCAAAGGATGTGAGCTTTAAATAAATTCCCTCACCTTCAAGAAGTCCAAGCTGTGCGTAAGATGTGGGGGTGTATTCATCGCCCCATACATATTGGTCAATGTATGCTTTGGGCAGAGATTTGATTTCGCTTTTGTCTTTAATTGTTTTAACTATGTAATTCATATCTGATCCTTTCGGTATTAGTTGTTTTTGTGTTGAGATAGTGATAATCCGTATAGATAATGAGCATATAGGGTTCTTTTTTCGCTTTCGTCTTTACAAGCGTTTATATAGTCGATAACACTGTATTTTATGGAAAAGCCGTCTGTTGCAATTGTGAATTGTTTGTCAAAAAGGAGAGGGGAAATGTTTGAAATACAAACCATAACACCGTTTTCTATCTCTTTCAAATATGCATCTCCATCAGAGAAAAGCTGTGCTTCCTTTGGGGCAGAAAAGCTGTGTTTGAGGGTTATTCCTTGCCTAAGTTCCGCTTCTGTTTTTATGTATTCAATAGTGGGAGAATTGTCTTTTAATGTGTATTGACTTTTGGGAAGGGATGAATAATCGTATTCTTTGCTATCCGATGAAAGACAATCGGTTAACGCTTTTGCAATGTTGCGTATGCCGTCTTCATAGTTGCCTTCTGAAATTTTTTTAGCATATTCCAAAACAGATGCAGAGTATGATGTGGATCTATCCCCAAGGGAAATTGTAAGAGTAACTTCTTTGTCTGCTTCGCAAATAGGGAAGGAAATAGAAACAAGACCGTTATCACCAATGCTTGAAATGGATATTGTTTTTTCTTCGTTTCCGTATTTGTATGTAATAGTGCCGTCCCAAAGCTCAATATAGGGTTTAATGTGAAAATGAAGAATCGCTTCAACAGAATTCACATCAACGTTGATTCCTTCGCAAGCGTCTGTGTTTATACTTAGCACCTTACTGCAAAGTGCATAATTGTTTTTCTTGAAAACTCCGTAGTGAAGTGAACCCTCTGTTGAAAAACAACCTATAATTTCACCAACGGTTGAGCAAAACTCTGTCTCTTGCCCTTTTTCGTCAAGTGAAAAAATTTTGTTCTTTGATGCGATGTATAGTGTCCCTCTGTGGTTTTCGATGGAATAAACAGGTTCGTCAAGGCGATAAAGGGGTAAAACAGAGTTTCCGTCATACTTCATAATTTGCCTTGCATCGTTGATGTTTTTTCTTTCTTCAATAAAGAGCCAGTTGCCGTTTATGTATTCTGCTGTGCCTGTTATATTCCTGAAAAATGCGTTGTCATATTTCGTGTTGTTGCAAAGGGGAGCTTGCCCGATACACCATATTTTTGTGTCTTCAGCTTTGTTTGGAAATTGGTTTTCGGAACAAAGAAAATATTCGTGGGTTTCACAGCCGTATTTGAATGTGGCGTTGTTGTATTCTATAATTGGGTCATCTTTAGTTGCGTCAACATGGTAAAAGCTGCCGTCTAATTTAACAATATTCCAGCCGTGGTTAAGCTGGGTTGAAGATGCGTAATAACATTCAATTCCTGCTATGTCCATCAGGAGTTTAAAGGCATAGGCATAGCCCTGACAAACCCCTTCCTTGCGAACAAAAACGGAATATGCTGTAAATGAATAATCGTCAAGAAATGAATAGCTCGTTCTCTCCGTTATGTAGTCATGGGCGGAGAGTATTTTGTCAAAATCACTCATGTTTCGTTGGAAACATATGTTTTTAGCTTCCGTTACCTGCTTGTCAAACTCTTTTTTCATTTCTTTAATTTGGGAAAAATCTGTGTATGTGTTTTCCCAATTCAGTTGGGATACAGTGTCGTTGTCATTTGAGAAAGAGTAGCTTACAGAGAGGGGAAACCAAAAAACATCGGGATTTTCAATCTGAGCATATTGAAATAGAAAATTAACATCGGATTTTTTTATTGAACAGCTTTCAATTGATGCGCTGTCTTTCCCTTCTCTTAAAGCGTCGGCAAAAATCTCTGCGGCACTTTCAAAATCCGGGCTTTCCAATGCAGTGGATTTTTCAAAAGGGATAAATATAAGAGATATTAAAAGTAATAATATTGTCAGAGTGATTTTTTTCATAGTGAACACCGATAATTGTTGGAATGATTTTTAATTAACCAAGGTGATAAAGCAAATGGGGTTAATTAACCTGAATCGAATATTAAATGTATGAGCTTATTTTATCATTAGTTATGGTTGTTGTCAATGGTTTTAATGGGATTTTAATTGCTTCTTTTTGGTTATTGACAGAGAAAGAAAAACATGATAAAATAGAATGCCCGAGAGGGGTTTAGTGGGTGATATTTGAAATTTGGAAAGGGGAAACGAATGAAAGAACTTGATATAATCAGGCACGCAAAAAATTATATGGAATCCCTTTCCAAAAGAATAAACCCAATAACAAAAGCTCCTTATGACGAAAAGTCTGATATGAATAATGAACGGCTTTTAAAATGCTTTGATTATGTTGCATCTTTGTTAGACCGCATTATAATCGAAGAAGAACAAAAAGAAAAGTGCCAAGGAGAAAATAAGGCATTGGAAAAACCTTTTTCATATCGTGGCTCAGAGGATGGCGGAATATCGTTTCAGCAAAAGCCGGGCGGTGATGTTTGCGAAAAAACATCGCATCCTAAAAGCGAACAGGGAAAAGTGTTGCAAGGTAGTGTAGCTTTCAATGATGAACAGAGAAATGTGCATCAAGGCGGCGTAGTTTCCAATGGTGAACAGAGGAAAGTATCTCAAAATGGTGTAGCTTTCAATGGCGAACAGAGGAAAGTATCTCAAAATGGTGTAGCTTTCAATGGTGAACAGAGAAATGTGCATCAAAATAGTGTAGCTAATCCTCAAAGTTCACAAACAGAATCATATCAAAATAGCGGAATATCTGCTAATGATGAACCAAAAGTATCACCATTGCAGGAAGCAACAAAAGGTCAAGATGTTGGTGATGGAAATGCATATGTTAAGTATGACTATGTTTCCAATGAGCCGATTGTTCCAAACTCCATAGTACCCGATGATGTAATGGGGAAGGATGTTGTTGATATGCTTATGAAAAAAGGGCTTATTAAACAGGGTGCAAAAAAGTAGTATTGGCTTGAAAAATATTATTGTTTATGTGAAAAAATTCTGTAGTGAAATTCTATTTTTGTTTTTTTCTGTGAAATTCACTTTGTAAAATAATGTGTAAATTTCACTACAGAATCCACCTTTGGAACTATTAAACTACAAATTAACTATTTTTTGAAAAAGCAATTGACATTCCTGCTTTAAAATGCTATAATGCTTTAGCAATAATGAAACGATGTTTGAGCATTGTGCTATAAATATAGAAAAATAAACAAATAAAACTAAATAAAACTAAATATA
>JAZNIJ010000147.1:0-2484 GCA_045577455.1 Eubacteriales bacterium
CTAACAAGAAAGTTCAGAAAATAGAGATTTTACCAAGTTTTCAGTCATAACCCAAAAAATAGCGATTTTTTGGATAAAATAACCCTGAAATCCCTATTTCAATGCCATTTTGCAAGGTTTGGAGCGTAAAAAAACGACCTCATAGAATTTCTTCTACAAGGTCGTAATTCTATTTTGTTAAGCCTTTCGTGTTATAAGGCGGTTTGCCTTTTTACACTTTACAAATATAATTATTTAAACTCAATTGCTGTTTGAGTGTCAATACGCAAAAGAGAGAACTTATTTATCTTCTTTTCTTATACAACCTAAATGATTTATCATCAAATCTAATAGTTTTTCTTCTGTTGTTTTGGGCATCTTTTCTTCTCTTTTTAATAGTTTGCGTACAACCCATGCAACAACCTGATATAGTCTAATTATCACAATAATTGGCAATAACAGAATAAATAGCAAAACATATCCTATTCCATCAAGTACTTTTTGCATTTTACCTCTATCGTCAACAGGTCCATAATATTTAACTGTTCCACAAAATTCAATTCGGTTATTAAACTCTGTTACGTGCGGCATAAACCAATTACCGCCAGAATGACCGCATCGCTCAACGCCAAAATGTATTGTATTATCAACAACCTTAACGATATAATCATCGAAGTAATAAAATTTATTGCCATCAAAGGAGATATTGTTCGGATATAAATCAAGTTTTTTAATAAACTCTTGTATTGTTCCATTGAATTCAAATATATAATCCTTTGACATATTTTTTACCCCTTGCTACCATATACATCGAAAACTTCTTCCAACCCTTCAGATAGGTCATAGCTGTCATTAACACAGATTGTCTCAATTCTCCCCCAATCGCTTTGCAGACAAATGTCATCAACTGACTTTCTTATATATAACTCTTCAAGATTTTTGTAAAAAACTTCTCTGGAGCACACAGAATCAGCATCTAAATTATATTTCCTAATCGTTTCGATAGAATTTCCACAACGCTGAAACGAAATGCTTTCTTCATACTTAATGAGCATATATGTTTTTTTAGTGTGAGAAAAAACAAATTTAATCTCTGAATGAAAGGGTAGAATATTAAATACTTTAACAAATTCTTGATACGAAATAGTAGCCATTGTTTGTCCTCCCAAAGAAGTAACTTAAAAGACGATTCTTTAATATGCACAGTATAGCATACTTTGTATCCAAATCAAAGACTTTGCAAAGAAAAAATCCGCCCGAATTGCATCGGGTGAATAAGTTTTGCTTTATAAACCTAATCCCTTAGATTCATTGTTGACACCCCGTGGTACTATCAGCAAAAGCGGGAAATTATTTTTCACAAATGAACTTCCATTTGTTTACGAGTGCAGATGGCATCAATTCTTCGAGTGTTTTTGCATCACGAATAAGCTCTTTCTTTCCAAAGTGAAAAAAGAAGAACTCTCCAACGCCGTCATTATAGCCAAGTTGGAATTCTAACTCTCTCTTAAAATAAGGGAATACGGGTTTTAACCTTTCATCAATTGCCCAAATAAAAGCAGAATCGCGTTTAACAATACAGTCGATTATCCACTGCTCATTTTCCTCAAACCAAGACCAAAAAGCTTTTGCCGCTTCAATATTCATTTCTTTTTTGCCAAAGAATGAAAACATCATGTTTGCACCTCCAATTAAGATTTACCCTTTTATTATATCATACAAACCTGTAATATGCAAGTTGTATAAATATCCGCCCGAATTTCTTCGGGCAGATAATTTTGTTTTATAAATCTAATTATTTAGATTCTTTGATAGCTGCCTGTGGTGCTATCAGCAAAAGAGGGAGTTTTTTAGAAAATGTAACCGCCTTCAACATAACCGATTTCTTCAATGTTCTCATCGTCGATACACATCCCTTTTAGAGAATCGATTGGAATAATCATTTTGCAATTGCATTTGGGACACCGAGTGCTTAGCAGCATTTCATCCTGTCCTTTTCTTCTGTATATGGAATAAAGAGGTGGGAAATGTATATCCTCTATCCACATAAAATTATGATTACATTGTGGGCATTCAACTTGACGATAATTGTACATTTTTCTCACCTCTTATTTATATTATAACAAAATAGCAGATATTTGCAATAGATACACAAAAATCCCTCTGCCGATTTCTCAGCAGAGGGATAAATTTTGCTCTATAAACCTAATTACTTAGATTTAATAGCTGCCTGTGGTGCTATACACAAAAGGGGGAAATATATACATATTAAAGATAAAACTATAAATTTACTGAATAATCCTTTTTAAAACCGTGCGCTCCGAAAATCTGCCACTTCCCTACGCCCAATCGTTGTAAAATAGAATTTCTTTCCTCTGAACATAATTTGGGGTCTGTATCAACAGATGTCATTAGTATTGGTGCATATCTGTTATATTTTTCCTGTTCAGCTGTAAGACCATGCGTGTTGATATAAATATCTCCTGTAATAGCAATGTGATTCGC
>JAZNIJ010000148.1:0-11990 GCA_045577455.1 Eubacteriales bacterium
ATCCTTCAAAGGGTCAATCCCCAAAATAGATAATGCAACAACAACCTGACAAGCACTTTCGGGGTTTGCAACACCATAGGATAAAAATTCTCCCGTTTCCATCTGTTTAGAGGACAATGCATCAAGTGCCAAATCGACAGCGGTTTTTACATCACTTTGAGAGTAATATGGCGCTAGAGCTTGTATTGTCATAGCAGTAACATCAACATCAGCAGATGAACCCCTTAGTGTCCATCCTCCATCCTGAAGTTGCATAGATAAAATTGCGTTTATCGTGTCTGATATGGTAAATGTATTATGTTTATAACCGTTAGAAAGTAAATGTAGTCCATAAACATAACTCATAATTCCCTGCTCACCCAAAGAGTTATTCAAAGCATCTGTTATATAAATATTATCGCTTCCTATTGCAGAAAGGGCTAAAGAAAATTTTTCCCTTGTTGATGCAGAGTTGACTTGATTTGTTTGAAGATACTTTAAAAGATTATCTTCATAAATTGAGAAATCATATTTTCCAGAATGAGATAATGCAATAACATACCATTCGGCAGATATTCCTATATCTTTTGAAAGTCCCTCATCAATCCACGCCTGCACATTATCAACATTATACTTTTGAAAATTATATTGAGTTATATCATCAATAGTGTTTCCCATTCCAAAAGATAAAATGGAAATATGAGATATTAAAAATAAAGATAATATAAAAGATAATAATTTATGCTTCATAATTTTTCCTGTGTTTTAGAAAAACAATTGCTCCCAAAGAAACAACTCCAAGAATTACAAACAGAGACATTCCAAAATCCCCAGGATTTTCAGTTGGAATATCAGTTGCGCCATCAGATAAAACAGTAACGTTGCAAACAGGTGGAACAAGATTTACGGAATCAGATAATGCACTGATAACATAATTTCCCTCATTGCTTAATTCTATTTCAACCTTGCCCTTTGAATTAGTTTTAAATTCAGTTGGAATACCGTTTATAGTTATGACTGCATCGGACAACGGAGAAGTTATAGGATTCCACATTTCATCATAACCTGCAGTTGAAAGTTCAAGAGTAAACTTTCCATTTGTTTTTAAATTCAATTTATCAAAAAATGAATATGTGTCCGACCAAGAAGTTAAATCCTGATAAACAAATGCAGAAATATAATCACCGTCAGATACAACATCACCGAGACTCATTGCGGAAGAATTATTTAAATAATAGCCAAATGAAACATCCTGTTTTACGCCCCAGAGCATATCAATTTTTAACCCGTAAATATCATTTGATGAAGCATACCCTGCCTTCGCACCACCTTGATATTCTGATTCGTGGGCGAGAAATAAAGCATCATTTATGGTTAAAGCTCCGTCTGAATCTATATCTTTTACTGAAATTTTTTTAGCTGCCAGCTTAATATCACCGTCACATATTGTAACATAAACATCAATTGAATCCTCAGCGGAAACGATAGAAAACACATTAAATGACAATACTAAAAGAACGAGAACTAATAAATAACAAATTTTTTTCATATAAACTCCTATTTTTAATTTTTCTTTTTTGTTTTTATTCCTGCTTTTTCAAGCGCTCTTGGCCACGGGCCTAAGAAAGATTTTATTCTTGCTCTTGTTATTTCATCAAAATCATCCTTATGGGGGATTCTTCCAAGAGCAGAATACTTATTTTGAAGTTGTTCTACCGCCCAGAGCATCTTCTCATTTTTCTGCATTTAATCACCCCTTTCAAAAAAAAACTCTCCCGTCCTTATAGGTCGAGAGAGTACAACAGAAATATCGGATATTATTTTGTATAACAAAATAGAGCAGAGCGTTAAAAGGCAAATGCCAAACAAGCAGTGCAACACAAAAAATTATCAGATAAATCGGTTGCACTCTTCACGCCCAAAACGTGTATAACCTATGAAAATACGACAGGTATCCTGACTTATGACACAGCAAATTATATTGCGTAAAACACTCCTTCTCAAGCTATAGCTCAATGGAAAATGTGTTTTCTCTCGTCAAATACAGTAATGGCGGTTGTTCCGGATTCGAACCGGATTCCCTTTTTCATCTACTCAGTATACAACTTTTCAAACCGTATTTTCCTTATCAATATTAGATTATGGTAAACTTATACCATAAAATAACTATTTTGTCAAGTATGAAATTAAAATATTTCCACTATTATTTCATAAAGATAATCATTAAAAAGGTTAGAATGTAAAGCTATATGGTAAAAGCTCTTTCAATGGTATTTCCCTAAGTTCACCGTTATATTTACAAATAACAAGAAGCTCCCCATCTTTAGAAAATTCGGACAATACCTGACGGCAAAAACCACAGGGAGTGCAATTTCCATCGTTTGATTCTGCAATAGCTATTTTTACAAACTCTCTATCACCGCTGGAGACAGCTTTAAAAACAGCAGTTCTTTCAGCGCAAATTGTTCCACCATAAGATATATTTTCAACATTGCACCCTGTGTATAAATTACCATTTTTACAAAGAAGCGCCGCCCCTACTTTGAAATTTGAATAGGGAGAATATGAATTCTCTGTTGCTTTCATGGCGATATTATATAATTCTATATTTGTCATTTTATAAAACTCCTTTATTGTTTCTTTTTTTATTTTATCAAAAAAAATGTTATTTGTCAAATACTATTTCTGATAATATTTCTGTTGCTTTATAATTATTTTTATGATATAATTGCATATACAATTGTGTCTCATTATATTAAAGTGTTATAAAAGTTATATTTCGAGGAGGGATTGTTGTGTTTGAGTTTAAATTAGTTTCAGATTACAAACCAACTGGCGACCAACCAGAAGCCATTGAGGGTCTTGCCAAAGGGTTACAAAATGGACTAACAGACCAAGTTTTGCTTGGAGTTACAGGTTCTGGTAAAACTTTCACTATGGCAAACATAATAAACAAAATTAACCTCCCTACCCTTGTTTTGGCACACAACAAGACATTGGCAGCACAGCTTTACTCTGAATTTAAAGCATTGTTTCCCAATAACGCTGTTGAGTATTTTGTATCATATTACGATTATTACCAACCAGAGGCATATGTACCCGGAAAAGATGTATACATCGAAAAAGATGCTTCAATAAACAACGAAATTGACAAGCTGAGGCACAGTGCAACAAGTGCATTATTTGAAAGATCCGATGTTATTATAGTATCAAGTGTTAGCTGTATTTATTCTTTGGGTTCTCCTGAGGAATACAAAAATCAGGTTATTTCTTTAAGACCTGGTTTACCGATGGGAAGAAATAATCTTATAAAGAAATTGGTAACACTTCAATACAGCCGAAATGATTTTGGATTCGAAAGAAACAATTTCAGGGTGCGCGGTGATGTTGTTGATATCTTTCCATCAAACTCTGACTCATATGCTATAAGAGTTGAATTCTTTGGTGATGATATAGATAGAGTTGTTCAAATCAACACAACAACAGGTGCCATTGAAGCAACTCTTGGATATTTTCCAATATATCCATCAACACACTATGTAGTTAATGAAGAAGAAAAAGATGCTGCTCTAAAAGAAATCCTTGATGAGATGGACGAGAGACAAGCATATTTTGAAAGTGAAAAAAAATTTATAGAAGCTCAAAGAATCAGGGAAAGAACATTACTTGATGTTGAGCAACTGAGAGAAATAGGTAGATGTAGCGGAATTGAGAACTACTCCAGAGTTTTGGCAAGACGAGAACCCGGAAGCACCCCAAACACCCTACTTGATTATTTTCCTGAAGATTTTCTCCTTTTTATAGACGAAAGCCATGTTACCGTACCGCAAATTAAAGGTATGGGAGGTGGAGACTATTCAAGAAAAAAAAATCTTGTTGATTTTGGTTTCAGACTTCCATCCGCTTTTGACAATCGTCCTTTGAATTTCGGAGAATTTATAGAACGAAAAGGAAAAACAATTTATGTGAGTGCAACTCCCGGAGATTTTGAAAAAGCCATCTCACAAAATACAGTTGAACAGATTATACGCCCAACGGGCTTACTTGACCCTGTTATTGAAACAAGAAAAACTGAAGGGCAGATTGACGATTTACTTGGAGAAATCAAAAAAAGAACGCAAAAAGGAGAAAGAACATTAGTTACAACCCTTACAAAGAAAATGGCAGAAGACCTTAGCAATTATTTAACCGCTAACGGAGTTAAGGCAAAATACCTCCATTATGACATTAAAACCATGGAGCGAGTTGAGCTTTTGCGTCAATTGCGACTTGGTGAATTTGATGTTCTTGTTGGTATAAATCTGCTTCGTGAAGGTCTTGATTTACCCGAGGTTTCTTTAGTTGCTATTCTTGATGCTGATAAAGAAGGTTTTTTAAGATCGGAAAGTGCTTTAATTCAAACAGTTGGACGAGCCGCAAGAAATGTAAATGGAACTGTAATTATGTACGCTGATAAAATTACATCGGCTATGAACAAAGCCATAACAGAAACAAACAGAAGAAGAGCAATTCAAGAAAAATACAATAAAGAAAATGGAATTGTACCAAAGACCATTATAAAAGAAGTTAGAAACTCAATCGAAATAACATTCAAAGCTGAAGATGATATTAAATCCATGTCATCAGCTGATAAGAAAAAACGCATAGAAGAACTAAAAAAAGCAATGAAAGATGCCGCTTCTCGTCTTGAATTTGAAACAGCCGCCGCTATTCGTGATGAAATTGCAAAGTTATCTTCTTTTTAATTCTTATTTTGGCTTGTGGCATTATTATAAAAATAAATTTAATAGAGATTTATATCAGAAAGGATCATTATGGAAAATTTTATTGAAGCCGTTGAAAAGTTAGACGGCAAATTAACAGACATTGTTCAAAGCATCCATCCTGGGGATGGAATTTTAGGAAAAATCGTTGACATTATTTTTTATCTTTTCACCTGTTTTTCCGAAGAAACAGTTTTGATATCCCTCATTGTATTTGTTTATTGGTGTTATAATAAAAAAATGGGAGAAGGACTTCTTTTAACGATATATCTTTCTAACGCTGTTAACGGTATAGTGAAGGATAGCGTTAGAAGAAACAGACCATTTAAAAACATGGAATATCTTGAAACCCACCCAAATGTTAACCGCGATGTTACTATGATTGACAGAGCACATTTGGGAGAATCTTATTCTTTCCCAAGCGGTCATTCCCAAAACACAGGTAGTTTTTGGACAGCTTGTTATCTTGGTCATAAAGAAATAAATGGAAAGAAAAGCACAATTCTTAAACTCTGCCCTTTTATTATAATTCCCCTTGTTATGATTAGCCGTGTTTACTTTGGTGTTCATTATGCCTCTGATACAGTTGTTGGTGCAACATTGGGCATACTTTGTGCTATACTTACAATGAAACTGTTTTACAGGTTTTACCACAAAAAGAACATATTATTCATGGTAATTTATGCTGTATCTCTTGTTGCATTGTTCTTTAACCCTACCCCAGACACTATGAAAATTATGGGTATGGGGCTTGGTGGAATTGTTGGGTTTATGCTTGAAAACAAGTTTGTTAACTTTACAACTGATGTTGACAATAAGAAAAAATTTATTCGTCTTGTAGTTGGGGTTTCAACATTGCTTCTTGTGAGAGTTGCATTCAAAGCAATTCTTCCATCAACAGATGAAGGAGCTTTATTTCATACAACAAACCAGACAGTTTATTTATGGAGTGGATTTATCAGATATATGGTTATGGGATTTTATGGCACATTCTTATATCCTTTAATTTTCAATAAGTTTGGATTTTAGTATACATACTGCCCTATTTTGGTATTCATTTCAATTTAATAATAATTTTGCGTTATCCACCGTATAATTTGCGGTGGATTTGTTAATTATAATAGTACAACAATATGAAAGGCGGTTTGTTTATGAAAAAAATATTTATTCTTCTGCTTTCTTCATTTCTATTATTATCAACAGGATTCCTCGCTTTAGCTAATGACATTTCTCCTGCTATTGATATTTTACGAACCCAGATAACATTTAAAAAGTGTGCGCTCAACGGAACAGATGCAACATTTACAAAATCTGATTTCGAAAAAGTTACAGGTTGCGAATTTGATTATATAACAATAACAAGTTTGCCAAATAAAGAAGAAGGAATATTAACTCTTTCAGGTGTAAATGTTCTTGAAGGACAAAGCATTACAGCGGACTCACTTGACCTTCTCAAATTTGAACCAACAAACAGTAACAACGCTACAATACCATCTTTTACTTTTTCAATATCAGATTCAAAATGGAAAACAACTGATATCTGTTGCAACATAAATTATTTATCATCAATGAATTATGCACCGATTGCTAACAATATCAGCATTGAAACAAATAAAAATATGTCAGTTTATACAGAGCTTGATGTATACGACCCTGAAAACGATGAGATTAAAATTGAAATTAAGAGTTTTCCTTCTTTCGGCTCTGTTAAAATTGATAAAGATAATGACAGAATTGTATACTCACCTCAGAAAGGGTTTATTGGTTCTGATATGTTCACTTTCTATGTTGAAGATATTTACGGAAACAGGTCATCAGAAAGCACTGTTGATGTTAAAGTAAATAGTTTATCAGATAGTATTTCATTTGGTGATATGACAAAAAGTGATATTCATTATGCGGCCGTTTCATTATCTGAAAATAATATTATGACTTACACAAAAAAAGGAAATGAATATTATTTTTCTCCCCATGAAGCTGTCAACAAAATTGATTTCACTGTTATGTTATTATGTGCTTCTAAATTAAACGAAGGGATAAAAACAGTTAAAGATACTGAATTTAAAGACGATTCTTATTTATCTGACGGCAGAAAGTCATATTTAAAACGAGCACTTGATGTTGAAATAGTTTCCCTCAAAGATGGAAACTTTTATCCTGAAAAAACAATAACCTATGAAGAAGCAAAATTGATGGTTTCAAAATCTCTTGGTCTTGACCTTAATTCAGACGAGCTTAAAGCTATTATGGGAAGCACAGTAAATTGCAAGGAACTTACCAAAGAAAATGTTGCAGAAATACTTTACAATATATGGGTATATTTAAAATAAAATATTCTTACCTTTAATAAGGATATTTAAAAAGTTTAAAATATCAGTCAAAAAAACGGACAGGGATCTGTCCGTTTTTTTATAATAATTAAAATGCACTAAAAGAACAATTATGATTAACTGTTATCATTTTCTATTGAAACAACCATGATTGCCTCATTCACATACTTAAACTTAACTTCGTAATTGTCAAATCTCATACCATAAATGCGTTCTTCATCTTTTTGATAAGATGGCTTTGGGTCATTTGATAAAATTGCGGATATTTGAGAAAGAATTGATTTTGGTACATCTTTAGTTTCTTCTGAAAAATGCACAGGGATAGAGAAATTTACAAACTCATCTGCAAAACCGCAGACGGCATCGGGATGTGAATCTGTGAAAGAAATATATGGTTTGATATCATATATGGGAGTACCATCCATAATATCAGCACCACTAACGGTTAATACAACACCCGATTTGGAATCAGTTTTAACTTTTATCAATTTAACAGAAGAAAGTCCAAGTGAATTTGGTCTATGAGGTGAACGAGTTGAAAAAACTCCAACACGCTTATTTCCTCCTAAACGAGGCGGTCTTACTGTTGGTTTCCAACTAGTTTGTTCAAACTCGGTAAAACCCCAAATAAGCCACAAATGGGAAAACTGTTCAATACAACGAAATGCCTCAACAACATTGAATTCTTTTTCAAAAACAATGGTTGATTCTATATCGCAAATACCACTTTGTCTTGGTATTCCAAACTTTGTTTTAAAAGAGTTGTGTATTGTTCCAATTGGCTTTATATACATTACAAAACCTTCTCAAGGAAAGATTGCAAACGCTCAGAAGAAGGTCTTTCAAAAATGTCTTCAGGCGTTCCCTCTTCAAGAATCATACCATTATCCATGAAAATAACACGAGTGCCAACTTCACGAGCAAACGCCATTTCGTGAGTTACAACAACCATTGTCATTCCACTTCTGGCAAGGTCTTTCATAACTTCAAGAACCTCTCCAACCATTTCAGGGTCAAGAGCAGAAGTTGGTTCATCGAAAAGCAAAACATCAGGTTTCATACAAAGAGAGCGTACAATGGCTACACGCTGTTTTTGACCGCCTGAAAGCTGAGATGGATAATTATTGGCACGATCTTTAAGACCTACACGCTCTAAAAGAGAGAAAGCAACAGCTTCTGCCTCTTCCTTCGATGACTTTAAAAGTTTCATTGGTGCTAAAGTGAGATTCTGCAGTACTGTCATATTGGGGAACAGATTAAAATGCTGAAAGACCATTCCCATTTTCTGTCTGTGAACATTTATATCAACTTTTGGGTCGCATATATCAACGCCTTCAAAGAAAACACTTCCCGAAGTTGGCATTTCAAGCAAATTCAAAGAACGAAGAAGGGTTGATTTTCCACTACCAGATGGACCTATGATAACTACAACCTCACCTTTATTTATACTTACATTAACACCATCAAGAGCTTTTACTTTACCCTTTAAATAATGTTTCTTCAAATCAATAACTTTTATAATTTCATTATTCATAAGTTCTTTCATTCTTACGAAGCCTCTTTTCTAAAATTCCAACCAACTTTGTTAATACCAAAACTATAACAAGATAAATCAAAGCAACAGCGATAAGTGGCATGAACGCAGAAAATGTTGCACCTCTGATAATATCTCCGCCTTTTGTTAAATCTGCAATTCCAACATAGCCGGCAATTGATGTTTCTTTAATTAAAACTATAAATTCATTACAAAGAGATGGTAATACATTTTTTATTGCCTGTGGCAAGACAACATAATACATAGTTTGTGGATAATTTAAGCCAAGACTTCTTCCTGCTTCAAACTGTCCACCGTCAATTGACATAATACCGCCACGAATTATTTCTGCAACATATGCACCCGAGTTTATACCAAAAGATATGGTTGCAATAAGCATTGCGTTTTCTGATGATGCAAAAATTACATAATACATTATAAGGAGTTGAACAACCATAGGCGTTCCCCTGATAACTGATATGTAAACATGGCAAATACCATTAAAGAGCTTAAGGATATAATATTTTAATCCACCTTTTTTTCTGTATTCAACAAGGTTTTTATCATATGTTGAACGAAGTGCGGAAACGATAACGCCAATAACAATACCTATTATCAAAGAGAAAAATGTAATCTGTATTGTCATCAATAATCCGTCTGTAAGATACTTCCATCTATCTTTTTCTATAAAGTTTTGCTCAAATTCTGCTTTGAATTCTTCCCACCAATTATCATATTCTTCGGATGTATAATCACTTTTATCATTGATATACTTATCTATAATGCCTTTAACTGTGCCATCTTCTTTATACTTTCTGAGAGCAGAATTCAAAAGATTAAGCAGTTCATCATTTTCTTTGTTAACGCAGATTGCATACTCTTCTTCGATATAAGGGCTATCAAGGATAACTAAATCATTATTCTTTGCAACATATGATTTAGCGGGTTCATTATCTATAACAACAGCATCACATTTACCACTTGAGAGCGTTAGAACTGCTTCTGCACCATTTCTGCATTTAATAACATTTTCTTCGCCAAATCCACCTTTTTCTATGCTTAAAGAAGAGAAAATATCACCTGTTGTTCCAAGCTGAACAGCAATTTTGATTTCCTCTTTTAAAGAAACAGGATTGCCTTCATCATCAAAGTTAAAAAACTCATTGGATGATTTTATTCCAGAATCCTTCCTTACAATAACAACTTGAACACCCTTAGCATATGTATCAGTAAAGTTTACATTTTTTAACCTATCTTCATTAACAGTCATTCCTGCCATGCCCATATCATATTTACCTGATACAACACCAGTAATTATGGAATCAAATGTAACATTCTGGATTTCAAGGGTCATTCCCAATTCCTCAGCAAGTAAATTGGCAATTTCAATATCAATTCCTTTAAACTCACCATTTTCAATATATTCGTATGGTCGGAATTCGGCGTTAGTTGCCATTATTAGCTTCTTCTTATCGTCCTGTTCAGCATCGCAAGACGAAAATGAAAGAATACAAGTTACAAGAACAGAAAATATAATAATTAACGGTAAAAAGGAAAATTTAATTTTTTTCATTTCAAACTCAACTTTAATTTTTTTTAGATTTTTTGCTTAATTATTCTACCATAAAACACAATATATGTCAACTATTCTTATAAAAATATTTTTTTCTCTATTTTTTTATTATATCAAATCAATAAATAATAACAATATACTTTAAAATAATACAACTTACAACAAATAAGATAAGCTCGATTAACTTGAACTAAGTTAACCGAGCTTGAAATTATTGTAATATTAAACCTTGTATGTTCCGTATTTTCTATATCAATTATACAAATCACGGGTACCAAGAAAATACTTCTTTATTTGTATATAATCAGTTGAGGTGATTGCACCATCGGTTTCTGTATCTGCTGCTACAAAATATGCACCGACCAAGGATGTTGATTTAAGGAAAACTTTCTTAATAATAACATAGTCAGTAGAATCAACAACACCCGAACCATCAACATCACCCATAATAATAACTGTATATTCGTTTCCGTATTCTTCGGTTAATGTGCATCCTGTTGCTATATATCTATTTCCATTCATAGCGTTGCCGTTTTTGTCCTTAATTGTTATAGAAACATCAAACTTAGCAAAAGCAGCAACTACATCAGATACAAGAGTTTTTTCAGGGATATTTTTCATATATCTGTTTTCAACATCAATATAGTAATCATCGTTTTCAGATAATTGTGAACAGTAATATGAATAAGTTGCTGTGTAAACCTCATCACTTGTTACAGCCACAACATCTTTATCCCACCCCAAGAAAATATATGAATATAATTTATCAGTATCTTTTATTGGAGCTTCAGGAACGATAACTGTATCACCATAATGATATGTTTTAGATGATATTTCGTTTCCGTTTTCATCTACAAACTTGATTGTATAATCAATATATTCTGATGTATATGTTGCTTTATATGTTGCGTTTCCTGTAACTGTTGTTACATCTTTATCCCAGCCAGCAAACTTATATGTATATGTTTTATCTGCCACTTTTTCGGGAGCTTCAGGAACGACAACTGTATCACCGTAATGATATGTTTTAGATGATATTTCGTTTCCATTTTCATCCACGAATTTTATTTCAAATATTTTATTATCAACAACCCTTGTTGACGCTGTTGTTGAAGTGCCTTTTGTACTTGTTACAGTTTTTTTAAAAGTACCCTTAACACTTCCATCAACCATGTGAAAATCAAGAGTATCACCATAAGAAACTGTATCTTTAACAACAAATGGAATAGTTACAACAAGGTCGCCATCATTTATAAGAGAATTATGAATTTGACCAGGTTTTTCCATAGGATATGCAATCAAATCGAGAAATCTACAGGTATATCTTCCATTTTTTGTATCGCAAGTGCAAATCTGCTCAAAAGCTTTAGTTTCAATTTCGATACCGTTGACAGACATAATATACATTGGAACAACGGTCATAAAGACATCCATATCTGCACCGTGATTTGTATAAACAGGTGAAAGTTTTGTTTCATCGTACTCAAGAATAAATTCCACTCCATAAAGTTCCTGTTCGATGTCTTTTATAGTTATAACAACATCAATTGTATCACCGGCTAAAGCTGTTTCGGGAGCACTTATTTCAAGTAAAAATGTTTCGCTTGAATCAGCAAAAACATTAACTTTAGACAAAAATAAAGTGGAAAAGCATATTGCAAAAGCCAAAACCAATGATAGAATCCTTCTTAACGATTTCATAATAAGTCTCCTTGTTTTATTTGAACTAAAAAAGTGATTCAAGGTCACAAATAACTGTGCATCTGTAACAATATCATATCATATCAATTGGATATTGTCAATATATATTA
>JAZNIJ010000149.1:0-3123 GCA_045577455.1 Eubacteriales bacterium
TAAATTGGAATTTGTCAGTTTGTTCTTCCTATTTCATCAAAAGGAATATTTTCAAAATTAGGAATTGATTTTTTAAGAGTTTCAATATCTTTGATATTGTAGTTACCTGAATCAGCATCAACAAAAATTCCTTCTGTTTTATAAAGGGAATATACTCCGTTATCGGAGATATCGCTGAATCTGTATGCAGAATCATAAATATCGCCGATTTCCTTATGTTTGTTGAAGATAAGGTTGCCCTTAACCGTACTTGCAGGGTTTGGAATGTATGCGGCAGAATCGGATTCAGAAATATCATCCGTCATTGTTTTGTATTCGGGGAATGCATTTTGCCAGATTTCACCCTGCCACGGTGAATCATAGAGTGCCGCCCACATATCACCGCTACCCACATGAGCATGGGTGAACCAACCCTTGTTGAGCGCACCGTCCCTTGCTCTTTCATCAAAATAAACTGCATTTTCACCTGAATTTACAATTATATTGTTTTCCACAACATTATCCCTGCCGCCACCGATATGAATTGAGTTTCTCGGAATATTTATAAGCAGATTGCCATAAATCTGTTGACCTGAAAGAGCATCATCAAGATAGATACCATCAGGCTTATGCTCGCCTGACCCCACGTTATAAATACAGTTATATCTTACGATATTGCCGTACCACACCCAGCTTCTTCCCGAATAAATTGCACCTGCATCATCGGAAAGCAGGCAAACATCGTGAATATTGTTATATTCCACAATATGATTGTTTCCTTTATATGTAATTGCTTCGTGAGGAGAATTTGCCATTTCATTGTGCGAGCAAACATTGCCCACTCCGAGCAGAGTTACCGCAGGCTGATATGTCTGATAAATCTCTGACCAATCGTGGATGTAATTGTTGTCAGCCTTGCTGTTACCAGGAGTAAGAGTTTCAGTGTCACCGCCCTCAAGAATAATTCCGCCCTTGCCTGTATGGGTGATTTCGTTGTTATATGCAAGGTTGTTACTGCCATTCATAACAAGTGCATTGCCTGCTACGTTTTTGATAAGGCAATTCTGCATAGTGTTATTATTACCTGTAATAACAACAGCATCTGACCTGGTACCCTTTACAGTTATTCCGTCAAAGGTAAGATAATCCGCTTCTGCATTGATTACCGGATTCAATGACAGTGAAAGGTCAATTTGTGCTTTTTCAAAATTCTCGGGTTTCCAAAGGCAAAGAAGTCCATTTTCTCTATCAAAATACCATTCGCCCTGTGATGTTATTTCTTCAAGCACATTGAAGAAATAGTAGGGTGCCTCTGTTTTTGTTCCGTAAAGGCTTACAAACTTGGGCGAGATTTCGCCCGTCTTCGCATTAAAACTGCCGATTGGTGATGAAGCATCTGCCCAATCATATTTCCAAAAGCCGAACATCCACACATCTTCAAGATTTTTCCAGTCTGAAATTCTCTTTGCAAGTTCAGGATTCACTTTGTAAATATCCGGTTCGGGATTACGGATTTTCTCCCAATCCTCAACCTCGGTAAGCGCACCATCGGATTCCTTGCCCAAGCCTGTTTTTACAACCTCTTCGGTATAAAGAAAATCTTCATCGGGGTATCTTGCAAGAACTTGTCTTTTATCATCAACAAAAAGTTCGCAGTAAAGCTCGCCCACATAATCCCCATCATAACTATTAGCCGTATGATATGAACCGATTGCATAAATTTTTCCCCAATCGTTTTTGGTGAGAGAATACGGAGCGTTTGTCAAATTAACAACTACAACGTTTTCCTGTGCTTCCTTTGAAAGCCTTTCTGATATTTCGGGGTATTCCTTTACGGATTTAAAATCGTTGTGTGAAAGAGTTACTCCGCCATTTATTATAACTTCACCATTATATGAGCAATAAGTTATGGGACACTCTTCAGTACCCGAATCCTCTTTCGTAAACTTGAGAGATGAAACGCGGTATTCCCCTGCTTCAATACAAACAGTTATACCTTTCCTTTTTGTTTTGTCGGTGTTTCTCACAGCTTCAACAGCCTTTTCAATGGTGAGGAACGGAGCATCTTTTGTTCCGTTGTTCGAGTCATTACCCTTTGTGCTAACATAAAAATCGCCTTTAATCATTTTATCATCATCTTCCGTATTTGTGTATGTTGAAAGAGTGGGTGCGGGTGCTTTGTATCCGCTGTAAATTTCATTGACTGCAAAAGGTACTATGTATGAATAACTGCCGATCACAAATCCAGTCAGAACAATAAGTGAAAGTGCTACTTTCAATATTTTTTTATCAAACATCCTATAAATGCAAAGTAAAACAAGAACTGTTGTGATAATGAATGATAGGTAAACAGGAACAATCAATGCAAGCTGGTTCAGCTCGCCATTACCTATAATGCCATTTATCAAAAGCATAAGTCCGATAAGGACAAACGCAACAACCAGTGCAGTAATAGCTGAACTTGCAATCTTTTTCTTTTTATTGGCATTTTTGCTCAGCGGTATCGAAAGCAATGCTCCGCCAAGACAAACAACAAAGCCGAGAATAAATTGAAGTGGCGTGTATTCATAACACAGATATTGCATGTGGTAGTAATACAAACCGACTAATGATAATACGATGCCTGAAACAAGGCAAATGATATCGGTTATCATTTTATTTTTAAATACTTTTTTCATGAAAACACCTTCACAAGTTCAGTTTTATCGAATAGCGTAAATTATATCATATATTTACGGAAAATTCCACCATAAAAAGAGTGCCACCCAAGTGACACCCCATAGCAAACATACTCAGTTCGTGAAATTGGATTTTGCGGAGCAGAAGAAAGAGTTGCGTGTGTTTCTTTTTCACTCTGCATATATTACTTTCACTTGCACCGGGAATGGTTCTGATGGCTTGTCCGTGAATAAATTGTCAGGAATGTATTTTTTATTAAAATTCAGCCCATAAAGCTCTAATTCACCCACTAAAAAGGACCCTTTAGTTACCGATGTAGGTGTGGAGGAGCTCGGTCATCTGGAGATGATTGGGGCGATTGTGTATCAGCTCACAAGAAATCTCTCACCCGAAGAGATTGACAAGAGTGGTTTCGGCACCTATTTCGTGGACCACACCACAGGTGTGTATCCTGTGGCAGCAAGC
>JAZNIJ010000150.1:0-5431 GCA_045577455.1 Eubacteriales bacterium
AGCCGTTCTCTTATGAAAAGATTAATTCGTTGTAATTTATTTCTGTAACGCTATGTTCAATATTCTTTACTATTTCAACCCAGCATGTTTGGTTTTCTTCTTTCAGTTGCGCGGTTATGCCTCGTTTTTTTCATCTGTTCAACAAGAGTATCAAACATATCTCTTGCCTGATTTTCGACCTTTACACAGTGCTGATAAAGTTTGCCTTGGGTGAGCAACAAGTTGAAAAATACACGGTTATGTTTTTCAAGATAATTTAATGGTTGTTTCGTTATGAACCTTTACATGAAACAGAGAAAATGTTTTTATTCTTTTTTATTGAAATAATACAATGTTTATGGTACAATTTAAAAAAGTTTATTGGAGTTTTTGTTTATGAAAAATAAACCATATTCGTATTTTGACGTTCCCGAAATTAAAGATCTTAAAGAACTTGTTGATTATTGTGGAGAAAAATTTGCTGATAAGATTGCATTTAGTTGGCTTGATAAAAAGCAAAAAAAAAGCAAAACATATAAAGAATTCCGCGAAGATGTGGAGGCTTTGGCAACATATTTTATTTCAGAGGGCTGTAATAGAACTCACTTTGCCATGATAGGAGAAACAAGATATGAGTTGATATTGATGTATTATGCCGTAATTAACAGTGGCAATATTATTGTCCCGATTGATAAGGATGCGGCTGTTGATGATATGAGGTATCTATTTGAATCCAGTGATGCTTCTGTTGTCATTCATACTGATGCGTACAGTGAAGAGGCTGAAACTATAGGCTGTAAAAAGTTAATCAATACAAAAAAACTGGATGAACTGCTTGAAAAGGGCAGAAGCCTTATTTCTTCGGGAGATGACAGTTATAAAAAGTTGTTGATTGATAAAGATGAACTTGCTATAATAGTTTATACTTCCGGCTCTACGGGAAGTCCCAAGGGTGTTATGATAAGCCATCATGCTCTCTGTGTGGGTATATATGCAACGTTAAAGACTGTTTCTGTGCCTGATACGCATTTTCTTATGCTACCTCTTAATCACATTCTGGCATTCGGTGCGGGAGTTGTATTGCCGATGTTTATCGGCGCTGAGATTTTTATAAACAGCGGTATAAAAAATCTACTTAAGGAAATCAATATAGCTAAACCTAGTTGTCTGCTGTGCGTACCGATTATACTGGAAACATTTTATAACATCATTCAGGGAAAGATAAAGTCAACAGGTAAAGAAAAGACCTTTGCATCACTAATAAAAGCTTCTGAAATATTGCTGAAATTCGGTATAGATATCAGAAGAAAGCTCTTTAAGGTTGTTATAGATAATCTTGGTGGAAATTTGCAGGTTGTTATGGTCGGTGGAGCAAAAATCTCTGAAAAAATCATTAGCAACTTCAGAACTTTCGGTATTGATGTTCTGCCGGGCTATGGTCTTACAGAGGTAACAGGTGTTGCTATGATGAATACAAAGTGTTTAATGCCGGAAAGTGCGGGTCTGATTACTCCATACACTGAGGTAAGAACTGTTGACGGTGAAATACAGATAAAGAGTAAGGCTCTTTTTTTGGGATACTATAAAAATCCAGAGGCTACTGAGGCGGCTTTTGATGGTGAGTGGTTTAAAACAGGAGATATCGGTGAAATAAAGGATAACTTTCTTTATATCACAGGACGTATAAAAAATCTCATCATTTTGCCTAACGGCGAAAATGTTTCCCCGGAAGAACTGGAAGCGAAAATTTCAGGCGAGGTTTCTGATATAGCAGAAATAGTAGTTTACGAGGAAAACGGAGCAATTACTGCTGAGGTTTTTCCTAAAGCCCTCGATGAACAAGCCAAGCATAATATTGAAAAAAGTATTTTTGAATTAAACAAGAAAACCCCTGTATATAAACAGATAAGAAAGGTTGTGTTCAGAGATACGGAGTTCCCGAAAACGTCTTCCAAAAAAATTAAAAGGATACAAGGAAAATAAATATGACAGAGAAAATAAATGAGCTTTTACATCGTACCATAAAAGTTGAAAACAAAAAAATTGATGAGAATACTATTATTCTACGTGACTTAGAAATTAATTCCATGGAGCTCGTATCGCTGATTTGTGCTGTGGAAGATGAATTTGATATTGAGATTCCTGACAAGGCGTTGAAGCGTCTGGTTACCATAGGAGATCTGATAAGATATATTGAATCTCAGCAATAATTTTACCTCTAAGAAAGAAGATAAACATATGAGACTGTCTTTGCCGCAAAAACAGATATATTATATGGAAATGTTCAACAAGGATGCCATAAATGTAAATTGTGGCACCGTTTTGTTGGACAAGCTTTACGATGTCCGAAAAATAGAAAAAGCGATCAATGAAGTTTTTCGCATCAATGAAGCTTTAAGAACAAAGATTTATATGAAAGCGGGAGAACCGCATCAGTATTTTTCCGAATATGCTGAAAAAGCTGTTGAGGTTTTATATTTCAACAGTAAGGCAGAGGTTCACAGCTACGGCCAGACACAGGCACAGCTTCCTATGGATTTATCGGGGGAGTTATGCGAAATCAAAGTGATTTCTTCCGAAGAGTTTTGCGGGGTGTTTTATAAGGTGCACCATATTATTTCTGATGCTTTTACATTTTCTCTTATAAGTTCCCAAATACACAAACTTCTCGAAGGTATACCTGTTGAAGCAGGAGCTTATTCTGAGTACATTGCGGCTGAAGAAAAATACCTTTTAGGCAGCCGTGTCCAAAAAGACAGAGAATTCTTTCTGGAACAGTATAACAATATGGGTGATTTGATTTATTTTTCAGATTCGCTTCCTGTCAGGGGTGAAAGTGAAAGGTTAGTGTGCCATACAGATAAAGAATTTACTCTTAAAATCAAAGAGTTTGCCCTAAGCCAGGATGTATCTGTTTATGCAGTTTTTCTGACGCTGATAAGTGCCTATATATCAAAACGCAAAAATTACAGCGGAAACTTTTACATTGGAACCCCTGTGTTAAACCGTTCTTCTGTTAATCAGATGAATACTGTGGGAATGTTTATCAACAATGTCCCATTTCCGGCTAAGGTTGAAGAAGATAAATCTTTTGAATTCAATCTCAAAAAAACAAAAGATGTGTTTTTCAACGTTCTGAAGCATCAGAAATTTAATTATATTTGTGCCCTTAATGAATTAAATATCGACCAGAGTTATGATGTTTCTTTCAGTTTTCAGAACAGTACCATTTACGGAGATAGTTTTAAGAGCACATGGTATCATAACAAAGTGCAATCGGAAAGCTTGCAAATTCATATTGATGACCGTGATAACGAAGGCATTTTTAACATTTCATACGACTATCAGATTGACAAGTTCACTGAAAAAGATATAAAAAAAATGCATGGGCATCTTTGTAATCTGCTTTTAGATGCTATTGAAAACCCAACCAAGGAAACATCTGCTCTTGAATGGCTTTCGGCTGAAGAAAAGCAGAAAATTCTACATGATTTTAACGATAACGCAGCAGAATATCCGAAGGATAAATGCGTTCATGAAGTTTTTGAAGAATTGGCTGAAAAAAATCCGGGCAAAATTGCAGTTGTAGCTTGTGATAGTTCGTTGACATACAAAGAACTTAATGAATCAGCTAACAGAATTGCACATTCACTTATTGAAAAAGGTATTGGAAGAGGTGATATTGTTGCTTTTATGGTGCCCAGAAGAAGCTATATGATATCAACAATAATCGGCATCCTTAAATCCGGCGCAGCATATCTTCCGATTGATCCTGATTATCCTCAGGAAAGAATTGACTATATGCTTTCAGACAGTGATGCGAAATTCTGTATAACTGAAAAAAACATAACAGCACTTCTTGACAATTCAAAAAATTACAATCCTGATTTGTCTGTTAAAAACACAGATACCTGCTATTGCATTTATACATCAGGTTCAACAGGTAAGCCTAAGGGCACCCTTATTAATCACGGAAATCTGATAAATTTTTATATCGAAGTCGATGTTAATGAATTTCAGCATTTTGTTGCTGAATATTGTCAAAACATACTTTGCTGTGGTACTGTTTCTTTTGATATTGCAACAACAGAAATAATGCTTGCTTTGTTTTTAGATAAAACTCTTGTATTGGCAGATGAAGAAGCTTTGTCCGGCAGTAAACATCTTGCCGATCTTATCAAACGCAATAAAATAGATTGTGTCCTTTCTACTCCCACAAAATTATACACTTATTTGCTTAATGATAATACTTTTTCTGCCTTTGCACATGTTAAATGTGTGCTTGTTGCAGGAGAGCAGTTGAAGACAGATGTCATTGAGAAAATAAATAAGTGTGGCGATATAACCTTATTCAATGGTTACGGACCTACGGAAACTGCAATGGGTGTTAGTATAGGTAAGATAATTAATAATGATATCACCATAGGTAAGCCCATAGCAAACACACAGATTTATATTGTAGATAAATATATGGATCCTGTACCCATCGGAGAGACAGGCGAGCTTTGCATTGGCGGAGACGGTGTAGGTGCAGGCTATCTTAACAGACCTGAACTTACGGAAGAAAAGTTTATAGACAATCCCTTTGGAGAAGGAAAGCTCTATAAAACAGGAGACCTTGGATATTGGCGAGAAGACGGAAATATAGTCTTTGTAGGAAGAAACGATTTCCAGGTAAAGGTGCGAGGTCTTCGTATTGAACTCGGTGAAATAGAAAATGCTATTACAAATATTGACGGAATAAATATGTCTGTTGTGGTTGTCAGAAAGGACAATGAAGACAGGCAGATTATCTGCGCCTTTTATACGGGTGCCGAAAAATCAGCGAAGGAAATCAGGAGCATTGTCGGTGAAAAGTTGCCGAAATACATGATCCCCCATGTGTTTGTACGACTTTTAGAAATGCCGCTTACAATCAGCGGCAAAATAAACCGAAATGATTTGCCCGAAGTCGATCTTGAAAATATTGTAACTGAAACAGAATATGTTGCTCCCGCCACAGAAAAAGAAATTGCACTTGCGGAGTGTATAAAAAAAGTGCTTGGCACAGAAACGGTAAGCACTCTTGATAATTACTTTGATATTGGCGGAGACTCAATTAAAGCCATTTATATTGTTTCAGAGCTTGGAGATATGGGTTATGAGCTTCGCGTTGCAGACATTATGCAAAAAGATACTCTTTCAGATGTTGCAAAAGCAATGAAGGCAACTGCAGATAAATATATATACGAGCAGGGCGAGGTGAGCGGACTTGTTCCGTTCAGCCCGATTATGAAAGTCTATCTTGATGCAAACAAGATGATTTCAAAAGGCCTTGTGCATACCTGTATTGTTTCAACAGACAGCTATGAAAATGCAGTCAGAAAAGCCCTTGATATCATTGTTTCTCATCACGATATTCTGAGAAGCACATTTGAAACTGACGGGCTCATAATTCATCCGTCAAATGTAC
>JAZNIJ010000151.1:0-5749 GCA_045577455.1 Eubacteriales bacterium
GAAAAAAGCTTTTTTAAAATTTTTATATTTACGTTGCGACATATAGGTGAAAGTTGTTTCTGTAGCATTTTTTCTCAAAGTGACGGATGTCCTATCAAAATCTATTACATTTTGCAAATTTACTGCAATACTGTTGTGTGAAAAAATAAAACAGTTTGGTTGATTTATTATATTAAGCCATTCTTTCGGCTTTTTGGAGGTAGTGTATTTATCTTTTTTTGTAACTATATTAGAACCGTATTTCAAATTTTCGATATACAAGATATCTTTTGTTTTCACATAATAAACTTCGTCTTTAAGGTCTATAACAATTGATTTGCTGACATTTCTGTGTTCTTGTATAGCATCTTTAAAATTATCATTAAATCTGTTTATATCTATTGGCTTTGAAAGATATCTGAACACATGTACTCTCATAGCAGCATCAAGATAGTTATGGAAAGATGTTATTACAATGATTATTACATCAGGATTGTTCCTTTGTAATTCTTCCGCAAGCTTCAAACCACTAATTCCAGGCATCTCAATGTCAACAAATGCTATATCGTAACAATTTGATGTTTTTAAAATGAAATCTCCGGAGGTTCTTTTGTCTACCCAAAAATTAATATTATGTGTTTCGCCCCAAGAACTCATTAATTTATCTACTTGATTGATTATGGTATCATCATCATCGCATATAAGTATGTTAATCAATAATATCCCTCCTCTATAGTACGGAGATATTATATCATATAATTATAACTATTACAAATGTGGCAATTGTTCGTTTTTTCTAAAAAACAAATCATTTTTTCTCTGAATAGTTTCTGTTTATTAATAATTGAATAAAATCATTTATTAGTGGCAGCGATTCTTCGTCGCATAGTTTCAAGTTATCGACTATTTGTTGAGGTATATTGTCTGTTTTGATTGTACCCAAAAGGAAATTATCAGGAGTAGTTTTCAAACACTTGCATAATGTTGCAAAAGTAGTTAAACTTGGAATAGATCTACCTGTTTCAATGTTCGATAAATAATTGTTTGACATATCTGATATTTCTGCTAATTCATTTTGTTTTAATCCTAATTCTCGCCTTCTTTGAGCGATTCTTTTTCCTAACATTTTAAAGTCTATTTCCACTGTTATCACCTCACAATTATCTTAAACGAGGCTCATACATTTGTTAACAAAGTAAAAGTATATAAAACACTTATAGATATAAAATATTTAATATTTCAAAACAAATACACTTTTCATAATATAAAACTTCAAAAATCTCGTGCTTTTTTATCGTTTCTTCTGTAAAAAAGTGCGTTTTTTCTATTTATAAGTTTTTTGCATAAAAATATGTTAGACTTCTATCAAGGAGGTGAAAATATGAAGAAGCTTACAAAGTACGCAAACAAAGTGTTTCCCGTATTTGTTGCGTGCTTAACGATGGTTCTGACTATAAGTGCAAATTCAGCGTCATGTTATTATTTGCATCAGTCAGAGGAACCTAAATCAATTGACAGGTTCAAAAAATTCAAATAAGTATGATGGAAAGTGTTTATTCCAATATACTTGATTTGATGGTCACAAAAGGCTATATATCAAAAGAAAACCAAGACTTGTATTTATATGCAATGAAGGTTCTGTTTCGCAGCATAATAAATATGACTGCATTATTTGTAACAGGTATAGTACTTGGATTGCTTAAAGAAAGTATTTTTATGTTTTTGTCGTTTTTTGTTTTGCGGAAATTTGCTGGAGGATTACATTCTGATAAATACATAACTTGTTTTGTGTCATCTCTATTTATCAGTATCAGCGGATTACTACTTATTAAGAATGCTTGGTTTGTTTCAAAAAACATATTCACAATTATTATGTCTGTTTCCGCTTCTTTAATTATTGCATTTTCACCGGTAAAACATCAAAACAAGAAAATATCAAACAAAGAAGAAAAAATATATAAAGTGCTTTCGTCAGTTTTATCAGTTGTAATATGTGGTTTATCTACATTGTTAGTTTTTAACGAATTTGGTTTTGAAACAGGATATTCACTTGGTACTGGGTTAATCACCGCTTCTCTTTTGATGGTTGCTGGAAAAGTCAAATTATTAATTTGCACTAAAAAGGAGTGATACCAATGCTTTAGTTGTTGTATTCGTTGAGTTTTAATCAATATGTTTAATTTAGAAAGGATGAAATTTATGAAAAAGATTATTGCTATATTACTTTGTGTAACCATTTTTGCTACTATGGGAATATTCCAGGCTTCGGCTGAGGAGGAGCTTAATTATGATGTTAACATGTATGGTACTTATGATTTAGCTGTAGGTACGCAAAGTACAGTAAACGGTTATTTGAGTTGGGCCTACACAGATAATGTCAATTTTTTGGCCAGCGTAGTGTTGGGTAAGCTGTCAACAAATTCTTCAAAAAGAGTTGTATGTGCTGATATTTATGGTCCGTCAGGATATACACGAAAGTTTAAATTAGTGACCAAAAAGTCAACCGATACAGATGTTATTGTTACTTCATTATCTAAAACCACTTTAAGTACAGGTGTTAATGTTGACTCTAACGAGAGTTATGTTGAAAAGCAAGCAACATATCTTTTAAAGGTAGTTTGTGATGCCCAGTTACAGGCATTAACGTCTAATTCTGTTGGCTATGTAGCATATCCTTCTATAACTCAGGCTATCTGATTTTATATTAATAAGGCACTGCTATATGCAGTGCCTTATTGGGAATCTTATATTTAAAGATTTATGTTGAATATAGAAAAGGCTTTGTGTTTTTGGTAGTAAGCATAATTCATTGAAAATAAATGTATAAATTTTAACTAACACTTATAAATTATGCTTTGTAGTTTAAAAATCAGGTGATTATATGCTAATTAAAATTAAAAATATTTCAAAATCATATGGAAAGAAAACAGCCTTAAAAAATGTGAATCTCACTTTTGAAAGTGGGATTTATGGTCTTTTAGGTCCAAACGGAGCAGGAAAGACTACATTAATAAACATTATGGTAACTGCTTTGTCACCAACAGATGGAGTAGTACTTTACAGAGGTAAGAATATTCAAGATAAGAATTCTAAGTATCTTGAATCCTTAGGGTTTCTTCCACAAAATCCCAAATTTTATAAAAACTATACTGCTGAAGAATTTCTCAGATATATGGCAGCATTAAAAAATGTAAATAAAAATTTGGATAAGCGAATTGACAGCTTGTTAAGATTGGTAAATTTGTATGAAGAAAAGAACAATAAAATAGGCACATTTTCCGGAGGCATGATACAGAGAATAGGAATTGCTCAAGCTCTGTTAAACAACCCACGAATTTTAATTTTAGATGAACCTACAGCAGGTTTGGATCCAAAAGAAAGAATAAGATTCAGAAATCTTATTGCGAAGGTTTCCAAAAACAGATGTGTAATTTTAGCTACGCATATTGTACCTGATGTTGAATACATAGCCAATAAAGTTATTCTTCTTAAAGATGGTACTGTTTATAAAAACGATACACCGATTAATTTGATGAATGAAATATCTGACAAGGTGTGGAGCGTTACCGTTAATCAGGGAGAGTTGGAAAATTTATTACTACACAATAAAATCAGCAATGTTTATCGCGAAGGCGAGCATTATACATTGAGAATAGTGAGTGACAAAAAGCCTTGTGACGATGCTGTTAATGTATCAGCCAATTTAGAGGATGTATTTTTGTATCATATAGGAGAAATATGATTATGAAAGCTCTGATTACAGGTGAATTGAAAAAAATGTTTTCACAAAAAATTGTTATTATTGTTGCAACGTTGTTATTGTTAATTAATGTTTTTAATATTTATTCTTCTGTTGTTGATTCTTCTGACTATTGGCTGTTAAAAGAAGCCGAAGCTAAAATATATTCTATAGCTGAAGGTGAAATTACAGAAAGCAAGGTAAAAGAACTTGTCGATTACAGAGACAAAATGTTTGATGCAAACCAAAACAATGAAAAGATTGAAACGATATTAGGAACTCCTTTATCTGATTACTATATAGCAGAGAGAATTGTGGGTAAACTTACATCTGTATATAACTATGCAAGCAGTATAGAACAGTTAAAAGAAGATGTTTTGATTCAGAAAGATGTTTTAGAAAGTAAAAACAATCGATATTTAACAAGAGTGAATGAAAAAATAGCAAAAGTATATACACAAAGACAAATAAACTCTTTTTATAATACAACGGGATATGAAAAATACTTTTCATATAACTTTTCATCTTTCTTAATTATTCTTATTGTCATTTTAGGTGTGTCTACATTGTTTTCGGGAGAAAAAGAAGCAGGTATGTTTCAACTGAATTTATCAACTGCTAATGGTAGAATAAAATTAACATCTGCAAAACTGATAGCATGTATCACTTTTTCCATATCAGTAGGATTGTTGTTTTATTTGTCGGACTATATTGTTTTTTCAAATATAACAACAATGAATGGTTTAAAACTACCGGTATACTCGTTAGACTCTTTTGGGTTTTCACCTATTTCATTTAGTATAGGAAACTTTATATTTTTTACAACGATGATTAAAATAGGTGGTATTGTATATATATCGGTTATTACCGCATTGTTGTCCTCGGTATTAAATAGAAGCTACATAGTTTTAGCTGTTAGCCTTCTTGCTGTATTTGGTTTTATGTATATTACTGCCTATAGTACAGAAACAATGCTGTACATAAGTTTGGTTAATCCTGTCAATCTTCTCACTTGTACAAAAATGTTTGAAACTTTCAACGTTGTGGATATATTTAACTATCCAATGTTTCGATATTCGATTTCGTTAATTATGAGCAGTTTATTTATCGCTTTAACGTTGTTGTCTGTATACATAACAAATAATGCAAATAGTAAGAGGGTGATAAAGTGATAGTCTTAAGACAAGAATGCTATAAATTGTTTATTAAAAGAGGCTTTCTGTTTTTGGTGATTTTGTTTGTAGGGTTTGATATAGCTTCAACAATATCAGATTTAAAAGCAACAATTACTTTGTCACAGCCTTCTCTTTTGGTATATAAGGATTATATCGAAAGTTATAAGGGTGACGTTACTGATGAGAAAATGCAGGAAATTAACAGCATAAGAAACGAAGTTGAATTGGTATACAAAAACAAACAAGAGATACAAGAAAAGTACAAAAACAATTTAATCAGAAGGAAGGAATATGAAGAAAAAATAGCAGAATTCAACAAGTATGAAAGTAAAACAGAAGGTATTAATGCTTTTTTAAATGTAGCAGATGCGGCTTGGATGAATGGGACCCAAATTATGGACAACACAGGGTGGAATGTTTTGTTGAATGATAGCAGCATTGATATTTTTCTGGTGGTAATTATCATTTCGTTAGTTGTTTTACTTTGCATATATGATATTGAAACCGGATTTGATTATATAAAATTATCGACGGTTAATGGTAAAAGCATTCTTTTAAAAAGTCAATTGACGCTTATTATTTCTTTCTCAGTCTTCATAGGTGTTTTTGTGAGTCTGGTAAAGTATTGGATTATCGATTTAGTATATGGTTTGGATGGGTACAGCTTTGCATTGCAAAATGTAGTCGGATTTGAACAATCAACAAAAGAAACATCTATTTTATCCGCATATATCCTTTTGAGTGCAATTAAAACCTTTGGATTAATCTTTTTGGCGATAATAACTTTTACAATTGGTGTGTTTTTATCTTCGTCTCTTTATTCTGCATTTTTCAGTTTTGCTTTAACCTATCTTCC
>JAZNIJ010000152.1:0-4944 GCA_045577455.1 Eubacteriales bacterium
TGAAAAATGTTGCACCGGCTATTCCTGCTAAAAATATAAGTATAATTTGAACAAGATAACGATTAAGAATCATAATCTACCTTTAAGAAAATTTTATGCTATAATTCCAACAGAAGCAATATCGTTAATTCTAATTGTTCCAACTAAAATACCATCATCAACAACAGGTAATGCAGAAATGTTCTTTTTGGTTATTATACTCATTGCTTCTATTGCAAGAGCATTTGAACTAATTACAAATGGATTCTTTTTCATAATGTCGCCGATTTTAACTTCATAAACATTGATTTCACTTGCCATTATTCTTCTAAGGTCTCCATCAGTAAAAATTCCGAGGAGCTTTCCATTGTCAACAATATTAACTATTCCTAACGCTTTTTTGCTCATTTCAATTATAGCATCCTTCAATGTTGCGTTCTTGTCAACAACAGCGTTATCATTTTCTGATTTCATAAGATCAGACACTTTGTATAATAGTTTTTTGCCTAATGAACCAGCAGGGTGAAATAAAGCAAAGTTGTTTTCATTGAAACCATAAATTTTTGAAGCACATACAGCAAATGCATCACCGAGAACAAGGGCAGCAGTTGTGCTGGAGGTTGGAGCAAGATTCATTGGACACGCTTCTTTAAATTTTGGAAAAACAAAAGAGAAGTCAGAGTGAATCGCAAGGGTTGAATTTTCATTTCCTGTAATGGCAACCAATGGACAACCAATAACCTTTATACTTGGTATCAATCTTGTAACTTCTTCGCTTTCACCACTAAAGCTAATTGCAATAAGAACATCTTGTTCTCTTAACATACCTAAATCACCGTGTAATGCTTCAGCGGGATGCAAATAGAATGAAGGCGTGCCAAGACTTGCCATAGTAGCAGCAATTTTTGTACCAATATGACCGGGTTTTCCCATACCGGTAATTACAACTTTTCCCTTACATTCAACTATCAACCTAACAATCTTTTCAAAATTTTCATCAAGTGAGAGTTTTACTGCTTCTAATGCTGAAATCTCAGCATCGAACAATTTTTTTCCTTCTGCAACAATATTTATATCTTTCATTTGTTAATCCTCTTTTGCTACAGCATTATAAACTTTAACGAGCTTTTCTAAAAGTTTTTTCATATCACCGAGTTTTACCATATTGGGACCATCAGACCATGCATTGTCAGGGTCGGGATGAGTTTCCATAAACAGGCCGTCAACGCCAACAGCAACAGCTGCTTTAGATAAATATTCAACATATTCGCGGTTACCACCGGTTGCATTGCCTTTTCCACCTGGCTTCTGAACGCTGTGCGTTGCATCAAAAACAACTGGACAACCAAATTTTTTCATTTCAACCAAACCAGTCATATCAACAACAAGGTTATTATATCCAAAGGAAGTACCGCGTTCGCAAAGGTAAATATTATTGTTTCCGCTTTGTATCACTTTTTCAACACAATTTTTCATATCCCAAGGTGCTAAAAATTGAGCTTTTTTTATATTGATAGTTTTACCTGTTTTTGCTGCAGCAACAAGTAAATCGGTTTGTCTGCAAAGAAAAGCGGGAATTTGAATTATATCAACGACCTTCGAAACTTCTGCAGCTTGATATGGCTCGTGAATATCTGTTGCTATAGGAAGTCCCGTTTCTTCTTTTACTTTTGCAAGGATGCGAAGCCCTTCTTCAAGACCAGGACCTCTTCTGCCGTGTATAGATGTTCTGTTTGCTTTATCAAAAGATGCCTTAAATGTGTATGGTATTCCAAGATGCTCTGTTATATTTTTCATTTCTTTTGCAATTGATACAGCCATTTCTTCTGATTCAATTACGCAAGGTCCTGCAATTAAAAAAAACATAAAAAACTCCTAATTATTTAATTTCGTTCTGCAAGTATTCTGAAACTTTTTCAATATCCTTTGGAGTATCAACTGAAAGTGTTTTGCAATGTGCATTTATATAGTAAATATCTTTTCTGTTTTCGATAAATCTGAAAGAGTCATTTTCTTCAATCTTTTCTATGGGACCTCTTTCTGTGTTGTGATAAAATTCAAGGGCTTTTTTTGTAAATGCACCAACACCAACAAATTTATTGTATGTATAGTTTATAGTTCCTTTTGGATAAGGAATAGGGCTACGAGAGATAAATAAAGCAATACCGTCTTTATTTGTTACTATTTTCAAGTTGGTGGAATCAACAACTTCAACAGGGTCAGAGAAATCTGTCATAAGGTTTGAAACATAGAAGTCATCAGCGGAAATGTTATCAGGAATACATTTAACGATGTCACTTGCCTGAATAACAGGTTCATCACCATTAACCATAACATAAAGGTCAGCATCAATTTTTTGAGAAAACTCATAAAGGCGTTCTGTTGCAGTGTCATGGTCTTTTGAAGTCATAACAACTTTTGCTCCAAAACTTTCGCAAAGGGTTTTAATTTCCTCGCTATCAGTTGCAACATAAACTTCATCAAATGCTTCAACTTCTTTTGAGTGCTTATAAACCCACCATATCATGGGCTTTCCGCATATCAATGCCAATGGTTTGTTAAAAAAACGAGTAGAACCGCCACGGGCGGGAATCATTCCAACAACTTTCATAAAAGTCTCCTTGATTGAATTTATGTATTATTTTTAATTTCTATTTAGCTTCATTTTTTAAAATTTCATCAATACAAACTCGAGGAAAAACTTCAAGTTTTCCACCCCTTGTTGCGTTTCTGATAATAACGGAATTATCTTCACAAAACTTCTTCATAAACATATAGGATTTTGTTGTGTTTCTTAAATCGTGTGTAACCTTATCCTGTACATCTTTATCATAATTTTCGCAAAAATAATCTTTAACCGTATTATCCGTAACTGTTGATCCGTCATCTGCAATTGTTATTTTAAAATTGTGATCAACGCCCAAAAGGTAAATCTCTTTGAATCCCATATAAACTGCAAAGAATATGCAGGTGGTTGTTACAGTCCCCATACAAGGAACTCCGATTGATGCATCAAAATTTTCTGTGTAACTATCAATGTCTTTATCATAAACTAAATTGAAGTAGTTAGCGCCTTTTATTTTAACATTGTGATAGTAGTTAATACATAGCGGAATGAATTTTTCTTTTGCAGGAACAGCGTTCATTTCATTAAGACAACCGCTTGCAATAATCTCATCCTCACAAAAATAATACGTGGGTCTCCAATCTGTTTTTGGAAATATCTTAAAAATCCTGTTCATTGCAAATGTTATTTCACCATTTGCTGATAAAACATTTAAATCTTCAGGAGTTAAGCTCGGACCATTTCCAAGAATAAAGCAACGTTCACCTTTGTGAATGTTATGAAATCTTTGGATGTTTTTGGCAAATTTTGTTTTGGAAAAATTTTTTAAAACTTTATTTTGATGTTTCGCAATTATAGATTTGATGGGATTCATAATCAATCTCCATTTAATTTATTTTACAAAATACTACATATAAATAATAACACAGGTTATGTCTATTGTCAATAGATTATTGTTGATTACTCCTTATATTAATTTTTGCTTGCTAAAAATTAAAAAAAAATTCAAAAAAAAGTAAAGCATTGATAATCTTTTTTTGATATGATAGACAGGTATGAATATTAGAAATTTACATACGAAAACAGTATATTTTGAAAGTGGTTAATGGAATGAAAAAAAATCTTTTTATTTTACTTATAGCAAGCGGCTTGATTCTTTCTGGTTGTGGCACACCTCCGGGACAGATTCCAGATAATATTATTGAAAATAAATCTGAGGATAATAGTGATTTAGATTATGTTGTCGATCCAGAAAAATCAAATGAAGCATTGCTCCAAGCATACAGAAATGCCGTTATTTCTAATGCATCAAAATACATCAATACTTCATTAGCACTTGATCTTGATGAATTTGATTTTTTGGATGACTTAAATAGCTACATTGAACAAAAGAAAACACAAGACAATATCGATGTTAATGCTGAATATAATAATAGGTTAAACTCTTTTGTTGTAACAAAAGGTGAGGTTTTGGTGACAGATACAGTTAATGTTACAATAACCAAATATGACTCTGTTGATGATGATAGTGCCTCCAATCTTGAAGCTATTACTTATAATATTGATTTGTCAAAAAATGATTCTGATATTGGAAAAGCTATTGTTTCAGAAAAAAAAGAAATAGGTTCTTCTGTTTCTGTTGATGATTGTAAATTACCTGATGGAAAAACTGCGAAAATTACCGCTAAAATCAATTATTCCATAAGAAAAGCAAATGATTTAGATATGGATGCTTTGATATCGTCTATGGCTCAAGGCGAAACATATAAAACCTGGCTTGAAAAAGCTGTAAATGCTTCTTCTACAGTTAATTATATGTGGGATTATCTTTCTGAAAAAACTCAGTTTAAAGAATCTATAAACGATGTAGATTTTAATAATTACTTTAATCTAAAGTTTTCTAATGCTTGCGATTATTATCATCTTTATGATGCAAATGCTGATACAAAAATTTCTGAAGAAGAAATTAAAAATGCTATAACAGCACAGATAAAAAAAGAGATTATTATTTATTATTATAAAGAGCAAATTCTCGAACTTGTATCAGAAGATACTTCTTCAAAGGATGCGATTATTGCTTTTTATGGTTATTCTGAAGATGGATTCAAAAAGAAATTTGATGTGAATGTCAGAAACAATACTTTAGAAGTAGATGACATTAGTTATAAACTTTATAAGTTATATAACGAAAAGAATGCTAAATAAATTCCATTTACTAATACTTAACCTGCACATTTTGATAATGTGCAGGTTTTTTAATTGTACAACGAAAACCACCAGCAGTGCTGGTGGTTCCAAAAAGCTTTAGCTATGCGTAGAAAAAATACCTCCTTTGATGTATAATAAAAATGGTCTGCCAACCAATAATAAAAAACATCAAAGGAGGATCAAGTCGTGAA
>JAZNIJ010000153.1:0-5459 GCA_045577455.1 Eubacteriales bacterium
TAAAGTTTAGAAGTGTCTGTGCATTCTTCAATATTATTTGCGAATTCGGGTTTGAGCTGGGTTTTGTTTGCGAGCTGTGAAGCTATCTCAACGGAAATATCTGCTTCTATTTCGGTTTTGTCGTCTTTCGTCCAATAGTCAATGCCTTTCTGCGGTGTGTTACCATCAAAGTAGTCAACATCTTTTTGTGGAGTATATCCATCAAAGTAGTCAATTCCTTTTTGTGGGGTGTAACCTTCTTTACCCTTGAAATTGACACCATTCTTTCCCACCACAATGCTGTTGGAAGTAATAATTTCAACTCTGTGCATTTCGCAATTGGAATAAATTATAATGTCGCCTACAGCCACTTCTTTACCGTCAATAGGCAGTATGTTTGCAATGCTTAATGTGGTTGTACCGCCCCATTGAACATCTGTAAACCAGAAGTTTGTTCCACATCCATACATGGATGCATAAATCTCGGATATTTCTTTCTCTATATCCTGTTTTAACAAAAGAATTTTTTCGCAAAGGGTATCGCCCTCCATATCAAGAGATGATATGTCGCCGCACAAGTTTTCAAGAGTTTGAATTTTGCTTTTTACTTCCAATATGTTTTTAGAGTTTTCAGAAATTTCGAACAAAGCGTTTTTATATGATGATATAATACTGTTGAGTTTTGGAATTATAACTTCAACAGAGAGTTTATCAAAAACATACTTGTTTTCATTAGGCGTTCCGTTGAGTATTGTGGGTGCGGATGATACACTTTTTTCGTTAATTTCATCGTCTTTAATTATGTTAATTGTTTCTGTCATTTAATTTCCTTTCTTAATTAGAGTTTAATTTTGTTGCTGTTTTGCTGTTTTGAGCCATTGGAAAAAAATATTTTCGTTTTCCAAATTAGTGGCTTTTTAATTTCGGTTTATATTTTTTAAGGTTTTAATATAGTTAATTATTCATCATCTTTTTATCCCTCCTTTTTTCATCACACACATCATCCACACCGAGGGTATTTTAAACCAAAATATGTGTCAGTTATCACACATTTTATAGTTTTAATGATTTTTTGAAAAAATGGAAAAGCAAAATATAAAAATATAAAATAAAACACAGGATAAAAAACACAGGAGGATAAACCAAATGAGAAAACAAAGAATTTCACTTTTACTCGCGTTATGCATTTTATTGCCTTCCTTTTCCGCTATTGTCGGTGCTGCATCTCCTGATTCAGCCACTGATGATTGTAATCGTCCAATAACACAAACAAATATTGAAACCAATACTTATGATTTCAATGATGACCTCTTGAAAGACGAAAACCTTTCCTGCGACAATGTTGGAGCAAGTGGCACGTGTGGAGAAAATGCAAGTTGGACATGGTCCGATGATGGCGTTTTGATTATATCGGGTAGTGGTCCAATGGATAATTATGTGGGATTTGGACTTTCTCCGTGGGGTGCTTGCGATGTAAAAAAAGTAATAATAGAGGATGGCATCACATCTGTGGGATCGTGGGCATTCAGCTATTATTATGATTCATTGACATCTGTAGAGATTGGAAATACAGTTGAAAGTATAAACAACTCAGCATTTTATGGTTGTGACAATCTTACTGAAGTAAAATTAGGAAATTCTCTTAAAAGTATAGGCGATAGTGCTTTCAAAGAATGTATAAATCTTTCCGATATAAAAATTCCCAATTCTGTAACGGATATATTCAGTTTTGCGTTTGAAGATTGCCAAAGTCTTGCATCGATAGAGATGAGTGATTCTTTAGTTTCTTTGGGACAGGGTGTTTTCCGTTCTACAGCGTTTTATAATAACTCAAAAAATTGGAGCAATGGCGTATTATACCTTGATAATTATTTGATTGAGGCAAAAAATAACCTTTTGCCTTCCAACTATGCGGTGATTGATGGAACAAAGGTGATTGCATTGATGGCGTTTAGCTCTTGCAAAAACCTTGTATCAGTTTCAATTCCCGATTCCGTTAAAAATATTAGCGAATATGCGTTTTATTATTGCAGCAATCTTGAATCCGTATATATAGGAAAAAGCTTTTCCGCAATAAAACCCAATTCATTTAGTGGATGCGCCTTGAAATCTATTACGGTTTCTCCTGATAACCAGACATTCAGTTCCGTTGATGGTGTGCTTTTAAATAAAGACAAGACTACGATTGTAAAGTATCCTGATAAAAAATTAAATACATCATATACAATACCATCATCAGTTGAGACTATTGGCAACAGCGCATTTTCTGGCTGTAATAATCTTACGTCAATAATAATGCCCGATTCCGTTACAACTATAGAAAGTAACGCGTTTGCCAATTGTGCCGGGCTTACTTTGATAACTATTGGCTCATCTGTTACATCTATTGGAAGCGGAGCGTTTCAGAAATGCAAATCTCTTTTATCAATAGTTTTTTCAGATTCTTTGATTTCAATAGGAAACAGTGCATTTTATGATTGTGACAAAATTGAAACTGTTACAATTGGCAATTCGGTTGAAATCTTAGGGGAAAAAGCATTTTATTCCTGTTCAGAATTGAAAACAGTAACAATTGGTGATTCAGTTAAAACTATAGGTGATTCTGCGTTCAATCTTTGCTCGGCATTGAGAACCGTAAAAATAGGAAATTCGGTTGAAACAATTGAGGATTATGCATTTTCATCCTGCGGGCTTCTTCAATCGGTAACGCTTCCTTCATCTGTTAAGACAATAGGTAACTCTGCCTTTAGCAGTTGTTCCGGCATTAAAACTCTGGTTTTTGGAGAATCTGTAACAAGTATAGGGCATTATGCTTTCCGCTTTTGCACAGGTCTTTCTTATGTTGCAATAAGTGATTCCGTTTCATTTATAGGAGATAGTGCATTTGAAGGTTGCAATAAAATGTCAACATTGAGGTTGGGCAATTCTATTTCATCTTTGGGCAGAAATGCTTTCAAAGATTGCAAAAATATTCGCTTTTTCTCAAGTGGGGATGCTCTTACATCATTGAATGGATTAGAGTTTAAAAATAGTACCTACCTCACAACCGTTTCCCTTGGTAAGTCTATCACATCTGTTGAAGATAATCAATTTTATGGATGTTCCGGCCTTACAACTGTGATGCTCAGCAACTCAATAACATCTATAGGGAATTCAGCTTTTTATTCATGTACCAAGTTGGAATCGATAACAATTCCCGCATCTGTTGTTTCAATTGGTGATAACGCTTTTTATGGTTGCACCGCTCTTATGTCTGTAAAGATGGAAAGTTTTGTTCCGGATATAGGAAAAGATGCATTCTGCGATACTGCCGTGTATAACAATGACAGAAATTATATTGATGGAGCTTTGTATATAGGTAAACATCTTGTTGCTGTTAAAAAAGAATATTTGCCTTCAAGCTATGTTGTAAAAGATGGAACAAATGTTATTGCAGACAGAGTATTTTATGATTTGCAGGGGGCTTTGAAAGAAATATCACTTCCATCAACTCTTGTGTCAATAGGAGATTTTGCTTTTTATAATTGCAACATTGAATCTGTATCAATCCCTTCTTCGGTTACATATTTGGGTGATTCGGCTTTTTGCCAGTGTTCTTATATTTCTGAAGTGGTTATTGGGGATTCTTTGGAAATCATCAGAGAAAACACTTTCAGAGAATGTACAAAACTTTCTTCTGTAGATTTCGGAAGCTCCATGCACACTATAAGCAGTACATCTTTTTTAGGTTGCACATCTCTTGAAGATGTAACTATACCGGATTCTGTTGTAAAAATTGGTAATAGTGCGTTTTATAATTGTATATCGCTTTCTTCTGTAATTATTGGTAACTCGGTAGAAACCATAAGTGGCTATGCTTTTTATAATTGCACATCTCTTGAAGCTGTAACTATACCGGATTCTGTTATCAACATTGGTGAAGGTGCGTTTAGCAATTGCATAACTCTTTCTTCTGTAACAATTGGTAACTCCGTAGAAGCTATAGACGACAATGTTTTTTATGGTTGTACAGCTCTTACAGCAGTAACTATACCCGATTCTGTTGCGGCGATTGGTGATAATGCATTTTATAATTGTAAATCATTAGATATGGTAACAATTGGAAACTCGGTTGCTTCTATTGGCAGTAACGCTTTTTACAGATGTAAATCTCTTGAAGACGTAAGTATTCCTCAATCCGTAATTACAATAGGTGATTATGCTTTTGTTGAATGTTCCGGAATCAAATCTGTGTTAATTGGTAATTCAGTAGAAACGATTGGAAAAGAAGCGTTTTCAGGATGTAATGCTCTTTCATCTGTAACTTTAGGAAATTCTGTTGCTTTAATTGCAGATATGGCATTTTATTCTTGCGCAAACCTTAAATCTATAACAATTCCCAAAACAGTTACAACTATAGGTGAATATGCTTTGGGTTATTATTACGATGGTGAATATTCTCCCGTTGGTGGGTTTACAATTTACGGGGTAAGAGATTCTGCTGCTGAAACATACGCTTACAATAATTCTTTTGCATTTATTCCAAACCAAATAGACATTATATTTACTGATTCAGAAATTTCAATAACAGATAAAATATTGTATGGCGTTAAAGAAAAAACAACAGTTTCAGACCTTGAAGCCATAACTGTTGGTGAATTTAATGTAACAGATGCAAACAATAATGATATGTCAAAAGATTCCTTAATTGGCACAGGGACAATTATTTCAGACTCATTCGGATTATCTGTAACTATTGTCATAAAAGGAGACACAGATGGAGATGGTGTAGTAAATTCTACGGATTATGTTCAAATTAAAAAAATGTTTATAAATTCTATTTCTCTCTGTGGTGCATATGAAATTGCCGCCGACATCGATTGCAATGGAAAAATCGACTCTACCGATTACCTTCTTGTTAAAGCATATTTTACGGGTTTAAACGATATATATTCTTAAGCTGAAAAAAATGATGTATAAATATGCTTTTACTGCGGTTTCGTTGTCTATTCTATAATTGCGGAGAATTTGTACTTAAGCAGAACATAAATTTCTTTGCTGTTCAATAGATTAAAATAAGTATGGGCTATTGTATTAAACGATAGTCAAAGTAAAAAATGTGAATGGGGTTGTTGCAAATGCGTTTTCTTTGCATTTGCAACAACCCCATATTTTAGGTGCAGGTAACGGGACGCATATTGCGTTGCAATCTGCATTGCTTGCCGTTACTATTGCAACGGCTTCGCACCTGGTAGCTACAAAACAGTCCACCGGACTGTTTGCCTTTACGCTTCCAGCCTTCTTAAGGTGGGGGTTCTGCTCATATAAAAAAGCAATACCACGCCGTTTTTGGCGTGGTATCACTTTTTTGGTGCAGGTAACGGGACGCATATTGCGTTGCAATCTGCATTGCTTGCCGTTACTATTGCAACGGCTTCGCACCTGGTAGCTACCAAACAGTCTCCCAGACTGTTTGCTGACGCTCCCAGCCTTCTTAAGGT
>JAZNIJ010000154.1:0-7970 GCA_045577455.1 Eubacteriales bacterium
CAATAAATTATAAACACTACATAATGAGTATTATGTGGTGTAGAAAAATATAAAAATACATAATTTAACTATTAAATTATACTATAAAACGAGTAAAAAGTCAATGATTGTGGAATATTTAGATAAATTTTATAAATAAAAGCAGAAAAACAAGACCAATGGCGCATTCACAATGCATATTGGTCTAAAAATCATTGAATTTTTGAATATTAATCAAATAACTCAAACCATATATAATCTTGCTTTACCACATAATACTCATTATGTGGTCTTTTTATTTCCACACAACAAAAGCCCGAGTTTCTGTAATTGTTGCCTATGTGTTTCGCCAGTACTCATAGTATAAATTCTTGTAGTATTTACATTTGAATGTCCGAGAATATCTGCAAGTCTTACCACATCTTTTTGAAGGGAGTAGTAGGTGCGAGCGAACAAATGGCGGAGATTATGGGGGAATACTTTGTCTTTGGATACTCCGGCGTATTCGCAAAGTTTCTTCATATCCGACCATATATTTGACCTATCAAGCGGCTTTCCGTTTTTACTTACGAACACGGGACCGCCTTTTATATTGTTTTCTTTTATATAGTCTTTAAGCATCTTACAAAGTTGCTTGGGAAGCATAACAATTCTCATTTTTCCTTTGCAGTTTATGGTTGCCTGTCCGCATCTTACAGCATCGGTAGTCACATATTTTAATTCAGACACTCTCAACCCTGATGAACAAATTGTCTGCATTAAATAATATAACCGCTGGTTGTTTTTGCTTTTTGCCGCCTTGAGTAGCCTTTCATATTCTGCCTTAGTAAGCTCCTTGTCTTTGTTAGCAAAAATCTGTTTTTGAATTTTAATGGATTTCACCTTTAGGTCATACCATTCGTTGTATACGAAGAAGCTATTAAGGGAAGATATGATTGAATTTACACTCGCAGGAGCATATTTTCCGATTATCTCTTGCTTGTATTCAAGCACAAGACTTTTGCATAGTTCTTTATCATTTGCCCACTGCATAAATACAGTTATATCCCTGATATACTTATCAAGTGTTGCCGCTGACTTTTCTTCGTCAATCAAATATTCTTTAAATTTTGTTATTAGTTCGTTTGTGATTTTTTTCATTTTTGAATCAACTCCTTTAGTTTTATTTTACCACCACCGATAAAATATATAAGAGTTGTCAATGATTTGTGTTTTGTTTACATATTAAAAGGCGATTGTAATTTCATCATCAGAAATACAATCGCCTTCTTCGTGCATCTTCTTCGCAGCAAGTAATGCGTGTTTGACATAAATCATATTAAGTTGTTCTCGTATCGTCTTGGCATCAGCCTTTTGCTCTACCAATCTGAATACTTCCATAAATACATCGCTCTCAATGTTGTATTTCTCGCCACACATGATCTCTTCTAATGTGTACTTTGCCATCCGTGTCACCTCCTTTGGTAACACAAACAGTATCACAAGAATAGGCGTAAGTCAACGAAGGAATTGATAAAATTAAAGATATCGTTCAATTAATTCATATTGTTCTTTAGAAAGTGAATGAATCCCTTGGTTAAAATCTATGCCATCTTCACTGATATCATCAATACAAGAAATCAACCAATCACTATCCTCAAAATCGAATCCATATCTTGTTAACAAGATTTCAAATTGGCTGTTGGTTCCATATCTAATATAGTTTTGTAATGCTTTTGCTCTTAGGTCCCTTGTGTCAAGATAATAAATTTCTAAAGCTGCGTTTATTGGATCAACAAGCGATAACGAAATAACCTTATCCAAGTAATCATACGTATCATATACCAGACGATCATAATCGCATTTATTAATAGGAGTATTTGCAGGAAACAATCTAAAAGCTCCCATATGTTTATTGGGGATAGAAAAAGCAGTTTGAGTGTATAACAAGGTGAGTTTATCTATTTCAGCTTTATATGTTTCTTCAGTAATCTTGTTTTCGCGAAGGTCTTTTAATAATTCTCGTTGTTCTTTTTTTCTTGTTATATAATTATATCTCAATTGTACCGTTTGTTTGAATGATTTTCCTTGTATTTTCCATAGCAAGATTTGCAAACTAGTACTAATAACTGCTGCTTCAGCTGGTGTGATATCAGGATTTCTCAAACTAGCGATATAAATTGATGAAAAGCAATTCTTTATTTCACTTCTTTGCTTTTTATTTAAAGCCATATAGTCATCACCAGTAATAGGATATCCATTAGGGATCAACAGTTCTATTAACTTTTTAACAGTATCATTAATCGTTGTATTATGTAACAACCGTTCATATTGGTTTTTGGGAATATTTAAATCATCTATGAAATCATTGCTTTGGATAGCCTCTACTAAATCTTTACTGTCCTCTTCAAAAGAATCTAATGGTGCGTCTAAGCTATTAGTTTCATCTAACACACATATTTCACCGATTCGTTGTACTATTTTATCAACATTATTTTTAGCACATACAATAGAGCCTATATTTAACACGTTATCTTCATTGGTTCTCCCGGCTCGTCCAATAAGATTTTTAAAATCTAATGATGTCAACTGTTGAAATTTGTCAATAAATACCACATCAAAAGGCATATTAATACCGCGTAGCAATGTAGAGGTCGCAAAACAAACCCTTGCATATTCATTTTTTATAAATTCTTCTATAATTAAACGACCTTTAAGGGGAATTGAACCATGATGTAATACAATTCCCTTTTTCATCAATTCAATTAATAATGAACGTTTTCCGCGCAATGTTTTTCCTGCACCTAAATAACCACGAAGCTTCTCGATTAATGCCAAAGCATTGGGGTCAGACACATTAGGAAGTTTTGAAATAATTCCATCAAATTCACGCATAAAGCGTAAATCATATATTTTTGTTTTTGCTAAGTATATAAGAATGGTACCATTGGAAGACAATACATTTTCTAATAAATCATTGACTTGTCTAACAGGCAAAACTCTCTGCGTCTTTTCGTATGGAGAATATAAGTAGTAGTGATTATTCTCTATATAGTAAAACAATTGTCCGACTGTTTTCTCTCTAAAGTTGTTCACCTTATTGTTGTTTTGAATATAATGCTTATCAAAATGAACACCTGGATTTTCGATAAAAGGATGAGCAAAAACTTTTTTTGCATTAGGGAATTCTGTTATAACTCTTCGTACTAAAGCATCGAATCTAATCCCTCTAATTTTTTCTTCTGTTATTTGTGCTTCATCAAACAAGAATAATTCAATATTAAATTCGCTTTTCCGCTTAAATAATTCGTTTGCTCTTTCCGGTGTTAATATAAATATTCTTCTTCTAGTTTTTAATTTATTTATATTATCAACAAAGGTTAAGACTAAGACTTCGTTTGAAACCATTTTAACTACAGTATGATAATATTCACTAATTAAAGCTCTGCTAGGTACAACAACCACAATATCATTCTGTGCTTCCTTTATTATATCCCGAAAAACATGTGATTTACCTGAACTTGTCGGTGCAGAAAAAGAATAATATAATGACTCATTAATGTTTTTTCGCATTAATGATTGATCCGGAGTATAATAGTGACCATACTTATCATTTATTTCTTCTCTAAATATATCAATAGCCTTTTCGAATAATGATTCAGGATTACTTGTTTTGTAAAACATTCCCATTATATATAAAATTTTTTGCTCATATTTAGAAAAAACATCGGGAAAATATACTTTACAATAAGCAATTTCCTCCATTAATTTATCATCTACAGGACCATATTTGTACAATTTGAAAATATTACTTATTAATACATCGTTGACAGTTTCAGCGGTAATGTTATTTATCATTGATTATTACTCCAATTATGTAAAATTCATCATATTGCTTTATTTTGTCAATTAATTCTGAACAAATTGCATTTTCAACAATTTTAGAGGGATCTGCCGCCTTTATGGAAAAGGATACGGCAAAACCTTTCTTATGTTCCAAAAAATTATTAACAGCTTTATCTGTGACAAAATGTCTGAGGTCAGTTAATTCCATTTTGTCTTTTTGGTCCTGTATAAACCCCTCTACTTGGGATATGGCATCGTTATATGGATTTGATGTTGAGTTATACTTTGCTTCACCAAAAATAATTCGATTTGATATGGATTCACTATGGTAATCAAATCCCGGATTACCACTTAATTGCTCTTTCCATAATTCTGCTAAAGGCACGTGAGCGTGTTGAAATTCAGAAACTAATGTATCGCGTCCTTCTCTTGAAATAATATACTCACCAACAACACTATAATCATACTTAGTTTCCTTTGTTGAACTATTAGATTTAGTACACTCTCTCATTATCTTTTCAACAGTTCTAACAGCTCTTGCCTCATATGAAGTACGATCTACAATATCCAATTTTGCAATCCAACTATCATCATTAATTTCATCAATAACTGCTTTAATGCTTTCGCTTGCATTAACTGTGACTAAGCAAGCAAACATTTTAGCTTCACATTGCGTTATATTGTATTTTGCTTTGTCTACTTCAAATTTTTCAATAACCATTTTAACCCTCTGTTAAACAAATTTATTTCAACTTCATTCCATCACTGAACGCCTTACCAACTACATCGCCAATTTTACGGTATGTATGATGTACTGGGTCGTATGTAACAGGAGTAAATTTGTTTAAATCAACTTTTCCGTTTTTATCAAGGATTCTTTCGTCCGCACTGACATTGACGATTTCGCCCACAAGTCTGCAAGTTTCTTCGTCATAGCTGATAAGTTTACATTCGAGTGCCATAGGTAGTTCTTCAAAAAGCGGAGCATCTACAAATTCACTTTTTGTAGCATGCCAACCTGCTTTTTGAATTTTGTCAGGTTCTTTATCTCCTGAAACAATTCCAACATAGTCACAAGCTTCAACATTTTCTTCATCTGCTATACTAACTGTAAATGCCCCTGTTTTAACAACATTCTTTGCTGTCTTGTGTCCGTCATCAACACAAATAGAAATCTGTGTTTCTTCGCTGATGCCACCCCAGGCAGCATTCATTGCATTAGGCTTTCCATTCTCGTCATATGTACCGATAATCAATACCGGCATTGGATATAAAATTGCTTTCGCTCCAAAATTTTTCCTCATAGTATATCGCTCCATTCGCTTTCCTTAAATCCAACCAAAACAAAGTCTTCGCCAATTACTAGCGGACGCTTTACGAGCATTCCGTCCGTTGCAAGTAACTTTAACTGTTCTTCTTCAGACATTTTAGGAAGCTTGTCCTTAAGCTCCATTGACTTATACAAAAGCCCAGATGTGTTAAAGAAATTTTTCAGCGGAAGTCCGCTCATTTTATACCAAACGGTTAACTCTTCAAAACTCGGATTATTTTCTTTTATATCGCGAAGCGTATATTCGATTTTGTTGTCATCAAGCCACTTCTTCGCCTTTTGACAGGTTGTACACTTGGGGTAACAAATAAAATCAATCATATTATTTCTCCTTATATATTTGCTATTATAGAGGGAACCTTCCATAATATTCAATAAAAATTTCTTTAGCTCTTTTCAAATAATTGATGTGCCAGTTATATTTTTGCAATATTCTTAAATCAGTTTCATTTTCACGCTTTCTTACAATTGCAGACTGGCTTTCTATAATTAGTTTTTCAGCATCAGGCGGAGTTCCATAATCCACATAATCGAAATATATACTACCATCAACATCGATTAGACAACTGAATTTTTCCTCGAATTTATATTCATCATATCCAAAGTCATTAAATATTTTTATAAGTTTAGGTGAAATTATAATTCGTGGATAAACCGCAACATTTTCTTCTAATTTCACAACCTCTGATAATCCTTTTCCCCATACCATAATTTCATTAATTGCAATGTCACCAAAAGTGATTCCGCCTCTGCATAATAATCCGTTGCTGATAAGATCTAAGAGGAAAGACTTTAAAAAATGAGAAAGGTTACGATATGCTTTATATATACATTTTACATCATGTGGTGATTCCACACTGTGTACGATTAAAATGTTATCTGAAAATATTTTAAATTGTAACTCTCCAAATATTTTCATCTTTGTTTTTATACACATTGCACTTTCAAATGCATTGTAAATACATTCGAATTCAGCTAAGCTATTTGATAGGTCAATATTGTTTTTTGTACCTAATAGGTCTATGTAGCATATTATACTTCGATTAGTTTCCGGTTTCGGATAAAAATCTATTATTGGAATTTCTTTAATCATGTACACACATTCCTTAAAATAGTTTCATAAAATTAATTACTAACATTAATTTGAAATGCTTCTGCTATATCATAAATATCCAACAACTGCTTAGCATAAAATCTTGCTCTTGTAGAACTTATTGTTCCCTCTACAAAATACGGAGTATTTTCGATTTCTTTTGCTGAAACTAATAAATTCTTATCCCTTGTAATTATAGGATCTTTTGAGGGATAATTTTTAGTCGATGTTGATTTATGAATTTTATTTTCTGATACGATTTTTTCAAACAAATTATTGTCAAAATCATAAGCTATGGAACAAATAGTTTTTAAAAATTCTCTCCATGTTGACACCTTGATAACCTTGTCTTCAAATAAAATCTCAGTTATATCAGTATTGCTCATGGGTGTAGTTATATCAGAAATTGGATATATTCCTGGTACAAATTCCACAGAAGCGCTTCTTTGTTGAATCTGTTTTGTTCTTGGCAATGGAGATATGGTAGCAGCACATGCTCTGGTTGCAATATCTTTATTTCTTTGTATAATTTCTTTTTCCGTCCATGCTGGAATATTGCTGATTTCAGAGGTAATAGCAAATTGCACATTTTTTATTTGTGTCAACTTTTCATTCCATGCTCTGTTCGAATTTGATGAATTATATCCTGCTGACATCGGGGTTAGATTACCTATACAGTTCAAATATTTTTCGTGAACTTTCAAAGCGTTTTCTTCTCCGCCAAAATTTTGTTTCCACCAATCTGTCATTTTTTGTGGCATCAAATGTTCAACAGTCACATCTTTTAAAGGTAATGCTACATTCTTTGTTTCATATTCTTCTATCTGAAGCAAAAGAACTCTAGCATATTGAACATTTACAAATGTCATCAATGCTTCTGCAAATTCTTCATCATCAGGGAACCTTCCAGATATAGCACTACTATTAGAAAGCTCAAAATGGATGTCATTGTATGTGAGCTTAATTTCATCAGAGCTTATCTTATCTAATATTTGGTGCACAACCGAACGCAAGGCACCACTACCACCAGCAGGCGCCACTATTCTATATCGCAAAATAAAATCAGTCAATAGTTTTATAATCTTGAGCAACTCATCAATATCTTCTTCATATAAATTCTTAATACAATACAGATACAAAGAGTATACATCTTCAGATTTTAATGCAACAGCTTTGCTGATTAGCTTGTTTAATTTTTTGTTAGGACAATTTTCAAACATAAGCCATGAATAATATTTGGAGTATTCATACATGTCTGCTAAAATAGAGACATGTGATGCATTTGTTTCCATAAAATGGCTCTTGAATTTTTTGTATATTTTTTCGTTAGGCACATCTTCAAAAGTGTTGATAATTAAAAAATCACGTGCAAATTTAGATATGTTTTCATTTTTTACAGTTTGTTCTATCTTTACCCAATAATTTTTATATAAGAGTTCTTGCTCGTCAGCTGTTTCAGACAACAGCAGAAAATTACGAATCAAGTCAGCAGGAGACAGTATTTTGCCTGTAGAATTGATTTTTTCAAATATAGTCTGAACTGCGCTAAGATCATTTTCAATTTGTAAGTTAACATCAACAATTTCCAGTTTTGGTATAGTATTGTATAAGTCTTTTGGACTAACATCCGATTCACTTACTAGTTTTTTAAACAATTTATAGTTTTTTTAAGAACTTGGACAAAACTTATAACCTTATTATTAGTTGCTATAAGTATAATTTGTTTTATAATATTTTTTGTAT
>JAZNIJ010000155.1:0-20239 GCA_045577455.1 Eubacteriales bacterium
CATAGAGCTTGAAAATGTACAAGGAAATATTGAATTTAAGGATGTTTGGTTTGCATACAAAGAGAATGAATGGGTTTTAAAAGGTGTTTCATTTACGGTTAAAGCAGGAGATACAGTTGCCTTTGTTGGCTCAACAGGGTCGGGAAAAACAACTATACTTTCTTTGCTTTGCAGAAATTACAACATTCAAAAAGGTCAGATATTGCTTGATGGTGTTGATATACGCAAAATTAAAATATCGTCATTAAGAAAACATTTTGGTCAAATGCTTCAGGATGTATTTCTCTTTTCGGGAACTGTTCGTTCAAATATACTCCTTGAAAAAAACGATGTTACTGAAAATGAAATTCTTGATGCTTGTCATTATGTTAACGCAGACAGCTTTATAAATATGCTTCCAAAAGGGCTTGATGAGCCGGTGAGAGACAGAGGAAACAACCTTTCGGCAGGTCAAAGACAGTTATTATCTTTTGCAAGAACAATAATTCATAAACCCTCTGTTATGATACTTGACGAAGCAACAGCAAATATTGATACAGAAACAGAGCTTATTATTCAAAACTCTTTAGAAAAAATGATGAATATAGGAACTATGCTTATAGTTGCGCACAGACTTTCAACAATAAAAAATGCCAACAAAATTATAGTTCTTTCCCATGGAAAAATTATAGAAGAAGGAACTCACAAACAGCTTCTTGATAATAAGGGGAAATATTATTCCCTGTATCAGATGCAGGAAAAGAAATACGCTTTTATGAGTGAGGCGTAATTTATAAATTTTGAGAAAGAAGGTTTTTATGAAAAAAATATTTTCTTTACTCCTTGCACTCGCTATGCTATGTGGAATTTTTCTCAGCTTGACCTTAGCATTTGACGCAAATTCCCTTTACAACTACCGTTGGGAGCTTATAAACGACGAATTGGTATCTGTTTCCCACAGCGAGAACACAGAAAACTCTCTCGTTATGACAAGCGGAAGCATAACTGACGGAAACTTCAAAAATGTAAAATACAATTTAAACAAAGAGATTATTCTCAAACACGAAAACAATTGGGTCATAGAGTGGAAATCCAGCGGTACATGGACTGATACCACAGACGGAGCTTTGCTCTTTGCAGGAAGTAACTCAAGCACAGTGGAAAACACGGAATATTTGTATCGCAGACATAATAGCGATTTTATCGCATTTGGCATACGCACAGGAGGACAATACCATAACTATGGTGTTTCCCTTAATGCACACGGAATTAACGGCACTATAGAGCATACATACAGATTAGAAAACAAAGTTAACAAAGACGGCTCTAATATGGTTTATCTCTTTGTTGATGGCATTGAAATTGCACCAATGAATCACCATTGGGTTGGCGGAACGGATAAAAAAGAAACTGTGGATTGGCTGAACGGTCGTGATTTAACCTTTAGCAATATGGGAACATCACCCCACACAATCGGAAACTGCCATATTGAATATATTCAGGTAGAAAACAGCCACGCTCATTCTTATAAAGCCACCGTTACACCACCAACCTGCACTCAACAGGGCTTTACCACATATAAATGCAGTTGCGGAAAAGAATATGTATCGGATTATGTAAAAACAACAAATCATCAGTATATAAACGATGTATGCAGTTTTTGCGGTATAAGTAAACCTGCCAAAACTATCTCTGTTTTGGGTGATAGTATATCTACATACGCAAACTACTCCAACGGAACAGCGTCAACAAATACAAATACCACTATTAAAAACGGAGCAATATATTATCCTAGAAGTGGTTTCGATGTAACAGCAGAAAGCACTTGGTGGTATCAGGCGTCAAAGGAATTGAATATGGATATTCTTGTGAACAATTCCTGGAGTGGTTCTTGCCTTCTTAACACTCGCTCAGGTACAGTTGGAGCATATGTTGACCGTTGTGTGCAGTTGCACGATAATACAGGAGAAAACGCAGGGCAAAATCCTGATGTTATAGCTATTTTCCTTGGAACAAATGACTATTATACATACCCCCAAACTCTTGGAAGCTATGAGACTATTAACTTTGAATCCTTAATAAAGCAAACAGGCGAAGAATATTCATATTCCGAACCTGCAACAAGTATGGAGGCATATGCTATTATTTTGCATAAAATCCAAAAGCGATATCCCCAAGCAGAGGTTTATTGCTTTACCCTTCTACCAAGGGTTGATTCTTCAAGCCAACCTGTGGAGGTAAATAAAGATATAGAACAATTGGCACAGCATTTTGGGGCATATACCGTTGATTTATATAATTGCGGTGTTCAGCCAAACAGCGTACATATGGGAGACAATCTTCACCCAAATAGCAACGGTATGGATGCAATGACAAACGCTTTTGTATCGTCTGTGCTGAAAAACAGCGAAAAGAAAACATATGATGTGAATTTTTCCCTTGATGATGTATGGGCTATGGAGGGTACAACTCGTACAATAATTCAAGGTCATCCCTTTAAAGCAACTCTTTACTGTAAAACCGAAATGCAATATCTCAATGTTCAGGTTAAAATGGGCGGTGTGGATATAACAAAAACTTGTTACTCTGACGGTGTTGTGTATATTCCCTCTGTTACAGATAATGTGTTAATCACCGCAGACATAACAGAGCGAGACCCAATGAACTTTTATTGGGAATACAACAGCGAAAAAGATGCTTTGATAAGCATATCTGACGGTGGAAACACAGAAAACCCTCTCGTTATGACAAGCGGAAGCATAACTGACGGTAACTTCAAAAATGTAAAATACAATTTAAACAAAGAGATTATTCTTAAGCACGAAAACCATTGGGTTATAGAATGGAAATCCAGCGGTACATGGACGGATACCACAGACGGAGCTTTACTCTTTGCCGGAAGTAACTCAAGCACAGTTGAAAATACGGAATATCTGTATCGTAGGCATAACAGCGACTTTATTGCTTTCGGTATACGCACAGGAGGACAATACCACAACTATGGTGTTTCCCTTAATGCACACGGAATTAACGGCACTATAGAGCATACATACAGATTGGAAAACCGAGTTAGAAACGATGGGTATAATATGGTTTATCTCTTTGTTGATGGTGTTGAAATTGCACCAATGAATCACCATTGGGTTGGCGGAACGGATAAAAAAGAAACTGTGGATTGGCTGAATGGCCGTGATTTAACCTTCAGCAATATGGGAACATCACCCCATACAATTGGAAACTGCCATATTGAATATATTAAAGTTTTGGAAGACAAGCACGAACATATATTTGAAAACGGAGTTTGCAAATGCGGTATGGTTGAAACTTCCACATTTGAAATTCTTGATACAAGATGCAACCAAATTGAAATATTTACATACGAAACAGGTATGACATGGAGCGAATGGCTTAATAGCAAATACAATATCGGTATCGGCTCTTGCATTGCAATCTGGGTAAGCGAAGAACATAATATTTTAGGATGTAATCCTAATATGGATATTTATGTAAACGGAGATAGAGCAGACTACGACAGCAAAATAAGTGAGAAGGACATTATAGAGTTGGTAAAATATTAACTTCTAAATACAAGACAATTTTAAACTCAAAATGGGATGTTGCAAATGCATTTTTGCAACATCCCATTGTTTTGTCTCTGTTTTCTTATTTTGTTCTAACCATAAAACTGATAATTTACTTATATCAAACGATAAATAAAATATTCAAACTTCGCCCTATTGTTTTATTGTGAATTTTTTAAGGTTTATATTTTCAGGGAATTTGAATTTGAAAGCATTACTTTCATCGGATAAATTCATTTGACGCACAGTTTTGTTTGAATCATTTGAGCTTATTGAGAATGAAAGCACATTTTTACCAGCAACATTCAATGTTATTGGATATTGGGCTAAACTTTCGCTTTTAACTGCAGTTTCAAATACAAAGACACACTTTTTATCGGGTTCGAATGTTAAATTGTATTCTGTTCCTGATATAACATTATCAATAACAGCAACTGTTTCAAGTTTAGCTTCATCAATACTTGTATAATTTGGCTTTACGCAACCTGATAAAACAAACTTCTTGAATGTGGGAGAATTTATAATATATTTCAACAGATTTTCTGCACAATATTGCAAATCACCTCTTGTGATATATCCTTCTTCAAGACCTTCGAAAATGTTATGGCGTTTTTCTTCGGCTGAGTCACAAACCATATAAACATCGTTATGGGCGCGTATCATTGCCTTGAGATTTTCTTGAGTGCCTTCCTCTCCCTTGCAATTACACTTTGCCCACCAGTCGGTCATAACAAAGCCATTGTAACCCCATTCTTTTCTGAGCAATGTTGTTGTGAGGTCATAGTTAGAAGCACTCCAATAACCGTTTACAGGGTTGTATGATGTCATTATAGCGGTTGCATTTCCTTCTTTTACCGCTATTTCAAACCCTTTAAGATAAATTTCACGAAGTGCCCTTTCAGACACAACAGAATCGCACCTATCCCTGCCTGTTTCCTGATTATTGCACAAAAAATGTTTTATTGTCGTTGTACATCCCGACTTACTGATGCCTCGACTTTGAGCCGCAGCAATTTTACCTGCAAGCAACGGGTCTTCGGAAAAATATTCAAAGTTACGGCCACAGAATGGATGCCTGTGTATGTTAATACCTGGGCCTAAAAGTGCATCAACATTATAGGCAAAAAGTTCTATTCCTTCAAGCTCGAAAATTTGCTCTATTAACTCATCATCAAAGCTCGACGCAAAAACATAGCCGTTGGGAAGTGATGTGCTTTTAAAATCCCCACCTATTCTGATACCTGAAGGCCCGTCGGTAACACAGCAAACAGGAATTCCAAATTCTAAAAGAGAATCAGTAACGCCACCAAAAGCGCCGCCTGTTCCAACCGTTACTTTAGGACTCTCCATTCCCTCTCCACAAACTATGGCGGCTAAATCACTATCATTCATTTGGGCGATAAATTCTTCAAGGGTGTTTTTGCCATCTGCAACATCAATGAGCTTTATTCCCTTGTTGCCTGTGTAATCAATGGTTTTCGGTCTGCGTTCTTCTATTCTTTCATCAACATCAAATTTTCTAAGGGGTACGGGCGTTTTAGCTAATACCCTGTTACCGTCAGCGTCAAGTGATGCTGTAAAGCGTTCAAATTTCTTTTCTGCAGGCATTATTTGTTCGTATTTTTGCACAGCAACAGTTTCTTCCTGTTTGTATGTGAATACGCACTCGCTATTTCTTACATTTGTACCTGCATATATGATATAATTTCCCGCCTCCAAAACATAACAAAACTCATTTCCTGTAACGCCGCTGTCATCATAAGCAACCATTTGGGAAATATTGAATTCTAACTTTAAAATTTGTGTTTCATCTGGCTTTAAATCTTTTGTTTTTTTGTAGGTTATAAGTTGTTTTACAGGAGTTCCGAGCTTTCCGCAAGGTGCTTCGAAATAAATCTGAACTACTTCACGGGAAGTGAAGTTTCCAATATTTTTAACTTTTGCTGTGATGATAATATTTCCGTTTTGTTCCTCTGCGGTATACTCTGTTTCAAACTTGGTATATGTAAGACCAAACCCAAAAGGATATCTTACCTTTTCTTTGGCGAATGTTTCAAAATATCTGTAACCAACATAGATATCTTCTTCGTAAATACATTCGTTTTTATCACCAAAATTATTCAGATACGGATAATCGTCCGCTTTGTATGGCTGAGTATCGGGCAATTTTCCACAAGGGCTGATTTTACCGCAAAGCATATCAGCAAGAGCGTTTGCACCTTCCTGACCTCCCTGCCATACATAAAGCAATGCAGAAATATCGTATTTATCAACAAATGATAAGTCAATTAAATTACCAACATTTAAAATAACAACAGTTTCTTTGAAAGCTCCTGTTACCTTTTCTATCATAGAAATTTCATCAGAAGTAAGGCGATAACTTCCCTCACTATATGAATTGTCTTTATCTTCACCGGCAGTTCTGCCAATTATGATAACAGCCACATCGTTGCGGTCAGAAGTCGCTTTAACCAATTCATTGCTAAGTGGCATTTCTTTCTGAGACCATGGCTCTGTTGCCCATCCATGACCATTGTCATATGGGTTTTCTTTAATCCATTCTGCGTAAATCCGAATCAATTCTTCATCTAAAATAAAACTGTCGTTTTCACGAAAAGAATCCAAAATGCAAGGTGGCGTTTCTACCCTTACAAGACCGCCTGAACCTGTTCCGCTTTTAATATAAGTTTCCTGTGTTCTTCCAAAAAGAGCAATTTTTGTTTTTGATTTAAAAGGCAAAACGCCGTTGTTTTCAAGTAAAACACTACCCTCTGCCGCAAGCTTTCGGCAAAGGGGTTTTAGCTCCTTAACCACTCCCGGCTTTACTTCCCAAAGTTTTTTACCACCAATTTCTATATCCTTGTTGATTATCATAAATAAACTTTCCTTTCTGTTGAATGTGCATGCTTTTCTTACTTGTGCAAATCTGCTTGTATTCTTATACTTCATATAACTATTCTATCACATATTTTTAAAAAAATCTACCTTTTTCTCAAAAAACCCCTAAGTATAATATTTTAAATTATAAACAATCGTAATTAACAAGATATTTTTTCTCACTGCTTTTTTGTCCGCAATGTTCATTCTAACCATACTGACAAGCATATTTTTTTGCGAATTTCTATAAAATAGTGGAAATGTTTCCTTTTTATGATATAATTTAAAAAACTTTTGACCAATTTTCACTTTTAGTAATAAAACAGGAGGTGCAGGAAATGGCGTTGGCGTATGGAATTATAACCCTTATTTCACTTTGCATGGTGGGAATATGCGTTGCGTTGGACAAAAAAAGAGACATATATTTATTGCTTGTGTTTGTATCGGTATCTGTCTGCAACCTTGGATATTTTATGATTTCTGTATCACCAAGTTTAAATTCAGCGCTTAATTCCAACAGAATTTCATATTTAGGAAGTGTATTCTTGCCCTTTTTCTTGCTGATGATGGTAATGCGTTTTTGCGGTATAAAAAGAAAAAAAACATTGATGATAACCCTTGTATCGGTTGGAATAATTATGCTTGGAATAACAACCAGCCCCGGGATTTTGCCCATATATTACAAAACAGTTGATATTGAGTTTTCCGGCAGTGCAACCAAGCTTATTCGCGAATACGGTCCGCTTCATTTACTTTATTACGTATACCTTGCCTTGTATATGCTTTCTATGATAGGAATCACCTTTTATTCCATTTCAAAGAAAAAAATCAAATCCAAAAACCATACAATACTTTTGTTGTGCGTTGTTTTTTGCAATATATCAATCTGGCTTGCAGAACAGTTTTTACCCCGTGGGTTTGAATGGCTTTCCATTTCGTATATAATAACGGAATGCCTTATTCTTGCAATTTACCGTTCTATGCAAAAGCAGGGCTTTATGAATGATGAGAGCAAAAGAACGTCATACACCATAAATGTTTTGCTTTGTGTGTTTTTGCTGTTGTTTGCAAACTTTATCCGAGTTATCACCATGGAAACAACGCAGATAATGTACGTTGTTTCACACGTTGTAGTTCTGATGATTTATTTGGGAATCCTCGTTTTTTGGGGAATTTCCGTATATGACCGTATAGTAAATAAAAGAATCCGCCATCATCTTATAGCCCTTGTTGCCCTTATGATGTTCTAGATGCTTATGCGAACCTTGCGACATACTGTATTTCTCTTTGTGTACCCTGCCGGAATGTGGTGTTGGTATGCATACTACGTTTCGATGGTTTTAATACCACAGCTTTGCCTTTTTGCGGTAAAGCATATAGGCATGCCCGAAGATTACAAATTACCTAAAAAATGGTATCTGATGTATATCCCATCAATTACATTGATAATAGGAATTCTCACAAATGACCTTCACGGCTGGGCGTTTTATTTTCATAAAGGATATGAAGCGGGCTGGAGTGATTATCAAAGAAGCGTTTTATATTACGTTGCAACTGCCTGGATATTTGTATGCATCGCTTTTATGATCTGGGAGCTTATAAAGAAGTGCCGTATTCCCGAAACACACAAAATTGTTTGGTTGCCCATTGCATCTCTTGGAGTTGGCGTTATCTATTCGATTTTGTATGCCTTGGACAGCGATATTTTCTCCTTTATTGAAATGACTGCCGCATTGTGCTTTACCGTTGTTGCAATCTGGGAAAGTAGCATCAAGTCCGGACTTGTTCAATCAAACACCAACTATGATGATCTTTTAAAATATTCGGGGCTTGGCGTTACAGTGGTGGATAAGGATTATGCTGTCCATTACCATTCAGATGACGCATTATCTCATACGACAGAGCAAATGAGAAAAGCTGAAAAAAGCCCTGTTATGTTGAATGACGGTATTCGCTTGTCAGCTTCAAAAATACGAGGCGGTTACACCTTTTGGCAGGAAGACCTTTCAGAACTGACGGACGTTCTTGATGAACTGAAAGAACTGAGAAAAGAGCTTGAAGGGTCAAATGACGTTTCAATGCAGAACTATCAGATAAAGAAAAAAATCCAAGTGCTTGCGGAGAAAAACCGCCTTCATGACGAACTGCACAAAGAAACAGCCCATCAGATAAACCTTTTGAACGATTGGTTAAGTAAACTGTCGAAAACAGAAGATAAAACAGAAAAAAGAGAGCTTCTTCGCCGCATTGTTGTTGTGGGTGCATACATAAAAAGGCGATACAATCTTGTTTTAGTAAATGAACAAGATAGGAAAATCAAAAAAGAAGAGCTCTCTCTGAGTCTTAAAGAAATGATGAATAATTTAGAGCTTTCGGGAATCACTTGCGCATCGGTTGTTCAGTTTGAGAAAGACGTTCCCTCTGACGTTGCAATGCGGCTTTTTGACTTTTATGAATTTGTTGTTGAAAGCTCCTTTGACGGACTTACTTCGTTACTTGCAAGATTCTTTTATCGTGATGGCTATTATTACGCTTGCATTGATGCAGTTTGCACTATGGACTTAAAAGCCCTTGAAAACGATGAAATATCAGTTTCTGTTTCTGACGAAAATTGCTATACCCTCTCTTTGAGAATAAAAGGAGGTGCAGAGCGATGACAACTTGTTTTTATCAGGCAAGCTCACTTATGCAAAGTATTTTACTTGTAATAAGTCAGTTTTCGGTCATATCCCTCGCAACAGGACTTATTCTCCTTTTCAAGCGAAAATGCAAAATCAGCAAAATATCCGTGCTTTTTAGCGTGTTCGTCCTTGACGTTGTTTTATACGTCATAATGCAGCTTGACAGCCGAATGACAGATGAAGGACAGGGCTTGCACTTTCACGTGCCTTATATAGTCCTTTTGTGTGCAATCCTTTTATTCCTTGGCGTTGAAGTCTGGCTTCTCCTTGGGGAAACAAGAAACCGAAAAACCATAAACAATACATCAATCAAAGAAGCATTTGACAACCTTCCAACAGGGGTTTGCTTCTTTAACGAATCGGGGTTACCTGTTCTTTGCAATTTATCAATGTATCGTTTCAGCTTTGCCGTTTGCGGAAAAGACGTTCAGTTTATAACCGACCTTGAAAATTGCTTTGCCTTTGATTTCATACCCGAAAACAACGTTAAAAAAGAGGGAAAAGTTTTTGTTTTGAAGGACGGGACGTCTTGGCGTTTGGAAAAAAGAAATTTCACATATGATGGCAGAAGCTATACTCAGTACGTTGCAACTGACATTTCAGAAATACAAAAAACAAGAGTCGAGCTTCAAGCAGAAACAGAGCATCTTCGTAAAGTTCAAGCAGAACTGAAAAGACTTTCTGCCAACGTTGTTGCAGTAACACGTGAGGAAGAAATACTAAACACAAAAATGCGTGTTCACGATGAAATGGGAAAATGCCTTGTTGAAGCAAGAAAGCTTCTTTCTGACGGAGCTGACAAAAATATTTCCGAATCCCTTGTCGCTTCGTGGCAAAAAGCCGTTTCTATGATTAAATATACAAACGAAAACGAAGACGAGGATATGCTTTCTCAGATTCGCAAAACCTGTGCGTCAGTTGGTCTGGAGTACGTTCAAAGAGGCATTTTGCCAAATGATGAAAATTCTGCATATATCCTTACCTGTGCCGTTCGTGAGTGTGTAACAAATGCTGTTCGCTATGCAGAAGCTTCAAAGCTATATGCGACCTTTGAAGAAACTGATATAAAAGCAACGGTAACGGTCACAAACAACGGAAAAAAACCTGAAAGCGAAATAGTTGAAGGCGGAGGACTTTCCACTTTACGCCGCAGAGTTGAACGTTCAGGCGGCACAATGACGGTTGATTCTTTCCCGGCGTTCAGATTGACCGTAGCTATACCCAAAAAGAAAGAAGGTTTGTTATGACAAAAGTGCTTATAGTTGAAGATCAGAAAATGGCTCAGGAAAATATGGAAGCCATTATCAATTCAAATGAAAACTATTCCCTTGCAGGTGTTATCACCAACGCAGCCGATGCAGAACTTTTTTGTATGCGTGAACAAATAGACCTTATTCTTATGGACGTTTGCACAGCACGTGACGAAAACGGCATCGAAGCTTGCGGAGTTATTAAAAAGAAATTTCCCAAAATAAAAGTTATTGTAGTAACCTCTATGGCAGAGCATACGTTTATAGAGAGGGCAAAAAACGCAAAAGCCGACAGCTTTTGGTATAAAGATGCAAGCCACGGTGAATTGATTTCCGTTATGAACAGAACCATGAACGGTGAACACATTTTTCCTGAAAAAACTCCCGAGGTAAGGTTGGGGTTAACAACAAGCTACAATTTAACCTCGTCTGAGCTTGATGTGCTTAGTGCGTTGATGCAAAGCACATCTGATGAGGATGCCGCCTTGATGTTAGGTTGCACAAAAGCCAATATCCGTTGGCACTTGGGTAAAATTTTGGATAAAACGGGATATAGGACAAGAATGGAGCTTCTTATTGCCGTTGCACAAAAAAATCTTATCATAGTGTCCCCCGATAAAAAATTTGAAGAATAATAGGAAAAAAGCTTTTTTAAACATAAAATACCTTTACTCTTAATATTCAATAACAAAAAAATCAGTCTTTTGGAAACTCCAAAGGGCTGTATTTTTTATAAAAAATTAAATAAATTTGAAAAAACTATTACTTATGATAGTGACTTTTTGAAAAAAATAATGTAATCTTATTATGTAATAAGTATATATTCTCAAAGAAAGAAGGTGATGCCATGAGACGAGTTTTAATCAATATGCAAAACTCCCTTTTTTGCAATGCTATTTCAGAAACGCTCAAGAGTTCAGAAAATGAGTTTGATACATACACAGTTGATTCTCCCGACAAAGTTGTTGACGAATGTAAATGGATTTCTCCCTATGCACTTCTTATGGAGGTTACGGGGTATACCCCTTGGAAGCTTTGCGAACGTTTGAAAATTCGTGATGCAATAAAAGAAATTGCCCCGCTTTGCAAAATAGTTCTCATCGTGGACGAAAACGCAGAAAAAGATGTGGCAAAACAGGTAAAACAAGCAAAGAAAGACGGACTTATTGACCAGTTTATTTATGGTTCAATATCCGCATCCTATCTTGCGGATATTGTAGATTGCCTATGAGTTGAAATATAGTATGGTTTTTATAAATAGATAAACGGAATTTAACCTTTGATTTTGGAATCGCTTGACGGTATCAGACTTGCTGATAATTGCATTTGCAGAAGCAAAAGTGGTCTCCATTGCGAAACCTTTTTTGAACAACGAAAAATAAAAAAATAAAAAAATCTAAAAACAAACAAAGGAGCAAAAACTATGAAAAAACGAATTTTAAGTATGTTGCTTGTGCTTATTATGGTTGTTGGAATGATTCCTGCATCAATAACCAAAGTATTGGCAGACAACTACATCTACGATTATATCGATCGTGTTGAAATCACTATACCTGCACCAAAAGCGGGTAGAGCTTTAAGTCAAAGCGCAGAAATTACCGCTTATGATGACGCATCAGCGGCAAAATTTACAACTCCGCCTTTTGAGGTTGAGTCAATCGTTTGGTATAACTTAAACTCAGGAACACCTCTCGCAAGCGGTACGGTAGCAGAGCTTGGTGGACATTACAGTGTTTCTGTAATGCTCACTCCCAAAGCTCATAATGATTTTGTTGATGATATTGCAAACAAAAACAATACCTTCAACGGCAAAAAACCATCTGTTAATATATTCAAAACAACAGACAAAAAATACGTTGAGTTTACCATGACTTTCAAAGCTTTACCTCCTGTCAGCGACGGTTCTTTGATTATGTCAATGAGACCTAATGAAGATGGAGAGTATATGCTTGAGTGGAATCCAACTCATGGTGGTTCGACATACGTTGTTAATTGTGAAGGCGAAGACGTTTTTCCCTTAATTGCACCATGGGAAAGCAACGAAACGCAAAACTATTATTTCACTTTTTCTAGAATGGACGATTATTACAGCAATATGGGCGACAACATTACTCCATATTCGCCATGTTGTGAACCCGGAATATACACCTTTACAGTAGAGGAATACGATTCCACAAAAACAATTCTTTATGCAAAGGATGAGCTTTCCGTATATATTACCCCTGTTTGTTTGCTTCCATTGGATATATCCGTTTACAACGGAAGCGCTTTCAATTTGAAGCTTAATTATCAAGCTCCCGCAGGTACAACCTGCACTTTTGAATTGCTCACAGAGGGCTATGATTGGATTTCAGTTACCAACGAAGGAAGAATAATCGGTACTGTTCCAAAAACAGGATATATTAACGATACCCTTAAAGTAAAAATGACCTGCTCTAATGGATATTCATCAACTGCATCTATCTTTTTGACCGTTGGTGCCGACGACGGTTTAGAGCTTGGTGAAATATATATAACTCACGGCGAAGTCGAGGAAGAGCTTCGCAAACCCGTTATGGGCGAAAGATGGGAAGGTTATAGCTTCTTTGTTGAAACCACCGCTTACGAAAACACACTGAAATTTGACGGTATAATTGGTGGTAGCGGAGAACAAATAAGCGACAAAGTTGACGTTGAGTCTCATTTGTATTTGAATGGAAAAAATCTTTGCTGTAAGGAAGATTTGAAGCCATGGGAATACAGCGTTATAGTTCCACTTAAGCCAACGATTTACACAGTTCAGTATAGACTTCAAACTTCTTACAACGTTAAATCAGGTGCAACAGTTACATATAAGGGCAAGGAATATCCCCTTCACCCGGCAACAGAAGAAAGCGGAAACGACCCATATTTTGAAATTCAATATGGTGTATATGACGTTCTTCCAACAGTACATTCCTTTACGGTAAACGGACAGGAAGTTAAAGACGGGGACACTCTTACTATTCCATTTGCTTCCGGAAGCAAGCTTGAATTAAGCGGCAAGCTTGACTATAAACTCAGCGAAGCGTTGGAAGATTTGGGTTGCACACTTACAATGTTACCTGCAATTCACGTAAACGGACAAAGCTCCGCAACGGCAGAACAGACTCTCAAAGGGCTTGACGGCAACGCGGCAATATATGAATATTCCAAAAATATGGATGCAGGCGACTTAGTACAAATCCGTTATTCTCTTATCGTAACATGGAAAAACGGATTTTCTGAAACTGTTTCTCAGATAATGGCAGACGTGAGAGTTGATAATGGCGGAATGTTGGAATTCCAGAACAGAAAGCCAAACTGGATGTATACCCCAGACTATAATGGCAGAATCATAGGAAGCGTTAGTTTATATATGGGTGAATCCTATAAGGTTGGCTTCACATCCAAGCCACTCACAGCGGCACAGATTGCAGAAGGTTATTCTGTTAAGGAGGAAATGCGTATTACCAAAAACGGTGTTGATTTCAAAACCTTTGATTCGGGGGCAGAAATTGACCTCGCAGACCATGTTGACGGAATTGGCGAATACGTTGTTTGGCATTGTCTCTATCTCCAAAAAGACGGTGTTGAAGTTGACCGCTTCACCATCGGAAACCAAATAACGTATAAGCAACAGACAATTTCAAGTATAAACGTTACAGCACCTTCTCCAATTATCGGTGCATTACCTGTCAACGATGCTTCATTGTTTAAAACAAATATGAAGGGCTTTTCCGTTGTAAACGTTGATTGGACAGACCTTAACGGTTATATTATGAAAGACGGCGAAACCTTTGTTGAGGGTAAAAAATATCTTTGCATAGTAAAAATTAAAGCAGATTCCGGCTTTTCACTTCCCGAAAACAGAAATTGGCTTAATGGCTCTATCAACAACACAGATGCTGAAGTTTCTGAAGTTTATAGCACAGAATACGCATATCTTGAAGTTGAAGTAACCCCTGTTAAAGCAGAAATTTTGAAACAGCCCGAAAACGCTCTTGTTATAGCAGGTCAGAGATACAAAGGCGAATGGGAAACAAGCTTTGTTCCTGCAAGAATTGCAGTTGCAAAAAGAGTAAAAAATCCATCTACAGGATTTTACAGAACATCATATACAACACTTTCGGCAGATGATACTTCCTGTGATTTTCCTATAAATGCATCAGGAGATTACGAAGTAAGATTCTATTACACAGAAACTGACTATATCTCCACAGACAGATTCACAGTAAAACAAACTTCCCCCGCATTCACGTTGATGCCTCAAAGTGCAACTGTTTCCGAAGGGCATACAGCATACGTTGAATGGAAAACAAACTTTACCCCTGTTAAGCTCGTTCTCAGCTTCCATAATGCAACGTTGGAGGAAACACGCCCATATACGTTTAGTGATCCAACGAAAACATATGAATATCTTGAAGCATCTGACAATGATGGAAGCTATTATTGGATAAGGGCATATTATTCCGACACAGAGTATGTTGCAAGTGATAAAATCTACGTAACAAGAAAAGCAGATTACACCATTGATATAGACGGCGTTATCCTCGAAAGTGGATATTATCTTGAACAGGGTTCAAATACACCTTCCAAAGAAAAAACTTCAGATAACTATGTATACTACGAAGACGGCGTTTTGTTTATGCATTGGTACAGCAATCCATATGCTATCATAAAGTATTCTATTCCAGACCTTGAAATCAGATACACAGGAGATGTTGAAATTGGAGGCATTGAGGATGATTCAGATTCCAAGAATGCAAAGTTGAGCATCTGGGGCTTTGGCGGAACTTTGTCAATGGATGGATATGAATCCTCAATTACCGTATATGGCGACGTTGTTTTAGGCCCAGGTAAATTTAATCTTTCAGACGGCGGAGCTTATGTTTTTAATGACGTTAAAACACTCACCATTGAAGACGGAGCAGAAGTTTACAGCTATTGTTCACAGGGCGCTTGGTATGTTCAAGAAATCAACGTTATAGACGGTTCAATTCAGATTTTTGATGCAGGAACCTGGCAGAATATGCTTTTCTACGGAAACCCTGTTATCAAAAACGGAAACGTTTATTTCGGCGATAACAATAATCCTATCGACTACACAGAATGTACTCCTTGGGACGGAACTTCCGATTTCTATAACCACGATAACATCTGGATTATAAACAAACCAATTGAATTTTTGGAAATCCCCGAAAGTGCAAAAGTTCCAAGCGGCAAGAAACATACAATAACTTGGTCAACAAATGAAACACCTACCTCTCTTGAGCTTCTCACTGTGGATAAATATGGCAACGGAACAAGAACAGAGCTTGACCCAACCATAACCTCTCTTGAGCTTTCAGCTCTTCCCGATGACGGAAGCTACTATTGGCTTATCGCTTATGACGAAAACGGCAAAGAAGCTCATAGCTATGATTTCTATGTCACGGAAACTCCAGGCGTTTACGTTGGCGGAGTTGGTCTTTATGACGGATATTACCTTACAGAAGACTTAAAGACGTATAAAGCACCTCTTTCCGACAACTACGCATACTATTCAAACGGTGTTCTCACTCTTTATAACTTCGATTTTTCCAACCAAGGATACGAATACTTTGCTGAAAACTTCGCAATGATTTATTCAGAATACGACCTTGAAATCTACGTTCAGGGTTATGATAACTACCTCACTTGGACGAATGACGAAAAAGGAAACGGTATTTTTGTTCGCGGCAACCTTTCATTCACAGGCGGTGGCAGAGTTTATATTGAAGTTAATGATACCGCTGTTTATACAGAAGGAGATACGTTCACAATAATTGATGCAGGTATTGAGGTTGTGAATGCAGACATTGGTATTTTCTATCATGGAAACGCATATTTCAAAGAAGCCAACGTTATAATCAATTCTGAATCTATGGCGATAAACGGTCAGAACAGTCTCACCATTGAAGATTCTGCTATCTTCCCCGAATCAAACGGACAGGGCGTTGGAATCGTTAAAGGAGACCTTGTTTTCAAGGGTAGCTGTATATTTGAAGCAAAATCCTTCAACGTTGACCAAGACAGCAGTTATTTCAGCGTATTGCTCTTTGATGGCGAAATTATTGTTCCTTATAATCTTTCAGTTCGTGCATCAACAGAATCAGACGGAACTCTTGGAAAATATGACCCTTCAAAGCTTCAGACTTACGATTACATCTGTGTTTCAAGTGCCCCTGAAGCTGAAGACTATTTACTCGGAGACGTTAACAATGACGGTGCTGTTGATACTACCGACTATATCAGAATAAAATCTCATTTCCTTGGAACGCTCACTCTCGAAGGCGATGCATTTAATGCAGGAGATGTTACAGGTGATGGAACAATTGATACAACTGACTATATCAGAATCAAAGGTCATTTCCTTGGCACTTATAATTTGCACGGATAAGTTTCTCGTTTTATCTTTAAGAAGAATTAAATTGTCAAAAGGTGGTTTTCCACCTTTTGACACAAAGTTCAGAAAGGAGATAATGGAATGAAAAAAATAATAAGCTCATTTCTCGCCTTTTTATTGGTTTTAAGTTTTGTTCCAACGTCTGTTTTTATGGCTAATGCGGCAGATACCGTTGTAATTGATAATGCAAAAATTGATGTTGACGTTCCTGTAAACGGACTTGAACTGAAAACTTCTTCTCGCATAGTTGGTTATAAGGGCAAAGTAACATACTGGGAAGGAACAGACGATTTGCCTTTCAAGTATACGGTTACTTGGTACGAAAGCGGCTCGGGAACGCCTCTCGCAAAAAAAACAAAGGCGGTTATGGGTAAATCCTATACTGTTTCGGTGATGCTTGAAACAAAAAGCGATTATGAATTTTCATCAAGCTTTGGTTCAACAAACAGCTATTTGAATGGAGTTAAATTAAAACCGCAAAAATGGGACACAGGAGACAAAGTTTATTATGAATTCACCGCAACTTATGCAACAATAGCAGCAGTAAATGGAGATCCCATTATTCAGGTAACTAAAATGCAGCTTTCTCCATATGAAGGAAATCCTGCGGAAATAGTTGTTGATGTTAAAAACGCAACTAACGTAAGATATCAATGGATTTATACATACGACACGATTGGATCTGTTTCAGAAGTTGAAATTTTGGACAATTCAGGTTATGAAGGTTGCCATACAAACCATTTTAAACAGCATTCCTACTTTGGCGATACGTGGGATGAGGATTTGAACTGGTGTAAAATCAAGTGCAGAATCACTTGTGATGCAGGTACTTTCTACACACAAGAGGTCTGGTACACCCTTATTGACAGAACTGTTGCAACTGACGTAAATTTCACTATTGACGATCCTGTCAGCGGAGCTTATCCCGACAGAACTGCTATTGTTTCTGATGATTCAATATGCACAGTAACAAGTATTGACTGGTATGGACCTGAAAACCAAAACGGACAATATCCAATGGTAACAGGCAAATTATCGGCAGGTAAATACTATTGCAGAATTAACGTTAAGCCAAAGGACGAATACAAATTTGGTGATGCAACAAAAGTTAAAGTAAACGGAAAAGACGCAACTTATGAAACAATAAGCGGTCGTGAAAACGTGGATTTTGTCGGTCCTGACTCTTATTATATTATTAAATATTTTGACGTATCAGCCACAGTATCATCAGTTAACCTTGGTGTTGCTCCTCCCGAAGCGGGGACAATACCAAAAACAACTATGGATATTATAACTGTAAACGGATCAGGTTATGACGTTAAGGATATTGACTGGTCTTATTACGATGAAGAAGATGACGAATATTATCTTATGCCTTCGGGTATGACCTTCGAAGCGGGCAAAACTTATGAGCTTGACGTTCAAATTCAACCAAAAACAGGTTATTCATTCCCAGCAAATAAAGCGAACCTTTCCGGTATAATAAACGGAAAAAATGCAACTATTTCAAGTGTTTGTTCATCAACAAAAGCATATCTCAGAATGTTCTTCACTGTCGAACCCAAAATTGAAATCGGAGACGTTAAGCTTTTTGACGGTTATATTTTAGAAAGTGGCTCTTCTGTTCCAACAACAACCGCACCAACAAACCCAAATGCAAGATATGCGTATTTTAAAAACGGCGTTCTTTATCTTAATAACTTTGATGCAAGAAACGACACGTTGCAATTCTTTGCGCCCGAACTCAAAATCGAAGCATTTGGATATAACACCTTTGGCGCTATCTATGACGGTAGCTTCCCTGTGGGAACTTCCGCAGGTATCATGCCCGGTAATTTGACATTGGAAATTCTGGAAAACTCGAACATAACTCTTATAGGTGAGGCGTTTGATGCGTACACAGCACTTCGTGTTTACGGCGATATTGTAAAAGAAGGCAAAGGTGATTTTGTTGTTGGAACTGCCGGCAATGTTTACAGTGCTGCTATTATAGAGCCAAATTCAATCACTGTAAACAAAGGTAATTTTATTGTTATTAGTTCAAACTACTACGGAGTTTTAGGTCTTTACGGTGATGCAGGTGAGCTTACAACATATATCACAGTAAACGATGGTACTTTTGTTGCAACTGCTGCCAATATGGCAACGTCAAATTGTACGATAACTAAAGGTAATATCCTTGTCAGCGTAAATTCCGAAGCAGAAGAAAGCGTTTGCACTCCGTGGGATAAAAATACAAGTCTTGAACAATATAAAACAATTTATATTAAAGCAGACGCAGAACCGCAATACCTCCTTGGCGACGTTAATAATGACGGTGCTGTTGATACAACCGACTATATCAGAATAAAATCACATTTCCTTGGAACACTCACACTTGAAGGAAACGCATTTAATGCAGGGGACGTTACAAGCGACGGAACCATTGATACAACGGACTATATAAGAATCAAAGGTCATTTTCTTGGCACTTATAATTTACACGGATGATTTATAAATGATAATACAAAAAGGAACTTATAGTCTGTAATAGTTAATTGTTTTTCCAAACAATTCAAAATAACACTAAAGGAGCTGCTGCAAATGCGAATCAAAAATCGTATTCACAGTAGCTCCTTCATAATGAAAAAGTTACAAAATGATAGTATTGCAATTCAAGCTGTGCTTAGCACGCAAGACGACACACGACTGCCACTGGCGCGTAGCGGAATCAGCGAAGCTGGGTCGGCACACCGTTAGGTGTGCATAAAAGAAATACCCGAGGATCTCTTCCTCGGATATTTCTTTTATTGGCTCCCCCTGCTGGGCTCGAACCAGCGACACCGTGATTAACAGTCACGTGCTCTGCCAACTGAGCTAAGGAGGAATATTTATTTATTTTGACAGTAAATCTGCCAACCTACGCATTACGCGCTTGATGTTATTGTCGACGTTTGCAACATTCGGTTCGAACATCGCAAACTGAAGTTTGCTCGTCTTCTCCGTGTTGCTGCACGCGCTTTCTGCTCCCTTCCTCTGCCACCGGCAGCGGTCGCAAAAGCGACTACCAACTTCGCTCGCTCAGTTGGCAAAGCATATGATTATTATCATTATTACTGTTCGACACCATCAGGGCAAAACAAAAGACCATCAAATGATGGTCTTTTGTTTTGGCTCCCCCTGCTGGGCTCGAACCAGCGACACCGTGATTAACAGTCACGTGCTCTGCCAACTGAGCTAAGGAGGAATATTTAATTTTAGTATCTAAATATCAAATTAAAACAAAATAAATAAACTTTTTACTTCACTTAAATTGCTTGATATTAGAATTCATACAAGGGAAGTCCGAGATGGACTTCCCTTGGTGTCAGCATCGACCTATCTTCCCGGGTCGCTTCCAACCGAGTATTGTCGGCACAGACGAGCTTAACTTCCGTGTTCGGAATGGGAACGGGTGGACCCTCGCTG
>JAZNIJ010000156.1:0-30615 GCA_045577455.1 Eubacteriales bacterium
GAAATAAAATACGAAGACCCGGAAATCGAAGAATTCAATAAGCAAAACCCTGAGAATAAGGTTTATATAACCATTACAGGTAATAATTTGATTGAAAAAAATAACGCTAAATATATCTTTAATGAGATACCTGACAATGCAAAAGATTCTGCAAACGCTTCTGCAATGTTTGCCGATATTTATGAGTCTGTTTTTAACTCTATATTTTCACATAAAAATATCAGAGATGAAAAAGGCACAGTTAGTCAGTTCCTCGGATGTTTTGAAAAATGTACACTTAATTCAGAAAATAATTTAATGCTTTTTAAAATATTTGATGGCTCCGTTGAGGTTAAACCCCTGCCAATCTTAAGCCAAATGGCTGGTAAAGAGCTTCAGTGGGATAAACTCCCGTCATCTCTTGAAGAGGCATTGAAATAATTGATTTGTATAACAGAAATTATATCAGAAAGGGTAGGGAAGTAAGATACACTTCCTAAGAAATATGAAAACCGAAACAAAATGTATAAAAGCAGGATATAAGCCCAAAAATGGCGAGCCGATGGCAATGCCAATTTATCAAAGTACAACATATTCATATGAAACTGCAGAAGAAATAGGTCAGCTTTTCGATTTAACGAAAGACGGACATATGTATTCAAGAATATCAAACCCAACGGTTGCATTTGTTGAAGAAAAAATTGCTGCTCTTGAAGGTGGCATTGGCGCACTTTGTACATCGTCGGGTCAGATGGCATCAATGATGAGCTTGCTTAATATTATGCAGGCAGGAGACCATTTTATTTCTTCTTCCAAAATATACGGAGGAACGGTTAACCTTTTTGCTGTAACTTTGAAACGGCTTGGCATAGAATGCACGATGATAGACCAGGACCTTCCCGAAGAAGAAATTGATAAATATTTTAAACCAAATACAAAGGCAGTTTTCGGTGAATCCCTTGCAAACCCTGCATTGTCTGTGCTTGATATTGAAAAATTTGCAAGAGTTGCTCATAAGCATAATGTTCCCCTTATAGTTGATAACACTTTCCCAACGCCAATCCTTTGCCGTCCAATTGAACATGGTGCTGATATTGTTGTTCATAGCACATCTAAGTACCTTGACGGTCATGCAATTCAAGTTGGAGGAGTTATAATTGATAGCGGAAACTTTGATTGGGCTAAAAACGGTTATACCTGTCTTTCAACTCCTGATGAGTCATATCATGGAGTAACTTATACAGAAAAATATGGTAGAAGTGCCTATATTGCAAAAGCAAGATTGCAGCTCACAAGAGACTTTGGTACATATCCACCTGCAATGACAGCTTTTTTGCTTGACTTGGGAATACAGACATTAAGTGTTCGTATGAAAGCTCATTGTGAAAACGCTATTGCTATAGCAGAGTTTTTGGAACAATCTCCAAAAGTTGAAAAAGTTCTTTACCCTGGTTTGAAATCAAGTGAGTATAATTCACTTGCACAAAAATATATGCCTCTTGGAACAAGCGGAGTTGTTTCGTTCATTCTTAAAGGCGGCAGACAAAGTGCAATGACATTTATGAAATCCTTAAAGCTGGCAACAAATGCAGTTCATGTTGCCGCAGTAAATACAATGGTTTTACATCCTGCATCCGCAACACATCGTCAGCTTACTGATGAACAGTTGGTTGCCGCAGGTGTTGACCCTGGGCTTATCAGATTCTCTGTTGGTATTGAGCATATCAACGATATCCTTGATGATATAAAAACTGCCCTTGAAAAATGTGATTAACTTTTTGTAGTTTAAATTGTGGCTGTTTCTTATGTTAATTCGTTAGAAACAGCCCAAATTATTTGGAGCATTTATGAAAATAACTTTGATATATTGCGGTGAAACTGCTGTAGAATATTATAATAACGCTGCTAAAGAATATGAAAAAAGAATAACTTCTTTTTCTGAAATAGAAACGGTTAAAATTCGCCCCGAATCATTAGACGAAAATAAATCACTCCCCAAAAGTGTTATTGATAAAGCCCTTGATGTCGAGGCGGCAAAAATAATTTCCGCAATTCCAAAAGGTGCATTCAAGATAGCTCTTTGCATCGAAGGTAAAAAGATATCATCTGAACAGTTTTCTTCTTTGATTGAGGAAAAAAGAAAAAATGGATATTCAACCTTTGCTTTCATAATCGGGTCTAGCTTTGGACTTTCAGACAAAGTTAAATCTATTTGTGATTATAAGTTATCTATGTCTGATATGACATTTCCTCATCAACTTGCAAGAGTTATGCTTTTGGAGCAAATATATAGGGGTTTTACAATTACTGCAGGTAAGCGTTACCATAAATAACATATTTGTATTGTCGGGCTATAAAACATTTTATTAAGAGGTGATATATACCAAACATCTGTTATATGCCTTGAAAAATATTTTTCTGGTTTATAAAAAAATTTGTAAAAGCTATTGAAAAAACTTTTTGTTTGTGGTATTATACATATGTACACTAAAAGGTTACAACATTATAATTTTAACGGAGGAACTTATTATGGCATATGTAATTGACAAAGACATTTGCATCGGTTGCGGAACTTGTGAAGGTGAATGCCCCGTTTCTGCTATCTCTGTAGATGCTGATGGAAAGTACGTAATTAACCCTGACGAATGTGCAGGATGTGGCGCTTGTGCAGGCGTTTGCCCCACAGATGCTATTAAAGAACAGTAAGATATCAATAAGATGAAACTGCCGCGGTCATATTAAATTGACCGTGGCAGTTTTGCGTTAATAAGTTCGTGAATTTTTATATTGTTGATTATATTGTAGTTGTACATTTTTCCAATATGTTTCATTTTTTACTGTAAACCTATTGCAATTTCAAAAAAAATATTGTATAATATTAACGAAGATTTAGTAACTTCATACAAATTTATTTACGGAGGATGTTTTATATGGCAAATCGAATAGTTCTTAATGAAACTTCTTATCATGGTGCGGGAGCAATTAAAGAGATTGCAACTGAATTCAAAAACAGAGCATTCACAAAGGCATTTGTATGCACAGACCCCGACCTTTTGAAATTCGGTGTTTCCAAAAAAGTAACAGATGTTCTTGATGAAGCAAAAATTGCTTATGAAGTATATTCGAACATTAAGGCAAATCCAACAATTGAAAATGTTCAGACGGGTGTTGCGGCTTTTAAAGCAAGTGGTGCAGATTGTCTTATCGCTATTGGCGGTGGTTCTTCCATTGATACAGCGAAAGCAATCGGTATAGTAATTGCAAACCCTGAATTTGAAGATATTCGCAGTCTTGAAGGTGTTGCACCAACAAAGAAGCCATGTGTTCCAATTATTGCTGTTCCAACAACAGCGGGCACAGCCGCTGAAGTTACAATTAACTATGTTATTACAGATGTTGAAAAACAGAGAAAATTTGTTTGTGTTGATGTTCACGATATCCCCGTTGTTGCTATTATCGACCCTGATATGATGAGCACAATGCCTAAAGGACTTACAGCTGCAACAGGTATGGACGCTCTTACCCACGCTATTGAAGGATATATCACTAAAGGCGCATGGGAAATGACAGATATGTTCCATATTAAAGCAATTGAAATTATCGCAAAGTCTCTCCGCGGGGCAGTTGCCAACGAAAAAGAAGGCAGAGACGGAATGGCTCTCGGTCAGTATATTGCAGGTATGGGTTTCTCAAATGTAGGTCTTGGTATCGTTCACTCCATGGCACATACTTTGGGTGCTGTTTATGATACACCTCACGGCGTTGCAAACGCAATCCTTCTTCCAACAGTAATGGCATATAATGCAGATGCAACAGGCGAAAAATATCGCGATATCGCAAAAGCTATGGGCGTAGAAGGCACAGAAAATATGTCAGTTGAAGAATACCGTAAAGCTGCTGTAGATGCTGTTAAACAGCTTTCTCTCGATGTTGGTATCCCTGCTGACCTTAAAGCAATTGTAAAAGCAGAAGATGTTGATTTCCTTTCCGAATCCGCTTTTGCAGATGCTTGCCGTCCAGGTAACCCAAAAGATACTTCAGTTGCTGATATCAAAGAACTTTTCCTTTCCCTTATGTAATTTTAACTTCAAATTAAATGTTGATGCCGTATCTCAAACGAGATACGGCATCTTTATATAATATCAATATCTAAAGAATATAAACCTATGTTTTATGGTATTGCTTAAATAATAAAAAATGATGTTTTATACTTAAACAATAAAACTATCAATCAATTCTTTTGCTTTTATCAAAACAGGCATTTCTCTGCTGTAGATGAGCTTGCCCAATTTTGTATGGTTCATTTTTTTGTATTCCGAAACTGCTTCTTCATATGTCAGCTTAAGTGTCGATAAGTGAAAATCTTCAATTTCCTCTTTTGTTAAGCTCTTGCTTCCCAAAGAAACTACCTTGCAAAGATAATAGTTGTTGATATTATGTCTGTGAATCAAATTATAATAATCTTCAACAATGCCAATTTTGCAAATTATTTCCGCTTCAACGCCAAGCTCCTCTTTAAGCTCACGCTTAATTGCAGAGTTGTAATTCTCGTTTGCTTCAACGCCACCGCCCGATGTTTCAATTAAAGTAACATTTCCAAAAATATCGTTTCTGACAGCACGAACAAAATAAAAATAACCCATATCATCGAAAACTATGGCTCTGACAATTTGCCTGTCGTGGTCAGTGTATGTAAATTCCCATTGGTCATCTTCAAGATATATCTTTAGTTCGTTTTTATAAACGCTCATTTTTTATTCCTCGTCTGTTGATGTTTTTTTGAAATACTTTCTTTTGTTTGTTTTGCCTGTATTTTTTCGTATTTCGATATAATTTGTTTTCTTCAGTGTGTTTGGGTATGTTTTGTTCTTTGCTTTTTTCCTTTGAATATGCTTTATTTCTTCATTTCAGACCAGTGGATATTTACTCCGTCAAGACCTGTATTCCACTTTTCGCTCCAATCTTTTCCCGGTGAATCCACTCCAAAATAAATATCTGTTAAACCTGTGTTGAGAAATACCCAAGCACCCATTTTTTGTATGGAAGAAGGTATTGATATTGTTTTAAGGTTCACACATTCTTCAAATGCACAACCCATAATCTCTTTAACATTTTTTCCTATTGTAATAGTTTCAAGGGACTTACAATTCTTAAATGCATTTGCGTGTATGTGTTCAGTTGCATCACTTATTATTACACTTTTAAGTGATGTGCAATCCTCAAATGCGCTTGTCCCAATGGTAATAACACCGTTTCCAACATTTATACTTGTAAGAGATGTTTGATTCTCGAAAGCGTCATCGCCTATAACCGTAACAGTATCGGGGATAATAACAGATGTGAGCTTGTATTGACTTTCAAATGCATCGTAGCCGATTTCAACAACGGGAAGCCCATTGTATTCGGAAGGGATAACAATATCTCCACCAATATATCCTGCTCCAACTCTGTCAAGCTCGTATCCTTTTTTATTATATGTCAGCTTGTAAATGAATAGCATTTTGGTGTTGCAAGTATCGCAAATTCCGTCTTCGTTTTCATCAATATGTAATGAACAATCTTCACTGCAAGATGTGATATTCGTTAAACAAAATAATAGGCAAAAAAATATAAAAAAAGTTCTTTTCATCGTATTTAAATTTTCTTAATTTATAAATCCCTTCTTATTTGATATCTTGTTCTATGCAAATATCAAAATCATATTTATCATCAATATAAATGTATGGAACATTGTGTTTTTTAGCAAGTAATAAATTGTTTTTGTTGTCTTTTAAAAGTAAATCCATAGTGTAATAGCTATCATCTAAACGAGATTCAATAACATTTGCATATTCTTTGATGCTGTCAAAATGACGCTTTATATAGTTTTCACTCATTATCAGACAGTAATACCTTATATTTTTGATGTATTGTTCGTCAAAATCATTTTCCCAACTAAAAGGAATATAACACCCTTCAACAATCAAATTCTGATTGTTTTCAATTGCTGTTTTAACCATCTCACAAACAATTGGCCATAAGTAAGCCGTAAGCTCATTATCATCACTTTCGGGTGTGAGATCAGTGCTTCCTGACCTGATTAAACCCATTTTAAGATGGTCAATTGATAAGTAAGGATATTTGTATTTTTCAAGCAACCTTTGTGCCAATGCTGTCTTTCCAACATGAGATGCGCCTGCAATTAAAATAACCATAATTATACCCTTTCAAAACTCGATATAACAAATATAAAACCCTGAATATCTAAGATAAATCAAAAATTAACTAAAGCTACTGTTGAAACTAATTGTTTTAAAAAATTAGTTTCATTTAACAGCTATTTCAATTCCAACAACACCATATTGTTTTTGTTCGTCCTTTGAATAATACGCTTCCATATCTGACGGCTTTGCTGTATCAATATCCAAAATCGAATATCCGCATTTTAAAAGCGGCAAGGAATTATATAATTCTTCAAAGTTGTTAAAAGCGTGCAACGCCAAAACGCTTGCGGTTATTGTTTCTCCACTTTCGGTGTTTGTAAAAATAATTATATCGCCTTTTTTTGTTTTTTTTCGTTTTTCGTCAAGTAACCTTAGTTCAAAGGTTTTATCACCATCTTTAATCATCTTGAATGGTGATGGATGGAGTTTCATATTGTGAGTTATTTTTTGAAAATCAAAATCATTCATTTTTTTCCTGAACCATTATCAATAATATAAGTTTTTAAACCTTAATTCTAAATCTCTTTCTCCAAAAGGTAATAACTGCTACCATACATATCTGCTTCACCAACAAGGGTAAAGCCGGCTTTTATGTATGTTTTATATGCTGGAATATTTATCTTTGCCGCAGATAAATGTATTGCCTTGCAACCTCTTTTTTGCAGAACAACTTCAATATTTTTCACCATTTGGTATGCTATGCCTTGCCCTTGATATTCCTTTGCAACAACAACTCGTGCAATTTCTTTGGAGCTTTTGTTTGTCCAGCAATTTAAATCATCCATTTCATTTTCGGGAACAATGGAAATTGCTCCAACAATTATGTTGTCAAAAGTCATAACATAAAGGTTATCTGTTTCAAGGTCATGTTCAATTTCTGTAATGGTGGGGTAGCTGTCATCCCAAACTGAAAACTTGTTGTATTTGGCATCCTTATAAAGGGTAAGCACTCGAAATGTATCTTCTTTCTGTGCCATCCTGAATTTTTGAATGGGTTTGTTTTCTTCCTCTGAAATGACTGACGGCTCAATATGGGGCAAGACTTCAAAATGTTTCAAAGTCGGGCAAAAATAAGGGCTATAATTATTATGATTTTCAATTAAAACTCCATTTTCTCCAACCTTTTCGAATGAAAATGCAAGTTTATCTGCTACGGACGATTCCTTAATAATGCAAAACGGCTCTGCTTGCGGTTTTGTCTTGCTTGATAAGTGTTCTGCTTTTGGTGGATAATCCGAGAGTTCCCAAGCTGTTTGTATCGCAAGTATTTCCAAACTATCCCAAAGCTTTTTTGCAACCGTTTTTATTAAATCCATCCTTTGGGTTTGGTTCTGTAGAAGATATTCATCGTTATTTTTTATCAATTCAACGAAATCACCCTCAGGAATAATTAGGTGAAACTCAAATGTTGATGATTCTATATCATTCACCACAAACAATCTTACTTCCGAAAAGTCCGAAAAATCAAATAACATTTGTTTGAAATCATGAGAAGAATGCTCAGTATAACCAAGCCTGAAATTAGCATCCAATTTTTTTTGATTGTATGCAATAATCTCTTCAAAGGAATCGTTTTCAAATCCATTAAATCCGCTTTTGAAAACAAGTCCCACATTAGTTAGTCCGTTGCAAAAATCTTTTATTGCGGTTTTGTTTTTGTTAAGTTCAAAGATTATCGAAAAATAAGCGGGCATAAGTTCTCCTTTTGATATGTTACTGTGGATGGCTGTAAAACGAACTTTCTCAACACGCAGGCAATTTATAGCTAAGCCAATTCACGCAACCTCAATGCGCCGCAGCGCAATTCATGCCGTAGGCAATTCATGGCGAAGCAAATTCACGTAACTGTAAGGTTGCAATTCATTGTTGAAACTATTGTTTGTGGAGACAAACAATAGTTTCAACATGGCTTGTCTGAGGAAACTGGTCAAACGGATAAGCTTCATCAAAAGTGTATCCGTTTTCACATAAAAACTTCAAATCCCTTGAAAGGGTTGCCGCATCGCAAGAAACATAAACAACGCGGGAAGGGGAGAGCTTAAGAATTGTTTCTAAAAGCACCCTGTCGCATCCTTTTCGTGGAGGGTCAACAATTACTGCAGAAGCTCTCACACCACCAGATACAAGTTCTGGACATATCTTTTCTGCATCGCCAACGAAAAATTCAGCATTATCAACGCCGTTCATCATTGCGTTTTCTCTTGCATCAATAATTGCTTCTTCAACGGTTTCAACACCAATAATTTTATTGGTTTTCCTTGCCGCACAAAGGGTTATTGTTCCAATTCCGCAGTAAAGGTCCATAACGGTTTCGTCGTCACGGGGAGAGAGAAGCTCAATTGCCTTTTGGTATAGCTTTTCCGTTGTTTTTTTGTTTATTTGATAAAACGATTTGTAATTGATTTTAAATTTTAAACCACATAAAGTATCGTAAATGTATTCTCTGCCATATAAAACCTTATGGCTGTTACCAAGAATCACATTGTTCGGTATGGGGTTGTAATTATAAACAATGCCAACAAGATTTTTTTCCAGCTTTGCATTTTTTAACATATCAACAAGAATTTCATTGTTTTTAAGCTCTTTCGTTGCCCCAACAATAACGGCAATAATTTCATTATCACCGCTTCTTGTATAAATATGTCTCACGCATCCTTTGTGGCTTTCTTCGCTGTATGCTTCAATTTTATATCTGTTAAGAAAATCAATAACGGTTTTTGCAATAGTTTTGCTGTCGCTGTCTGTTAAAGGACATTCATCGGCAATAACAAGACGGTGGCTACGAGGAGCATAGAAGCCGGTTGCTGCTTTCCCGTCAATTGATGCAACGGGATACTGTGCTTTGTTTCTGTAACCAAAATTTGGCTGTGAGGGTACACACGGTTTTACGTCAATATCCTTGAATCCCCCAATTCTTTCAAGAGCGTCCCTAACTTTTCCACGCTTAATTTCAAGTTGAGTTTGGTAGTCTGTTGTCTGAAGGTCGCACCCACCGCATTTCCCAAAAACAGAGCATTTCGCTTTTGTTCTATTAGGAGAGGGAATAGAAATGTTTTCAATTTTCCCAAAGGCATAGCTTTTATTAACTTTTACAATTCTCACATCAAGAACATCACCCAAAACCCCATATGGAACAAAAACGGTCATATTGTCAATTCTGCAAACACCTTCACCACCGCTTCCCGTCGAAACGATTTTGGCTGAAAAAATATCGTTCTTTTTTATTGCTGTATTATCATTCATTTTTATATCCGCCTTTTGAAAAAATTGGGAAACAATTCCCAAATATATTATATATCATTCTGATTCAAAAATCAATAACCGCAGAGGAAAATAAAAACGAATTTTACGAATATTGAGGTGGGATATTTTCTAAATAATATTGACAAACAAGATTTAGTGGTGTATAATCTTAATAACTACAAGTGGCATTGTTTCGTGGCAAAATATGACGTGAAGTTTGTGTTTTTTAAAACTGTATTTTGTTTATGTTTTGAACCATAACAGGTGGGTTTGTAAGTGATGATGCACCAACAATGCAAATGATTATATATTCAGTATTTTCTGAATAACATTAAACTATGGAGAGTCGTTAAAGGCGAAGATATTATTAACTCTTTCGGAATATAAAATATGTTTTGAACAAATTCGATTTCCGTATGAGTTTTATATCGGCTTGCGGCAGCAGTTCAATTATGGTGGGCATAGCATATTCAGCCGCCTTGAGTGGCGTGGACGGAATTGTTGTTACGGTTGAGGCAAGGTTCACTCCTGCTCCTGACCAAAAACTTGAAATAATTGGTTTACCGGATGCGGCTGTAAAGGAAGCGGCGCAGCGTGTGTATTCTGCTGCACATAGTTCAGGAGTTCCTTTAAAAGCAGGAAATATCACTGTTAATCTTGCTCCTGCTTACATAAGAAAAGAGGGCTCAGCATATGATTTACCAATATTGATTTCCGGCATTTGCGCATCAACAGAACGGCAAATGGATTTAAGTGGTAAATGCTTTTTGGGAGAGCTTTCTTTAACAGGGACATTACGCCCTGTTACAGGCGTACTTTCTATGGCTATTGCAGCAAGAGACCAAGGTTATAAAGAGCTTTATGTTCCTTTTGAAAATGCTCCTGAAGCCGCGGCAGCGCGAGATATAAAAGTGTATCCCGTAAAAAATGTTGAAGAACTTTTAAAGCATTTGAACGGAGAACGCAAAATCGACGAATGTGTTTTCAACGAAGAAGAATTCAACGCTTCAACTCTTGCGTGTGAAATCGATATGTCTGATGTGAAAGGGCAGCAGTTTGCAAAGCATGCTTTGGAAATAGCTGCTGCAGGAAACCATAACATTTTAATGATAGGGCCTCCGGGAACGGGCAAGAGTATGCTTGCATCCCGACTTTCAACTATACTGCCTCCTTTAACTTTGAGTGAATCCATTGAAACAACAAAGGTTCATTCGATTGCAGGATTGTTAAAGCCGTCTCAGGCGCTAATAACAGCCCGTCCGTTCAGAGCACCTCATCATTCGGTAACGGTTGCAGGTCTTGCGGGTGGCGGCAGAGTTCCAAGGCCGGGTGAAATTTCATTAGCTCATAACGGAGTTTTATTTCTTGATGAGTTGCCTGAATTTGATAAAAATGTTATGGAAATATTGAGACAGCCCATTGAAGAAAAAACTGTTTCAATAACTCGTGTAAATGGCAAGACTGAATTTCCTTGTTCATTTATGCTCGTTGCTGCAATGAATCCTTGTAAATGCGGTTTTTACGGTCATCCAACAAAACAGTGTACCTGTTCTGCGACTTCAAGACGGATGTATGTATCTAAAATTTCGGGGCCGCTTTTGGACAGAATTGATATACAGGTTGAGTTAAGACCTCTTGAGTTTGAACAGCTTTCAGATTCTTCCGTTGGAGAAAAAAGTGCAGATGTATTCAAGCGTGTAACCAAAGCTCGTGAATTTGCTAAGAAAAGATTTGAAAATCTTAATGTTGGCGGTGTACCCGTCACTTCAAATGGTATGATGAATGGGAATATGGTTCGCAAATTCTGTGTTCTTGATGAAAAAGGAACTGCGGTTTTAAAACGGGCATACGAATCGCTTGGACTTTCTGCAAGAGGATATGATCGGCTTTTGAAAATTGCAAGGACTGTTGCGGATTTTGATGAGTCTGAGATTATTGGAAGCTCTCACATTGCAACTGCAATTCAGCTTCGTACTTTAGACAGGAATTATTGGGATTAAAAATTTGGAGACATTAAATGGATATAGAAGGCAAGCATTTCCCCGATGAGGAAGAAGAAGGTAAATCAAAAACAGCTAAACGAGTTGGAAAATATTGTTTCCGTTTTTTGGCTGTTTGCTCCGCTGTTGTTTATATTTTTTGCTTTATAAGAATTTTTTCAAGTTGCGATGCGCCCTTGCTTGAAGAAGTTAAATTCTCCGATAAAGCTGTCCAAATGTATTATGATTCACCAAAAGACTTTGTGACATATCAAATCTATACAAAGGATTTTATGGAACATTTTGGAAGAATAACTCTTTCCAATATTGTTTATGCTGAAACAGCAGGGGAAATCGAAATAGGGATAAAGTATAATCCAAAAATAACAGAAAATGATAATTATTCCAATGAAATTGCAGATTTCCCTTTGGTTTATAAATTAACCGATAAAAATGGAAATGAGTTTAAAATTTGTAATCGAGTTAATACGCAGAAGGGGTCATACAAATTCGAGAGAGTTTGTTTTGAGGGCTTGAAGATGGATTTCACATATAACTATCTCAATACTGGTGAGAACTATGCATCAGGCGAGGGAGTTTGGTTTGAAACCGAGGATAGCTCAGGCGGAGAAAAGTATACTTTAGAAATTTATAACCCAATTACAAATGAAAGCAATAAATTTGTAATTTATGATAATAACACCCCATATGAAACTTATGAATACAAACCGAATTAAAACAAATTAGGAGGGGTTTGCGTGGGAAAACCAAATAATAAAGCCGTTGTTATTAAAAAAAGGCGTGCTGAGAGGGTTGCTCTCCTCTTTCTGTTTTTAGCTTTGGCGTTAGCTTCTCTTTTTATTTTATTTGCACCTTATCACAGATTGATTGATTTTGAAAAGAAATTTGATACTTTATGCATAGCGTTTGGAACTTTTGGAACTGTTGTTTCAATTCTTTTTATTGCATACTTCTTTTATTTTATTGTTGCAAAACATACAGCACTTATTGTTACCGAAGAGGGAATATACGACTTTGTTACAGGAAATAAGGGCGTTGGATTTATTGAAAAAGGAAAAATAACTTCAATTCGCATTTTTGGAACAAAGCGCAAGCCGATTTTGGGAATACAGGTTGATAATCCTAAACATTTAATAAAAACTGTAAAAAAATCTGTTCAGGATGTTGTGTTGTATAACTTGGATATGAATAGACCTGCCATCGTTATTCGTCAATCGGATTTATCAGTTCCTATTTCCGATGCAGCAAAGCTCATTTGTCAGAAGCTAAACTCTACAGGTGGTGTAAGTGTTGATGAAACCCATACAGCAATCGAAAAAATATATGCTGAAACAAGGCAGTTTGCAAATGATAAAGAAACAAAGCAGTTTGCTCCCAATAAAACACAATCGACAGAAATACCTGTAAATATACCAGAGGTATCTTATGCCGAAGAAGCAAAACTACCAAAATATATCTTTCCAATAGAGAAAGCAACCAAACCCGGGCCACAGGGTGAGGAAGACCCTAGTCCGGAACCGTATTTTGAATTGAGAAGGAAAGAAGCGTAGAAAAAAATATCTTTGCAAAAAATATGATATTTTTTAAAACTATATTATTTATTTTTAATTGCAAATGTGATAATATAAACATTTGAGAGAAACATATTGTTTAGGATATATATTTTTTGAAATGGTTACGTTGTTTCTCGTATGCGAATTCATTTATACCGCAATTAAATGCTCATCAATTCTTTTGAGCAAAATAGTTTAATTAAAAAGTCATTTGCCGATCGACTTTAAGATTTTTGTAATCGGCAACATTAATAAATCTTTAGGAGGATTTTTAAAACATGGCAAGACAAAAGATTTCCATGGATGGCAACCAGGCAGCGGCTCATGTGTCATATGCATTCACAGAGGTTGCAGGTATTTATCCCATTACACCTTCCAGCCCTATGGCTGACTATACAGACATTTGGTCTGCAGAAGGAAGAAAAAACATTTTCGGCACATGTGTAAATGTTGTTGAAATGCAGTCAGAAGCAGGTGCTGCAGGTACTGTTCACGGTTCATTGGCAGCAGGTGCTCTCACAACAACTTACACAGCTTCTCAGGGACTTCTTCTTATGATCCCTAATATGTACAAAATCGCAGGTGAACTTCTTCCCAGCGTATTCCATGTTTCTGCTCGTTGTGTAGCGTCTCACGCTCTTAACATTTTTGGCGACCATTCCGACGTTTATGCATGCCGTCAGACTGGTTTTGCAATGTTGGCAAACACAAACCCACAGGAAGTTATGGACCTTGGTGCAGTTGCTCACCTTGCAACAATCAAGGGTAGAGTTCCTTTTGTAAACTTCTTCGACGGCTTCAGAACTTCTCACGAAATTCAGAAGATTGAAGCATGGGATTATGAAGACCTCAAAGAAATGGTAGATAAGGATGCAGTTAAGGCATTCAGAGCAAGAGCAATCAACCCTGAACATCCTGTTCTTCGTGGCTCTGCTGAAAACGGTGATATCTTCTTCCAGCATAGAGAAGCATGCAATAAGTATTATGATGCACTTCCTGCAATTGTTGAAGAATATATGGATAAAGTTAACGCTAAATGCGGAACTGATTATAAACTCTTTAACTATTACGGTGCAGCTGATGCAGAAAGAGTTATCATTGCTATGGGTTCTATCTGTGATGTTGCAGAAGAAGTTATAGACTATATGAACGCAACAGGCGAAAAGGTTGGTCTTGTTAAAGTTCGTCTTTACAGACCTTTCGTTGCTGCTAAATTAGCAGAAGCAATTCCTGCAACCTGTAAGAAAATTGCTGTTCTTGACAGAACAAAAGAACCCGGTTCTTTGGGTGAACCTCTCTATCTTGATGTTGTTGCAGCTCTCGCATTAACAGGCGTTAAAGCAACAATCGTTGGCGGCCGTTACGGTCTTGGTTCTAAAGATACTCCTCCTTCCAGCATCTTTGCTGTATATGAAAATCTTGCTAAAGATGAACCCAAAAACAACTTCACCATCGGTATCGTTGATGATGTTACCGGTCTTTCCCTTGAAGAAAAACCTGCTCCTGATACAGCTGCAGAAGGAACAATTTCCTGCAAATTCTGGGGATTGGGTGGCGACGGAACTGTTGGTGCAAACAAAAACTCCATCAAAATTATTGGTGACCATACAGATAAATTTATTCAGGCATACTTCCAGTATGACTCCAAAAAGACAGGTGGTATAACAATTTCCCACTTGCGTTTTGGCGATAAAGCAATCAAATCTCCTTATTACATCAATAAGGCAAACTTCGTTGCTTGTCACAATCCTTCCTATATGGTAAAAGGATACAAAATTGTTCAGGATGTTAAACCTGGTGGAACATTCCTTCTTAACTGTCAGTGGACAGCAGAAGAACTTGGTGAACACCTCACTCCTGAAACAAAAGCATATATTGCAAACAATGATATCAATTTCTATATTATCAACGCTATCGATAAGGCGAAAGAAATTGGCATGGGCAAGAGAACTAACACAATTCTTCAGTCTGCATTCTTCAAGCTCGCCGATATTCTTCCAATTGATGAAGCAGTTGGCTATATGAAATATATGGCAAAGAAATCCTATTCCAAGAAGGGCGAAGAAGTTGTTCAGCTTAACTACAATGCTATCGACGCAGGTGTTGATGCAATTGTTAAGGTTGACGTTCCTGCTGATTGGAAAAATATCACAGAAAAATCTGCTGCTGAAGAAGTTTCAGGAACTCGTCCTGAATTGGTTAAATTTGTTAAGGATATCGTTATTCCAGTTGGAAAAATGGATGGAGACAGTCTCCCTGTATCCGCATTTATGGATAGCGTAGACGGCACATTCCCACAGGGTTCTGCTGCTTACGAAAAACGCGGTGTTGCTGTTGATGTTCCTGTATGGCATGCAGAAAACTGTATCCAGTGTAACCAGTGTGCATTTGTATGTCCTCACGCTGCTATCCGTCCTTTCGCTATGACAGAAGAAGAAGCAGCTAATGCACCTGCATCAACAAAGTTCACTGCAAAGATGATAGGTAAGGGTTGCGAAACTCTCAAATTCACTATGGCTATTTCACCTCTTGACTGTATGGGATGTACTCTCTGCGTTAAGGCATGTCCAACAAAGGAAGGTAAGAGAGCTATCGAAATGACATCTCAGGAAAGTCAGCTTGACCAGCAGGCAGCATTTGATTATGCAGTTGCTAATGTTGCGTCCAAGGCACTTCCATTTGTTGATACATCTGTTAAGGGAAGCCAGTTCAAACAGCCACTTCTCGAGTTCTCCGGCTCTTGTGCAGGATGCGCAGAAACATCTTATGCAAGACTTATTACTCAGCTCTTTGGCGAAAGAATGTATATTTCCAATGCAACCGGTTGTTCATCTATCTGGGGCGGTTCTGCACCTGCAACACCTTATACAGTTAACAGAGAATCAGGCAGAGGACCAGCATGGGCAAACTCACTCTTTGAAGATAATGCTGAACACGGTCTCGGTATGGCTCTCGGTCAGAAAGCTATCAGAGAAAAACTCAAGGGTTATGTAGAACAGCTTGCAGAAAGTGATGCTCCCGAAGCAACAAAAGCTGCTGCTAAAGCATATCTTGAAACATATGAAGACGGTAAAGCAAACACAGCTGCAACAGACGCTCTTGTGAAAGCAATCGAAGGCGCAGATTGCGACCTTTGCAAAGCAATTCTTGCAGAAAAATCCTACCTCTCCAAGAAATCCATCTGGATTTTCGGTGGTGACGGTTGGGCATATGATATCGGCTTCGGCGGTCTTGACCATGTTCTTGCATCAGGTGAAAATGTAAACATTATGGTATTTGATACAGAAGTTTACTCCAACACAGGCGGACAGGCATCCAAGGCATCCAACATAGGTCAGGTTGCACAGTTTGCTGCTGCCGGTAAAGCAATGGGTAAAAAGAACCTTGCTGAAATCGCAATGTCATACGGTTATGTTTATGTAGCTCAGGTTGCTATGGGTTATGATATGAATCAGACTCTCAAAGCATTTGCAGAAGCAGAAGCATATAACGGACCTTCTCTTATCATCGGTTATGCACCTTGTGAAATGCACGGTGTTAAAGGTGGTATGCAGAACTGCCAAGCAGAAATGAAGCGCGCTGTTGAATGTGGCTATTGGAACTGCTTCAGATACAACCCTGAAGCCGAACAGAAGCTCACAATCGATTCCAAAGAACCTACAGGTAACTATATCGACTTCATTACTTCTGAAACACGTTATGCAAGACTTACCAAATCCTTCCCTGAAAGAGCAAATGTTCTCTTTGCAAAGGCAGAGGATGCAGCAAAAGCAAGACGCGAAAAATTGGTTAAAAAAGCTGAAATTAACTAAGTTAATATAAACTACCGCTTATTTGTTAAGAAAGCCGGAGTGTTTTGCTCCGGCTTTCTCTTGTGAATTGGCAATATTGTTAATGTATAAATATAGATAAATGTTGGAGGAGCTATGAGTAACGAGCAAATTAAAATGGAAAAAAAGAGTAGAAATAACATATTTGTTTTGTTTATCTGTGTTTTTGTAGCTGTTTTAATGGTAATTATAGCAATTTCAATTATGGGTAATGGGAATTCTTCTAAAGTTATGTCTGAAGATTATTATACAGTAACAGAATTGTTTTCCTCTGAAGTTTCTTTTATTTCCGATGAAAGTAATGAGGTTTCAAAAAAAGAAGAAGAATCGGGCGAGGATATATCGTTGTTTGATAGCTATCATGTTAAAACAAGTGATATGTATAAGGGAGATTTGGTTCTGGTGAATAATTCTCATTTGTATCTATTTACAGAAGATTCACCCTTAGAACGAGTTTACTCTAAGAAAATTCCAGAATATGCTCTCAGTACAGGCGAGGAAAAGCTCCTCGAAAGAACAATTCAAAATGCTAATTATTTTATTGAGGATTTTTATAATGTTAGCGGTTTAACGAATCTACTTATGTATAATTGTTTTTTAACCAAAGAAGAACAACAAAATAAATATGATTCCTATGTGAGTAGTGTATCCGATGCAGAGCTAAAATATGCTATTAAAGCTGGAGCAAGCGATGCACATACTGGACTTTCATTTAAAATTATGCTTTATCCTTCAAATGGAAAGATAGGCGAGGGTGAATATGCATGGATAACAGAAAACGCTCATAAATATGGTTTTATATTAAGATACCCCAATGATAAGGTTGATATAACAAATGTAAAAGATGAGAATAGATTCAGATATGTTGGTTTGCCACATTCTTTGTATATGTTCGAAAACAACCTTTGCCTTGAAGAATATATTCAGCTTGTAAAAACAAGGGATTATTCCAATCCCATAATTCATTATCATGAGGGTGAGGAATATAGAATATACTATACCAAAGCAGAAACATATGCAGAAACAACAGAAGTAATGGTTCCCAAAGGATATTCTTATACCTATTCTGGAGATAATGATGGCGGATTTATAATAACTGCTTATTTAGAAAATTAAAAATCGCGTCGAATAATGACAATATATGACAGAAATGTCACAAAAAAACAGAAGAACAAATGTTTTGTAAGAAAAGTCGCCCTGTAAAAAAAATGAACATTATTTTGTTTATTTTGCACAACTAAAATGAAGGCATTTTGTGGATGTTTTCATTTTTTTGGTTTGGATTAGTATAAGCAATCAGTTAGAGTATAAACTTTTTAAAAAATACATGTATATTAAAAGTTTACAAAGAAACAAATGATACTCTGCAAATGCCCTTTTAAAAGCCCTAATTTGCTTTTTTAAATAGGGTATTTTGAAACATTAAATGCTTTATTGTCTTTTACTTAAACTAATCATTAAAATTTATATTTATTAAAATTTACTACAACGAAAACAGTTAAAACGACATAGATTTACAGCGTTTTTTATTTCGTTTATCAAAATCGTCAATTTGTGAAATGAATTCGATATCATATTATATGCACACTTGACAAAAACACTCTATTGTGATATATTAACAATGTTATTATGTACATTTATCAGTGGGATTTTTCTGCCCCCGCTGTTACTGTTGATTAACAGAGCAAAATCCTATTACACCCTATCAGGAGGAAAAGCGTATGACAAAAAAACGTTCCTTGCCAATTCGGTTATTTACCTTATTGATGCTGGTTGCTATGTTGATAGCAAGGCCGGTAGATAACGGTCTCAAAGCTTCTGCATCTGCGGATTCTATGTATAGAACTCCTTTGGACGAGATGAAAAAGCTATTGACTGATATCACTTATTCGGATTATCTTGAAAAGTACAATTATGTAAAAGATACCGATAAAGAACTAATTATTGATTTATCCAAAATCAACGAAAGCCAAACAGATGGTTCATTCAAATATGTTGAAAATTTCGTTGCTAAAGATTGTGATGGTTCTTCATTAGATAATGTACTTATTATGGGTGATGACGGTGATATCACTTTTGATATAGATATCCCATCACAGGCATTTTATTCAATCGAATTAGAATATTATACAGGTCAAGTATTCCTTTTTGGTTGCGAAAAATGTGGCATAAGTTTCTTCCACGAAGACCCTGCATATCCAACTTGTCGCTCCTGTGAAAAAACACATTGTCCAACTTGCGAGTCTGAAGGCAAAGAATGTGGTTCAGAAATCAAATTGATTTCTTCTTCCAAAAATGCAGATATCGAAAGAGCAATTCTTATCGATGAACTTGTTCCATATAAAGAAGCTCGTTCAGTTGAGTTTGCAAGAAGATGGAGAGATGTTTACACCGATACAAAAGGAAACATTTTGAAATCAGATTCTGAGGAGTTTTTGAACAACATAGTTAACGGAGATCGTAACTTTGCGAAAGATACTTTAGGAAATGAAAAGAAACCTCAGAAAGAGCTTGTTGGCACTTGGGAAAAAGACTATGTTTACGATTCCACCGGATACAGTGCTTCACCTTTAAAGTTCTATTTTTCCGAGGGAACTCATCAGCTTACATTTAGTGCTCTCCGCGAACCTCTTGTAGTTAAATCAATCAAACTTAAAAAAGCAGAAACTCTTATTAGCTATAAAGATTACCTTGATATGCATAAAGATAAAGAAGATATCAAGGAAAAAATTGGAGACAAAAATACAGCAATAAAGATTCAGGCAGAAGAATCTATTAACACATCAAGTAAGACAATATATCAGATATCCAACTCATCTTCTGTTATTACAGAGCCATGGGATGCATCCCGTATCCGCTTCAATGAAATTGGCGGAGATAAATGGCAGTATGTTGGTCAGTGGATTGAATGGAAAATCAATGTTGAACATTCTGGTATGTATCACATTGTTCTCAGAGCAAAGCAGGATATTTATTCTGGTATGTATGTTTCAAGAAGCATAGCAATTGACGGTGAAGTTCCATTTGCAGAAGCTATGAACCTTCAGTTTAACTATTCTTCTGATTTTATCACAAGTCCTCTTACTGACGGTGAAGAACATTCCGACGGAGAAAAGTATTTTAAATTCTACCTTGAAGAAGGCGTTCATACAATTCGTATGGAAGCAGTTCTTGGTAAAATGTCAACTGTTCTTAGCGAAGTTGAAAACTCACTTAATATAATCAATGGTTATTACAGAAAAATATTGATGGTAACAGGTTCTGACCCCGATGAATTCCGTGATTATGGATTTGAAACATCAATGCCTGATGTTCTTAAGGGATTTTTGGCACAGTCAGAGCTTCTCTATGATATCTCAGAAAACCTTGAAGACATTATCGGATACAAAGGAGACCATTCAGTTGTTCTTGATAAAACAGCTTATATTCTTGAGCAGATGGGTTCAAGGCCAACAAAGCTCGCAGGTATGCTTGCAGACCTTAAAACTCAAATAGGTTCTCTTGGAACATGGATAACAGATACACAGGCACAGCCTCTTGATGTTGACTATATTCTTTTCCAATCTCCCGAAGCAGACATACCTCCTTCTGAGGGCGGATTCTTTGAAACACTTTGGGGAGAAATAAGAAGATTTATAATGTCATTCTTCTCTGATTATACAACAATCGGTAGTTTTACAGAATCTGATGTTCCTGTTGATAAAGATAAATCCATTCTTTTGTGGACATCTGCTTCCCGTGATACAGCTCAGATTATCAGAGACCTTATTGATAATGACTTTTCAAAGAAATATCCAGGTATCGAAGTTGAAATGAAGATAGTTGTTGGTGGTTCAATCCTTCCATCAATTCTTGCAGGAACAGGGCCTGATGTTAGCTTTGGTATCGGCTCAGGAACTGTTATTAACTATGCTATACGTTATGCGATAAAGGCAATTAACACCACTGATACAAGTTTGGGATTTGACTTCACGGATAAGGGCTTGCAGAAATATAAGGAATTATATAAGGATGACCCAACATACAGCAAATTTATTGATGATATAGATTCGTTTGAAGAAGTTTCTACAAGATTTGCAGATACAGCAATGGTTCCAATGACTCTTTATGGCGTAACATATGCTGTTCCTGAAACAATGGGATTCTCTATGTTATTCTATAGAAAAGATATCTTTGCTGAACTTGGAATTGAAGTTCCAAAAACTTGGGACGAGCTTTACGATATTATATATACACTTAATACAAACAAAATGGAAATCGGTTTCCCAACAGGTACAGGTATTTCCATGACATGGATGTATCAGCAAGATGAAACACTTTATAATTATGGTGGTAAACTTGCTGATGACGGTATTACATATTATCAGCATTATATGGACCAGTATGGCGATATGTTGAGAGAAACAGATAATACATACAAGGTAACATATAATAAGAATAATCTTCCTAAATATAATTATTCCGACAAGTATATAGAAGATAATGGTGATGGAACATATACGTATGAATATCCAAAGACAGATGGTATGTCCATTAACCTTGGTTGTGATGCTTCACTTTCCGCATTTAAAGAAGCATGCCAGCTTTCAACAATGTATGATTTCCCTGTATCTTATGACTTTGCAAACCGTTTCCGTACAGGTGAAATGCCTCTTGCATGGATGGATTACGGTGCATACAACCATCTTATAGTGTTTGCTCCTGAGATTAACGGTCTTTGGGAATTCACTCCACTTCCAGGATACCTTAATAAAGATGGAACAATAACAAATACATCACTTGCTGGTGTTGGTGGTATGGTAATTCTTAAGGGATGTACAGATAAAAATGCTCTCAGCGCATGGACATTCATTCAGTGGTGGACATCTGCAGAAGTTCAGAGCAACTATGGTAATGAATTAGAAGCTCTTCTTGGTCCTTCTGCAAAATATAACACAGCAAATATCGAGGCACTTTATAATATGCCTTGGTCAAGATTAGAATATGATAACCTTCGCGCTCAGTTCAATGATGTAGTATGTTTGCCTGAATTCCCAGGTGGATACATTATCGGGCGTTACTGTGGATTTGCTTTCCTTTCTGTATATAATGACGATGCTGAACCTGAAGAAACTCTTAAGAGTTATTTGGAAGACATCAATGCAGAATTTGACAGAAAGCGTAAGGAATTCGGACTTTGTACATCGGAGGATTTTGAAGATGCAACATTCCTTGATTAGTACAAAAATAAATAAAATCAGCAAGTCCCTTATATATATAAAGATAGGGAGGTACGCAAATGTCTAATAATAAAAATGATAGAAATGATATTGTTCTGACAGAAGACAGTAGCGAAAAAACCGCAAGTGCGGAAATATCTACCAATGAAGTAAAGAACGATTCCCAACCGATAGGCGGAGATTTCTCCGCCTCGGAGGGAGATTTGAAAGAAAACAAAATTACCGCTAAAAAGAAGCGTAGCTCAAAAGAAGAGTCTCGTTCAGGTGATACAATTGTTGCAAGAAAAGATATATCAAAGTTCAGATGGACTTTGCAGGAAATTAAGAGCAATTGGGTTGCATATGTTATGATTTTCCCATTCTTCTTCTTGTTTTTCCTTTTCACTATAATTCCTGTTGCTTTCTCCTTTGTTTTGAGTTTCACAACCTTCAACCTTTTAGAACCACCTGAGCTTGTTTATGCTCAAAACTATATAAGGTTGTTCCTCGACGATGATATTTTCCTTACAGCTATTAAAAATACATTTATTTTTGCTGGTGTAACAGGACCTGCATCGTATCTTCTTTCACTTTTCTTTGCATGGTTCATAAATGAACTTAGACCAAAGATTCGTGCGGTTGTTACATTGCTCTTCTATGCGCCTTCAATTTCGGGTAATGCATTTCTTGTTTGGACATATCTTTTTGCATCGGACGAATATGGACTTGTAAACTCATGGCTCATGCGTCTTAATGTTATCAGCTCACCTATACTTTGGTTTCAGGATGAAGAATATATTTTCCCACTCGTTATAGCTGTTGCCCTTTGGACCAGCTTGGGAACATCATTCCTCACATTTATTGCCGGTTTCCAGGTAGTTGATAAATCTCTCTATGAAGCAGGTGCCGTTGACGGTATTAAAAATCGTTGGCAGGAGCTTTGGTATATTACATTACCAACAATGCGCCCTCAGTTGATGCTCGGTGCTATTCTTTCCATAACAGGTTCGTTTGGTTTTGGTGGTATTATATCAGCTCTTGTTGGTTTCCCAAGCCCGAACTATTGTGCTCACACAATAACTCACCACTTGGATGACTATGGCGGAGACCGTTTCGAAATCGGTTATTCATCAGCTATTGCAACTCTTTTGTTCTTGCTGATGTTCGGAGCTAACATCGTGGTAAATAAATTACTAAGAAAGGTAGGGGAATAGGGTGGCAGTTAAATTTCTTGATAAATTTAAAAAGTCTGAAAAAGGCGATAAACCAAAAAGACTTAACCGTTCCGCAGGCGGTGACTTCGGTATAAACCTTATTCTCGGCATCTTTGGTGCAGTAATGGTTTTGCCTTTGGTATATGCAATATCATCTTCACTTAAACCCTTGGATGAATTGTGGATGTATCCCCCAAAGTTTTTTGTGCAGAACCCAACCCTTGATAACTTTAAAGATTTGTTCCGTTTGATGGGAACATCTTGGGTTCCTTTCTCAAGATACATATTTAACACCATTCTTATTTCACTTATTGGAACAACTGGTAACGTTCTTTGTTCTGCATATGCTGCATATGCTTTGGCAAAGATTAAGTTCCCTGGAAGAAAATGGATGTTTAAACTTATCGTATACTCCCTTATGTTTAACTCTACAGTTACAGGTATAACAAACTTCATTATTATGACATGGCTCGGTTGGGTTGATACATATTTTGCAGTTATCGTTCCTGCTTTCTGTACAACATACGGTTTGTATCTTATGAAACAGTTTATGGAAACCTCCGTAACAGATGCAGTTCTCGAATCTGCTCGTCTCGAAGGTGCTTCAGAAAACAAGATTTTCTGGAAAATAGCAATGCCTATGGTTAAGCCAGCATGGATTACATTGATTATCTTTTGTTTTAAGGATCTTTGGAATTCGGGCGCTTCAATTTACATTCAGAGCGAACAGCTTAAAACATTCAACTATGCAATTGGTCAGGTTGTTTCTGCAGGTATCTCCCGTGCGGGTGCAGGTTCAGCTTCTGCAGTTATAATGATGCTCGTTCCAATTATCGTTTTCGTTGTTTCACAAAGTAATGTTATTGAAACAATGTCAACATCAGGTATGAAAGATTAAGGAGGAGAAAGAATGAAAAATAAGTTAATAAAAGCTCTCGTCCTCACTCTTTTGCTCTGTATGGCTTTTGGTACTGTTGTTGCTGATGCTGTTACTCCTTATTCAACATATACATATGATGTTTTTGGAAATATGGCAAAAAGTCCTGCTGCATATGTTCCTAAAGAATATATTAGCTCAGAGACAATAAAAAAATCCATAAGCAGCGGTGTTTCCAATGGTAAATATACAGAAGATGATTGTAATTTAAGTAGTTCAATTGGAGATATCTTTGTTGATAATCTTGAACATCTTTACATTGCTGATACAGGTAATAACCGTATTATGTGTCTTGATGAGGAATACAGATTAAGATTGATAATCACTTCCTTTGTTAACGAAAACGGTGTTCCTGATGCATTGTCTCAACCTAAGGGTGTTTTCGTAACAGAATCTGAAATATATGTTGCTGATACAGGTAAATCAAGAATTGTTATTTTTGATAAAATGGGTAATTTCAAATGTATAGTTTCAGAACCTGATAGTGAAGTTATTCCTGATAAGAGTATTTACACACCCGTTGCTGTTGCAGTTGACGCAGCAGGCCGTATCTATGTTGTTTCTTCAACAACAAACTACGGTGTTATTTCAATGAACCGAGATGGTTCATTTAACGGATTTATCGGTGCTCAGAAAGTTACATATAGCTTGTTCCAGTATATGTGGAGAATGTTCCAGACTGATGAACAGCTTGCAAGATCCGAAAAATATGTTCCAACAGAATATAATAACCTTGTTATAGACTCTGACGGATTCATTTATGTAACAACCGACTCTATTGACCAGGGTTCACAGCAGGCAGCAATTTCCAGCCGTTCAAAGGCTTCTAACTATGCTCCTATTAAAAAGTTAAACCCAAGTGGAACTGACGTTCTTGTTAGAGGCGGATTCTATCCACCATCCGGTGAAGTTACTATTAACGGTGGTTCAAGTGTTGAAAATAGCATTTCTGGTCCTTCACAGATTGTTGACGTTGCATTAGGGCCTGCCAACACTTGGAGTATCATTGATAAAAAAAGAAGTAAAGTATTCACCTATGACGAACAGGGTAACCTTCTTTATGTATTTGGTGATACAGGAACTCAGCTTGGTCAGATTGAAAAAGATAACCTTTCTGCAATAGCATATCAAGGTTCAAATATTCTTTTGCTTGACCAATCCACATCAAGAATCACAATTTTTAAGCGTACTGCTTATGGTGATTTGATAGTTGAGGCACTTCAGAGCAAGCTTGATAGAGAATACGATAAAGTTGTTGATTATTATATGGCAATCCTTCGTGATAATAACAACTTTGACAGCGCATATATCGGTATCGCAACCAGCTATTATCAGGATGGCGACCATGAACAGGCAATGAACCTTTATAAATATGCATATGATACAGAAAACTACTCAGATGCTTTTGCCAAGTATCGTAAAGAGATAATCGAAGATTATGTTTGGGTTGTTCCCATATTCATAATTGTAGTTTGTGTTATCGTTAGTATGTTTAATAAATATGCAAAAAAAGTTAATCTCCGTGGCCAAAAAATGAAGGAAAAGAGAACCTTAAAAGAAGAGGTGCTTTATGTATTCCATTTAATGTATCATCCTTTTGATGGTTTCTGGGATCTCAAGCATGAAAAGAGAGGTTCAGTAAAGGGTGCAACCTTTATATTTGTTCTCACAATTCTTGGCTTCCTTTATAAATCTGTTGGACAGGGATATATATTTAACCCATATTTCAATGGTGTAAGCATTTTAATGGAAGTTTCATCTGTTGTGTTGCCTGTTCTTCTTTGGGTTGTTTCAAACTGGTGTTTAACAACCTTGTTTGATGGAGAAGGTAGCTTTAAAGATGTTTATGTAACAACTTGTTATGCATTGATGCCTGCATTTATAACAGTAGTTATTTCTACACTTCTTTCTAATGTACTTACATTAGATGAAATGACAATTATGTCATTTATTTCAAGTCTTGGCTTGATTTGGACAGGAATGTTGATTTTCTTCGGAATGATGGTTATTCACGATTATTCTTTAGGAAAGAACCTTATAACATCAATAGGAACAATTGTTGGTATGGCTTTGATAATGTTTATCGGAATTCTTTTCACAACAATGATTCAGAAGGTGTTCTATCTTGGTTACAGCATTTATGTTGAAGTATCATATCGAATGTAGCGGGGAGGGAAAATAATGAACAGAATAATAAAGAAAACTCTTGTTTTGCTTATTGCAATAGCTCTTTTCCTTCCGGCTTTATCTTCGATTGCATTTGCAGATGAAGAATTAACATCTGCAGATATCTGGAACTTAAAGTTCTCAACAAGTGGATATCAGTCAGATGCATTTAATTCTCTTGAAAGCAGACTAAGAGGCAATGAAGTTATTGGTGCAATGAATTTAGTTCTTGTTAAAGACGGAATGGCTCTCTATAATGACTCTTATTCCGGTGAAGTTATTGTTTTGAAGCTCGTTAAAGGAGCGGAAGGCGATGATGTAGATGAAAATGGATACAAATTCATTGATAAAGAGAATAAAATATATGCATATAATAGCTATTGGGCTTCTAACCCCGTTGATATCGGTAGCAGTAAGCAGTCCGATTCAGATTCAGCAACGAATGCAAATATTAAGAAGAATCTTTATTCTCAGCTTATTGTAAAATTCACAGAAGAATCTTCTGAAAAAACATTTTATAGCTTTTCTGATAGTTCACAATATGAACAAATAACAACAAAGGGTATAAAAGGCGGTCTCAGAGTTGAATATGTAATAGGTCGTCTTTCTGTTAAATACCTTGTTCCCGAAGTTGTAACTCTTGAACGCTGGTTCGAGATTTATAAAATGATAAGAGAAAACAGCAAAAACGAAGCAAACAGATTTGCTGCATTCTATGACCTTCGTGTAGCCGATCTTAATGATCCAATAGTTAAAGAAATAGGTGCTGTAATGTCTTTCCCAATAAAAGCACTTACAGACCAACAGAAAAAAGATTATCCTGTTTCACTTCAATCCGGTCTTGCTGTTTGTACATCAAATATAAGCGAAAAAGAGCGTAAGGATGTTGAAGTTTGGGTTTCTTCTACAGGTTATACATTTGAACAGTTAGAAGAAGATCATTCACAAACCGGGTATCAGTCAACTGATGTTGAGTCTCCTGTTTTCAGACTCGCATTAGAATATACATTGAACTCCAATGGATTGAGCGTTAGATGTAATGCGGCTAATGTTCGTTTCGACACTGAAAAATATAGTCTTTCTAATATTTATCTTCTTCCTTTTGCTGGTGCAGGAAATATAAAGAATGATGGCTATATTTTATCACCTGATGGATGCGGAACAATTTATTCTTTTAATAATATTAAAAATTCTGCTATGGCTTCAAGTGAAAAGGTTTACGGTCAGGACTTTGCCTTTTCAACAATTACCGGCGAAAACAGAGAACAAATAAGAATTCCTGTATTTGGTGTAATTGAAAATACGCTTGTTGCTAATTCTGGAAGTTCAAATAATGAAAGCACAGAAGAAACTGTATCATCAGAAGATGCTGAATCTCCTGTAGAAGGCGAAACTTCTGAAGAAGCTGAAACTTCTAAAGAAACCGAATCCTCTGAAGGTGGTGAAGTTTCCGAAGAAACCGAATCTTCTGAAGATAGCGAAGTTTCCAAAGAAACCGAATCTTCTGAAGATAGTGAAACTTCCGAAGAGGCAGATGATGTTGTAAGCGATGAAACTAAGTATGTTAAGCATGGATACCTTGCTATAATCGAAGAAGGTGACTCCTTAGCTAACATAGTAATAGAAAGACAGGGGTCTTTCCATTCTTATGTTCAAACTTATACAACCTTTAACCCACGTCCCAAAGATACATATGCTTTGAATGGTGGTATATCTGCCGGAGCAAATGCACTCTGGACAGTTGAAGCAGACAGAAAATATACAGGCGACTTTAGAATAAGAATTATTCTCCTTTCTGAAGAAGATAGCTCTTATGTTGGTATGGCGAAAAAATTCAGAGAGTATCTTTATGAAAAGGAAATATTGAAACCAATTACTGATGAATCAGAAGATATACCTTTGTATCTCGAGACAGTAGGTGCTATCGATTCCACAGATAGGTTTATGGGTGTTCCTTATGAAATCAAACAGGAACTCACAACTTACGAAAATGCTAAAGATATTCTTAAGCAGCTTAAAGAAGAAGGAAAAATTTCCAATATTAACCTTAAGCTCACAGGTTGGGTGAATGGTGGTATCAATTCTTTAGTTCCTTCTGGGATAGAGTTAGTTGAAGAACTTGGCGGTAAATCCGGCTTTGAGGAGCTTGTTAAGTATTGCGATGAAAATGGATTCCAGCTTTTCCCCGAATTTGAGTTTTCATATGCAACTGAAGACGAAATGTTTGATGATTTTAAACCTAAAAAACATCTCGCTAAAACAATTGATAATAGAAATGCATACAAAAAAGAATATGATGCTTTGATGCAAACTTTCCATTATACAAGAAAAGGTATCATATCAACAAACTCAATGCCATATTTCTATGAATTAACTCAAAAAGATTTTGAGAAATATGGTATAAAAAACATTTCAGTTTCAACATTAGGTTCAGACCTTTCATCAGATTTTAATAAGGATGATCCTCTTAACAGAGAGGACTCCAAAAAGAATATGAGACAGCTTCTTGAAAAAATGAATGCTGATACAGAAGAAATTATGGTTTCCGGAGGCAACTTATTTGTTTGGGATTATGTTGATCATATCCTTAACCTTCCTTTGGAAAATACAATGCATTTATCTGCAACAGCAAGCGTTCCATTCCTTTCATTTGTATTGCATGGTAGTATAGAGTATTCAGGTTCACCAATTAACTTAGCTGGCGACTATGAAACATACCTACTTAAGACAATTGAAAATGGTGCAAGCCCATATTTCGTTGTTGCTTTTGAAAATGCTTCTGAACTTAAAGCAAACAATGTTCTTACCGAATTCTATTCTGTAAGATATAGTATCTTAAAGCAAAATATTGTTGATACATATGGTGAGATTAACAAAGTGCTTAAGAATACAAAGCATATGTATATGAATTCCCATTCTTATATCGATGATTTATATAAAGTTGTTAAAGTTGGATATGCAAGCAAGATTGATGCTAATTATAGCGATAATGAATTTGTTTATTATCTTAACTATAACGATGAAGCATATACATTCACCGAAAATGGAAAAGAATATACAATCGATAGTTACGGATACATTCTTGTAGACGCTAACGGAAATATTGTGGAATAAGGAGGCAGTTGTAAATGGATCAAACAATAAATAATACCACTGCTGCGAGACCTGCTCCGCGCAAAAGGAAGAGCAAATCTTTGGAAAAGAGCAAAGCCAAGAAAGGTTATTTCTTTGTTCTGCCTTTCATTCTTGGATTTTTCCTTATATATCTTCCTTTAATAGTAGAATCTTTACAGTATAGTTTTAGCGACTTAAGAACCGAAGCAACCGGCTTAGTTGTTGAATTCTCTGGTTTTGAAAACTATGAGTATGCTCTTTTTGAAGATACAAACTTTGTTCCAACTCTTGTAGGTAGTCTTAAAGATTTGCTTTTTGATGTTCCTGCCATCGTTATCTTTTCTTTGTTTATAGCAATCATCCTTAACGGAAAAATGGTTGGTCGTGCTGCATTCAGAGCAATATTCTTTATTCCTGTTATTGTTTCAACAGGTATTATCGAGATGATAGACCTTCAAAACGGGCTTGCTGCTGGTCTTTCGAGTGGAAGCACCATTGATACCGGCGGTGGACAGACAACTTCAACAGGAACAGAGATAATTTCTAAGTTGGATGTACAAAGATTTTTCTCAAGTATGCAGGTTGGTCAAGAACTTGTTGCATATGTTACAAATATAGTTAATAATGTTTATGACATTATTAACCGTTCTGGCGTACAGATGCTTGTTTTCCTTGCTGGTTTACAGTCTATTTCACCAGCGATTTATGAATCCTGCTTTATAGAAGGTGCTTCTTCATGGGAAACATTCTGGAAAATAACATTCCCGATGATAAGTCCTATGATTTTGGTTAATGCTATATACACTATTATAGACTCTTTCGTTTCGGAATCTAACTCTGTTATGTCATACATTTCAAGCGTTGCATCAAGTGCCCAGAACAGTGCTGAAAGATCAGCAGCTATGTCGTGGTTATACTTCATAATTGTTATGTTGATTCTTTTGGTTGTTTCAGGTATTTTATCTGCATATGTTTTCTACCAACGTCGTGATACTTAAAAAGGGGGGACAGATATGGATAAATTAAATACTCCAAATTATAAGACCAAAAAAGTCGATGATAGTACCCCGTTTTTACAGCGAATGAGGTATAAGTATTTTAACTCCTATTTTGCAGGTAAGATAATTTTCTCTCTTTTCCGCTTCTTGCTACTTATAGGTATTTCTTATGTTATTCTT
>JAZNIJ010000157.1:0-3962 GCA_045577455.1 Eubacteriales bacterium
GCAAACCAAACATCCTTAAATTCAATATTTCCTTGTACATTTTCAAGCTCTATGGCATCATCTTCGTCTGTAACAATTGGTTTCATATCAAATATTGTGAATATTTTTTCTGCAGAAGCAAAAGCGGATTGAAGCCAGTTAAACTGCTCTGCAAGGTTTTGAATTGGATTGAAAAACTTATTTATATAAGAATAAAAAGTTACAACTATACTGCTTGTTACAACTTGCCCCATAAAGGAAAAGTCATTTATATATCCTCTGCCTGCTAAATATAAAAGACATAAAATAGACGAAACATAAAGCATATAAACCAAAGGTCTGAAAATGCTGAAAACAAACATTTCCCCGTGTTTGGCTTTTCCTAATGCTTTATTTTTCTCATCAAACTCCTTTTTCTTTCGTTCTTCCTGATTGAAGCTCTGAATTATTTTCATCCCCGATAGATTTTCCGAAAGATATGTATTTATATCGGTTGTTTTGTTTTTTACCTGTCTGTATGCTTTTCTGGAAAACTTTCTGAATATCATTGTAAACAAAATAATAAATGGAACAAAGCAAAGCACCATCAAGGTAAACATATAGTTAAGGCATATCATCGCTGTAAGAACACCGATTATAATAAAGCTGTTCTTCACCAAGTTAACAATTATGTTTGTGAACATCATCGAAATTGCCCCTGTATCGTTTGTAACACGGGTAACCAATGTTCCAACAGGGATATTGTTAAGTTGTTCGTGGGAAAGTCCTTGTATATGCTCAAATAGGTCGTATCTGATATTAGAGATAATCTGTTGACCTGTTTTTTGGAGAATGATAGCTTGAATATATGTGCATATAAGGGAAACCAACAGAATACCACCATATATAATGACCAAAGTCAAAAGACGGGACATCTCAAAGTTGCCTTTTATCATTTCAACAATCTTTCCCATAAGAATGGGAGCTACAATATCATAGGAAATTGAAAAAAGCATTATAAGCAAAACAAAAACAAAGTTTTTTGTATAGGGTTTTGCATATTTCAAAAGACGGCGTGTTATTTCGCTATCTTTCATATTTCTGTCAAAACCGATAGCTTCCTTTTGTTTTCTTATTGTCATAAAAGCAATAATAAAGCAGAGAGAAACAATTCCAAGAACAGAACCAACAACGATAAGAGGAAAAAATTCCCTTAAATTACTCATTATCTTCTCCCTCCTCTGTTAATCTTTGAAGCTCAACTGTGTTTCTGTATTCACGACAACTTTCGTATAGTTCTTCGTGAGTTCCAAAGGCAATTATTTTTCCTCTTTGAATGTAAATTATTTTATCCATAGACTGTATGGTTGAAATGCGGTGAGCAATAAGTAATGTTGTTTTGCCCTTTCTTGTTTCTCGCAAATTGTCAAGAATAATTTTTTCGGTTTTAACATCAACCGCCGAAACGGAGTCATCAAGAATAAGAATATCAGCATCTTTCAATAATGCTCTTGCTATGGATATTCTCTGCTTTTGACCGCCTGAAACGGTAACGCCTCTTTCACCAAGAACCGTATCATATCCATTCGCAAAATCTATTATATTGTTGTGAATATCTGAAAGCTTTGCAGAATCAATAACCTCATCCCTTGTTTTCGTTCCCGAAAATGAAATGTTGTTTTCAATGGTGTCGCTGAAAAGGAAATTATCCTGTGGAACATATGAAATATGCTCTCTTACAAAGGAAATTGGCATACTGTTAACATCTTGCCCACTAATAAAGAGCTTTCTATCGGGAACATTATATGTTCTTAATATAAGGTCAACAAGGGTTGTTTTTCCTGAACCTGTTTTCCCGATAATTCCAATATGTTCACCTTTGTTAATTTTAAAAGAAACATCATCAAGAATGTTGCGTTTTCCGTTGGGATATTTGAAGGTCAAATTTTTAAATTCTATCTCGCCTTCAAAACTTTGGGGAATAGCAACATTTTCTCTGTCTTTAACCGTTGGTTCTGCATCAAGCAGTTCGCTGATTCTTTTCAAAGATGCTTTACCCTTGGAATGCATCTCAATAAGCTGTGATATTGCCATAATAGGCCATATAATCGATGTGAAATATCCTATAAACTCAACTAACCGACCTGCATCAAATGTGCCATTCCAAGTAAGATAACCACCGTAACCAAGTATAACGCATATAACCGATTCACCAAAAAGTGTAACAAGAACGCCAAGCAGAGTTGAAATTTTAGTATGTTCAACATTTGCATCTTCGTTTTTAGTATTGAGCTTGCGGAATGACATCAGATAAACCGTTTCTTTAACAAATGCTTTAACAACTGCTATTCCCGAAAAAGTTTCCTGAGAAAAATCTGAAAGAGAGGAAAATGCTTCTTGACGCTTGCTCCAACGCTGTTCAAGTTGTTTTCTGATAACAACAGCAATAAGAACAAGAAATACCATTGGTATAAGGGCAAAGAGTGTTAGGAGAGGGTTCATTTTATACATTTTTATCAAAGCCATTATGCATAAAAACAATGCATCAAAGAACATAAGAACGCCCCATCCAAAACATTCCTGAACTGTTTCCAAATCGTTGGTGAACAGGGACATAAGTTTTCCAACTTTGTTTTCGTGATAATATTCCTGTGGCATATCCTTAAGTCGGTCAAACATTCTTCCGCGAATATCTGTTTCCATTTTTACCGCCGAACCTCTGAAACATATTCTCCACAAAAACCTTCCAACAACAATGCAGAGAATAACTATAATCAATGGTAAACAAATATTATCAAGGAGATAATTCATATCAAAAAGAACTTGTTTACCGTCTTTTACTGCTGTTCCGTATAACATTCCGTTTATAACGGCTCTGTAAAGTTCGGGAATAACAAGTTGCATAAAGTCAACACCAATCAACGCAAGAATTCCAAAAAGCATAGTTGGAAGATGCTTTATGTAATATCTGTTTATATGTTTTCCAAATAGCAATTCTTTCACTTCCCATCAAAATTTTCTATAAAATTCAAAATCAACTCTTATAATTATATATCATAACTATTCTTTTGTAAAGCGAATTTTTTCATAATTTATATGAGAGTTTGAGAATAGTTTTTAAAAATTATGTTAATGTTGATTTTAATAAAAAAACATGTTATAATTGAACAATGTAAAGAGGGGGATTATTATGAAAAAATACTGTTTTAAAAACGCTGTTCCCGTTTGGGAAAAAGATAAAGATAAAACTATGAACTATCATTTGGTGTTTCGTTGCGTTATACCAAAGAAAAAAGAGGCAAAAATTGCTATAAGTGCCTCTAATATGTATCAGATGTTTATAAACGGAGAGTTTGTTGCCGAAGGGCCTGCAAGAACGGGGCACGGTTATTACCGTGTTGACGAGATTGACATATCGTCTCATCTAAACCAAAAAGACAATATAGTATCAATATATGTTGCGGGTTACTATGTTGAAAACTTCTATTTGATAAAGCAACCGTCATTTCTTTGTGCAGAAGTTTTAAGCGGAAACGAAGTTATTGCAGCAACAGGCAGTAAGGGTTTTGTTGCAAAATATAACAGTGACAGAACAAGAAAAGTTGTCAGATTTTCATATCAACGCACATTTACTGAGCATTATTCTCTTGATAATAAATATAATTCTTTTGACAAAGACATAAATGCAGAGTTTACCCCTGTTTCAATTGTTTGTGTTGAAGAAAAAAACTTTATTTACCGCGCTGTTCCATATCCAAACTATGACTATATTGATGTTGCCCAAAGAACAGCAAGAGGCACAGTTGAATTTGGAAACGAGCTTATTTCCCCTAACAGAGATAGATATATTACATTGGGAGAAGATGATGTAGGGTTTAGTGTGGATGAAACAATTATTAACTCTGATATTTTGGATTATGGCACATTCACACGAACAGACAGCAGTATTACGACATTTAAAAATGGAATAAACACTGAAATAAAGAATAACAGTTATGAGACAT
>JAZNIJ010000158.1:0-6031 GCA_045577455.1 Eubacteriales bacterium
TTAAATTTTCAGCAGAAATATATTCTTTGCATTTTTTAATTATATCGTTTCCACCATCTATATTAGTTAAATATACATAAAAATCATTTGTTGCATCGCATTTGGAAAGCATTTTTTCAATATCAATAACATAAGAGCCAACAAAGGATTTATCTATATTTAAATCAATATATGCATCTTCAAGATATAACAATGTGCCAAATCTTATGGCTTTTAACTTTTCGTTATATTTCACGCCCAATGGAGCGAAGTTAAAACCGTTTGTATCCGAATTATCACTTGAGATAATTTTCATAATCGGTTTTACATCAAAATCTGCCATACTTATTTTTATATTATTAAGCTGTTTGTCCCGTCCTGTAAGATATTCATAATAATTGATATAATCAAAATATACATATCCGTTTTCGGGAATTGAAAATGTTGGGTATACTTTAATTCCGTTAAAAAGAATGTGGCTTCCTGCAGAAATTTTGTATCCGTTCTCAACGGGAAAAGCAATTCTTATTGAGTCATCTTCATAAAAATATGATTCGTTTTTGAAAACAGTTCTTGGAGAAACAGATATATTTCCCTTTGATGTTAAATAAAAGGTTTTGAATCCGTCTTTTGAAAGGTCAAATTTATATATTCTTGGTAATTTCAATAACAAGATATCTTTTTTAGACAAGTCGATAGATTTTTTCCCTTTATTTGTTATAGAAAGAACAAGGTATTCAAAAGATGCTCCTTCATTTGAAACATTGTCTATAGGATAAAGCGTTCCGTCTCTGTTTTGAACAAGGTTTGACATAAGAAGGATTTTGCTTTCTCCCCATACTCCGTAAAGTTTATAATCAAATATTGCACCTTTTAAAGACTCACCAAAATGAATTCCGCTTATAATATCGTCTGTATCGTAAATAAATTCAACGGTACTTCCTGTTTCTATGTGAGAGTACATAGGAATAGGAAATGAGTTGTAAGTTCCGCAATAATCTTTGTTTTCGCTTGTGTAATATGCATTTTTGTCAACAAGAACATCACCTACAAAAAGAGAGCTTACAAAAACTTTTTCTTTGGAAATATTTCCAACCGTTAATAACGCTTTACATTCAAGAGCGTTTCCTGCTCCTGCTTTTTTAAATTCATATGAAAGAGTTGGATTTGATGATGTTGAAAGCTGTTTGCTTGCCTTTTTAGATAATTGGTTTACCGTATATAAAACATTAAAATTTGACTGTAATGAACCATTGCACAAAACCTTTGTTTCAATATCAAGGGTTTCTTTGGAGCTTTCATTCCAATTTTGAACTATAGTATACCAACAAGCATAAAATTCCTCATTTGAAGAAACATAATGGGATGTATTTTCCAGAATAGAAGATTCGTTCAAAGAAGAATCTTTGCTCCATCCCAATAATTCGTATCCATTTTTCGAAACCAAAGGGAAATAAACCTTTTGCATTTCCCATTGGGCATAAAGATTGATATTTTCGCCATTGGTTAAGGTAATATTATTTATATATTCTTCGTTCTCGAATGACCTTCCACTTCCGTCGGCTTTTGTGTTCCATCCTGTAAAATTCAGTTTAAATGACCTTGAAACTGTTTTACCTTCGTTTATATATTTTATATTGGCTGTATTTGAGAAAGTATTCTTTGGAAGAAAGTCTCCTTCAAAACATGTATAGCTTTTTGAAAAACTCTCTCCAACACCACCGTTTGGAATAAATGTAACGCTGTATGTATTTTTTTGGAATTGTCTTTGAATATTGATTTTTGAATTGTAATTATTGTCTTCATCTCGTCCTGCTATGATGATATTATCACCTTTTGACAAAGAATATCCATCATAAAGAGAATTTTTGATTTCGTAAGCTACATTGTGATACACAGTTTGAGCCACGGAATTTGACCCTAAAACAATTTGTGGCTCTGTATCAATAGTATCTGTATAAGTTACAACAGGGGATTTTGGAGTGAAATAGAACAAATTATTCTTCCCCTCGGCAAATGTTGATGATACCTTTATTTCATTGGTTGCACCATCGAATTTTCCTATAGTTATTTTCATATCCGAAGCATAGCACAAACTTGATAAATAGAAACCGCCACTTCCATCCATAGGATAGAGCATAAACCATCTTTGCGGAGAACCATTATCGCCGTGAGAATCGTAAAATCCCACTTGCACATTGTTTCCGTTCATGCCGCCACGCAAATCCATAGAAATTTTTGTTGCTTTATGGTTTATTGACCAGCAAAGAGCATTATTGTCTCCATTCCAACCCTGAAACTCAAAAAGGCATTTTTCCGTATTGGTTGAAGGTGCTGAAAGCATTGATAGAATAAAACCGCTTGCCTGCTTTACTCCTACGGATAAATTGAGCCCCGAGGAAAGAGTGGAAAATGTTGATGTAAAGTTATGGGGAGCTGAACCGTATGTATCAGCAACTCTTTCCGTATGAACAATGGGAAGTATATGGAAAACTTGTCCCGCACTTCCGTTTGAACTCCATGTAGTGATTCTTCCACTTGCTTTTGAAACATTCTCAACGGAAAGAACGAAGTTGGAAACCTCACCGTTAGACCCAATATGATAAATATTTGTGTTGATAGAAAGAGTTTTACCGCCTGCGGTGATGCCACCCTTCACAAGCCATTTTCTATTATAATGAGCTGAAGCGGATGTGGTTGTTGCCGAATTATTGCCATCATTCCAAAGATGAGTTACTGTTCCGTTTGAAGATGTTGTATTTGCATCTAAAAAATAGTTATTTGTGTGAAGATTACATATTGTAAAAACATTATGTCCGTTTTTCTTTTCAACGCATTTGAACCTCCAAAGATATCTGTCGGTTCTTTTTGCATCATATTCTGAACGCAATAATGTGCCATAAGATATAGGACAGCTTGTGCCATAAGTGCTTGACCTATCATCCGCAAACACTAATTTTCCGCCACTTGATGAATTGTCAAGGGAGTTTGTTACAATTACGGCTGTAAATGTATCTCCAACATCAAAATCATCAAAGGAAGATATGTTTTTTCCGTCTTTACTGAAAAGCGGGTTTCCCACATATGAATTATCAATATGCGAAAGCGCATCTGCGGAAACTTTAGCATTGTTCGGAATGTTTAATATTAACGCAGACACAAAAAGCAAGGCAACAAAAAAATAAAATGTTTTTTTAAAAATCCTCATATTTGCTCCTTTGGTTTTAATGTTGAAAATAAAACTGAAAATTTTTCTGCCATAATTATACCATAAAGTGCAATTTTTGTCAATGTTGCAACAATGTAAAATGATATATTCTACAGTTTTTAAAAGCAAAACAAAACGGAACTTTCCCAAAAAGAAAGCTCCGCTTTTAAAACTTTTTATTCTTTCCAGAAAGATATATTTATTTGCCGTAATATGCATTAAGATACATCTGCTTGATTTCACTCATAAGAGGATATCTTGGGTTTACGCCTGTGCATTGGTCATCAAATGCCTGCTCAACCATATAATCCAGCTTATCAAGAAATTCTTGTTCATCAATACCATATTCCTTGATTGTTGGTTTAATTCCAACCTTTGCTTTAAGCTCATCAAGAGCAACTATAAGGTTTTCCAGCTTTTCACTGTCGTTTTTGCCCTTAATTCCAAGATAATCTGCAACCTCTGCATATTTTGCAAGAGTATGAGGATGGTCATACTGTGGCAATGTCCCCATCTTAACAGGTGTTTCGCTTGCGTTGAAACGAAGCACCTCGTCTATCATAAGAGCGTTGGAAACACCATGTGGGAAGTGATAAAGTGAGCCGAGCTTATGAGCCATAGAATGGCAAACACCAAGAAATGCATTTGCAAAAGCCATACCTGCCATAGTTGCGGCATTTGCCATTTTCTCTCTTGCCTGAATATCGTTAACTCCGTTATCGTATGCTCTTGGGAGGTATTCAAATACCATCTTGAGTGAACGGAGTGCTAAAGAATCTGTATAATCTGTTGCCATCATAGAAGCAATTGCTTCCAAAGCGTGAGTTACAGCATCAATACCCGAAGCGGCTGTAAGTCCTCGAGGGGCAGACATATGAAGGTCTGTATCAATTATTGCCATATCTGGCATAAGCTCATAATCTGCAAGCGGATATTTGATGCCTGTTTTTTCATCTGTAATAACTGCAAAAGGTGTTACCTCAGAACCAGTGCCGGCAGATGTGGGTATAGCAATAAAATATGCTTTTTCTCCCATTTTTGGGAAAGTGTAAATACGCTTACGAATATCAACAAAACGCATTGCCATATCCATAAAGTCAGCTTCAGGATGCTCGTAAAGAACCCACATAATTTTACCTGCATCCATAGCAGAGCCGCCACCCAAAGCAATAATGCAATCGGGTTCAAATTTTTTCATAAGCTCTGCACCTTCTTTAGCACAAGCAAGAGTTGGATCTGGTTCAACATTGAAGAATGTTGTGTGAACAATACCCATTTCATCCAGCTTATCTGTTATTGGCTTTGCAAAACCGTTTTTATAAAGGAAAGAGTCTGTTACAATAAACACCTTCTTTTTGCCCATAACGGTTTTAAGCTCGTCGAGGGCAACAGGTAAACAACCTTTTTTTATATAAACCTTTTCGGGTGTTCTGAACCAAAGCATATTTTCTCTCCTTTCTGCAACAGTTTTAATATTTAAAAGATGCTTAACACCAACATTTTCACTTACAGAGTTTCCACCCCAAGAGCCACAGCCCAATGTGAGAGACGGTGTGAGCTTGAAGTTATACAAATCTCCGATACCGCCTTGTGATGAAGGTGTGTTAATAAGAATTCTTCCTGCCCCCATTCTTGCTTCAAAACGAGAGAGCTTTTCTTTTTCTGCATTTGCATTTATATAAATAGCCGCAGTATGTCCGCTTCCACCATCTTTAACAAGACGGTCCGCTTTTTCAAGAGCATCGTCGAAGTCCTTCGCCTTATACATTGCAAGAACAGGAGACAGCTTTTCGTTAGCAAAAACCTCGGAAAGCTCAACACTTTCAACCTCCCCAATGAGAACCTTTGATGTTTCGGGGATATCAATGCCTGCCATCTTTGCTATTGTTAAAGCACTCTGACCAACGATTTTTGAATTCAATGCACCGTTTATAAAAACAACATCACGAACTTTCTGAACTTCGTCTGCTTTAAGAACATAGCAACCTCTTGCTAAAAATTCTTTCTTAACTTCGTTATAAACATTCTTGTGAACAATAACAGACTGTTCAGAAGCACAAATCATACCATTATCAAAAGTTTTTGAATGGATAATAGAGTTTACAGCCAAAAGAATATCAGCAGATTCATCAATAATTGCAGGTGTGTTACCCGCACCAACGCCAATTGCGGGCTTTCCGCTTGAATATGCAGAACGAACCATTCCAGGGCCACCTGTTGCAAGTATTATGTCCGCCTCACTCATAAGCATATTTGTCATTTCAAGAGAAGGCTCATCTATCCAACTTATAATACCATCAGGAGCACCTGCGGCAACAGCAGCTTCAAGAATAATTTTAGCTGCATCGATTGTGCATTTTTTTGCTCTTGGATGAGGACTTATAATCATACCGTTTCTTGTTTTCAAGCAAATAAGACATTTAAAAATTGCGGTTGATGTTGGGTTTGTTGTTGGAATTACCGCTGCAACAAGACCAATTGGCTCTGCTATTTTCTTTATGCCATATGCCTTGTCTTCTTCTATAACTCCACAAGTTTTAACATTTTTGTATGCATTGTAGATATATTCTGCAGCATAATGATTTTTTATAACTTTATCCTCAACAACGCCCATACCTGTTTCTGCAACAGCATCTTTTGCAAGAGGGATTCTCATTTTGTTTGCAATAGTTGCCGCAGCGAGAAAAATTTTGTCCACCTGTTCTTGAGTATATGTTGAAAAGATTTTCTGTGCCTCCCTAACTCTTGCTATTTCATCTTTAAGAGGGTCAACGCCATCAACGTTTCTATAAGTTTTCGTTTCCATAAAAACCTCCTGAATATATATTATTAACTATGATAAAT
>JAZNIJ010000159.1:0-4099 GCA_045577455.1 Eubacteriales bacterium
ATCATCAAGGTATGCACAGCCTGCAGCATAGTCAACTTTAAGTTTTCCGTTTGTAAACATTGACTCTGATGCCGCCGCTTGGTTTTGATAGCTTAATCTTCTTTGTGTAACTCTGAGCCTTGCAAGGAGTTCTTCAACAGAAAACGGTTTTGTTAAGTAGTCATCGGCTCCACAGTCTAATGCCTCTATTTTGTCTGTATCTTCACTTCTTGCGCTGATAACAATAATCGGCATATTAGACCAAGAACGGATTTTCTTTATAACTTCAATTCCGTCTATATCGGGAAGTCCCAAATCGAGCAGAACAACATCGGGATTATGTGAAGATGCCTGCATAATAGCATCATTTCCGTCTTTTGCAGTCAAAAACTTATATTCGTGTGTTTTTAGTGTTGTTGAGATTAAGTTTAGTATAGGCATATCATCTTCGACAACCAAAACCGTTATTGTCTTATTCATTTATATCAACCTCCTTTATCGGCAGGGTAAATGTAAACACAGCACCATGCGCCTTATTGTCCGATACAGTAATTTCTCCGCCATGTGCCGATATGATTGTTTTACAAAGAGCAAGTCCCAACCCAAGACTTCTTCTGCTGTCGGCAATTTTATTTGCTCCTGTATAGAACATATCAAACACCTTGTCTTTAATCTCGTCTGCAATTCCGTTACCGTTATCGGCAATACTCACTGAAAGCATTTTATCATTTTTCTGTGTACTTATTGAGATCTCTGAACCTTTCGGTGTATATTTAATTGCATTGTCAACGATATTTATTATCACCTGAACGATAAGCCTTGCATCTACATCTACAAGCAGTATATCTTCATTTTCGCATACCGTTATTTTATGTTCAACACTGCGTTTGTTAATGTGATTTAACGCTTCTGCAATTATTTCATCAATAAGCTCTGCGGATTTATTTAATTTCATGTTACCGTCTTCAAGTCTTGTGACGGATAACAGGTTTTCAACAAGGTTTGTAAGCCACACAGAATCGTTATATATATCTGTGTAAATCTGCTGTTTTGTATCCGTATCAAAGCTTTCACCATTAGAGAGCAGATTATCTGCGTTACCTGATATAGATGTAAGCGGTGTTCTTAAATCGTGAGATATTGCACGAAGCAGGTTAGCTCTCATTTTTTCATTTTTGGCAAGCAGCTCAGATTCTTCTTTTTCACGGGCAATCTTTTTGTTTTCAAGAGAAATTGCACATTCACCCAAAATAGAAAGTAAGATGCTGCTTTCAAAAGATTCAAGGAATTTATCGTTTATGTGAATTCCGATAATTCCATAGATATTATCATTTATTCGGATTGCATAGTATAAGAACTTCGCCTGTGAAAATGTATCTGTTGCTGCTCCTGCCTGATGGTTATTTTTAAGTACCCACCGGGCAACTTCCTTTTCGTTAATAATTATATCTTTCATTTCATCTTCATCGCCGTCTGACAAAAAGATATTTGCTTCACCTATATTGTTACCAACAACAGGATATATGATAATATCCCGCTTTAATAGTTTCATAAGCTGATGCGCTGTTATAGCAATTATATCGCTTTCGCTGTCTGCACGCTGCAGAAGCTGGTTTGTATCGAAAAGAATTTTTGTACGGTATGCTGATTGCGCTGACTTCTTTGCATGGTCTTTCAGTTTTATGGCAAGGGTACTTGATATAAATGCTGATATGAGCATAATAGCAAAGGTGGCGGGATAACCCTTTTCATAAGCCTTCATAGTAAAATACGGCTCCGTAAAAAAGAAATTAAACAGAGTAACACTTACGAGCGAAGATGTGAGTGCATACACTCTGTATTTTGTAAATATTGAAATAAGCAAAACGCCAAGGATATACACCGTTATAATATTCGCTTCTGTAAAACCGAGTCCAAAAAACACATATCCAAGCAATGTAGCCGCAATAAGCAGACCTATGCTTACTATAAGATCGTGAAACGAAAAGCAAACCTCAATGTTCTTTTTGGGAAGAGGCGCTTCGTAATGTGTTACTTCTACACCATCGGGAATAATGTGTATATCAATATTTGGTGCGTAAGAGATCAGTTTTTCCGTCAAGGTGGGTTTTCTGATAAGATGCTTTTTTACTGCCGCACTTCTGCCGACAACTATTTTTGTAACGCCTGAAAGTCTTGCAAACTCAGCAATCTGGTACGGTACATCATCACCGCTTACGGTTTCAACCTTTGCTCCAAGCTGACGGGCAAGCTTCATATTTTGTCTAAGTCTTTTTTTATTGGTTTCATCAAGAGATGCAAAGCCCGGTGTTTCTATATAAAGTGCGGTAAAGCTTCCGCTAAAAACCTCAGCCATTTTAGCTGCTGTCCTTATAATCTTTTGATTTGAAGGTGCAGAAGATAAACACACAAGTATATGTTCATCTGCTTGTGCATTATATTGTAAATTCATTCAAATCACCTCCAACGATACCATTTTATCATATTATAAATTTTTTCTCAATGGATAACCGGCATTTTCTGCCTTTTGCATTATTTCTTTTTAATTCTACTTTCATCATAGTCAAAACCTTTATAATTTTCATCAAAGAATTCACCAATTTTGCCGACAACGAAATATCCGCCTATCATATATGCTAAAACTGCAATCAATAAAATAATATCACGCATACCAACATCTCCCAACCTGCGCTGTGGGATATTTCAGGCTATATATGAAAGCATTTTTGTATATCCTTATACTCGCCAAGAACAAGTATTGTTTCATCTGCTTTCAAGACAGTGTCAGGAAGAATTGTAAGACTCATCTTTCCGTCCTTCTTTATAGCCATTATGTTAATCCCGAATTTTTTACGAATGTCTATTTGACCTATCGTTTTTCCTATCCAGTTAGCCGGGGTTGTTACTTCAAATATTGCAAATTCATCATCAAGCTCTATAAAATCAAGAATATGATCTGCACTGTAACGGATTGCCGCCCATGAAGCCACCTGTTTTTCAGGGTACACAACCTGATCTGCACCATTGCGAAGCAGAAATTTTTCCTGAACATCACGCTCTGCTCTTGATACTACAAGCTTTGCACCAAGTTCTTTAAGAAGTGATGTTGTTTCTAAGGAACTCTGAAAATCACCGCTGATTGCAACAAAACAGATATCATAATTTCCAACACCGAGGGACTCTAAAAACTCTGCGTTTGTACTGTCCCCGATCTGTGCATTGGTAACATAGGGTAATACTTCATTGACAAGCTCTTCTTTTTTATCTATCGCCATTACTTCATGATTCAGTTCATTTAACTTTTTCGCAATATGTCTGCCAAATCGCCCAAGTCCTATAAGCAATACTGATTTCATACTAAACTCCTCCTTAACCGACAGTAATTCTTTCCTGTGGTTTCTTTGATATGTTATGATGTTTATTGGATAATGCTGCAAATATAAGTGTAAGCCCTCCAACTCTCCCAAAGAACATAAGCCATATTAAAACAATTCTTGACACTGTGCCAAGGGCAGGTGTAATTCCAAGAGTAAGTCCTACAGTTCCTATTGCCGATGCCGATTCAAACAGGCACTCCATAAGCGGAAGGTTTTCAACACTGCTTATGATAAGACCGCCTGTAAGGAACAAGACCAGATACATCAAAAGTATTGCCGCTGCATTTTTAAGTGTTGCATCTGCAATTCTTCTGCCAAAGCACTCAACATCATCTTTCTTTCTGAATACTGATATTGCTGAAAATATAAGCACTGCTGCCGTTGTTGTTTTCATACCGCCTGCTGTTGAACCGGGTGAACCGCCAATCAGCATCAGGATAATTGTAATCACTTGACCGATTCCGCTTAAGCTTGTTAAATCTGCCGTATTAAATCCCGCAGTTCTCGGTGTTACCGACTGAAACATGGAATTTAATATTCTTTCCGACACAGGCAAATCATTAAACTCTGCAAAGTAAAAATATATTGATGGTAGCATTATTAAAAAGAGTGTGGCTGATAATACTACCTTTGTCTGCATACGGTATTTCTTAATATGGTGTTTATTTGTCTTTACATCTTCCCATACAAGAAAACCAATACCGCCTATGATAATGAGAAGCATTATAACTGCATTTATAAGG
>JAZNIJ010000160.1:0-76028 GCA_045577455.1 Eubacteriales bacterium
AAAAATAATGGAAAAAGAAAAAATTTTAAAAGCCTTCTATCAGGCAGAGATCACCACAATGATAGAACGCTGTACAGACGTAACATTATTAGATTTAATCTATAAGTTACTCAGAGAAGAAGAAAACAACACTAATATTAAATAAGCCGGGCGAGGCTCTAAATGGCAGAAAGGGCATATAATGAAAATAGAAAAGAGATATTTGAGTACTTGGCACTACAACGTCGCTTTGATTTTTAACGAGCTTGAAACCATTATAAACAATAACGGCGGGCGCATTTGCTCCACTTGGAAACGCTCTGAACGTCCTTTGTTTGAAATTGTAAACCGCGGCATTCTTGAAAAGGCGCGCGAACTTGAAAAGGAAAAAAGCCGTTTCGAGCAAATCAAAAAAGAAGTACCGCAAACAATATCACAAGAGCTTGAACGGCTCGCACAAATCAAAAACGATCCCATAATAACCCCATACGCCGATTATCTTTATATTTCGTTTGTTTATGATGGTTACTACTATTATTATCAAATGGAACGAAATCCTTTTTTTGACTTCCTTTTCATTAAAACAAAAATGTTAAACGAAAACACAACAACAAAAAACGTGTACGGCTCAACGCCTTCAAGAGAATGGATGTATGATTGTTTTTTGCGTTTCGATTGTAGCAACAGCGACAGACGCGAAGCCGCGAACCTAATTTTTAACGAAATTGTCAACGCGCCTTGCTCCGCTCCTTATCATACAAAAGAAAGAAACAACACAAACACGTTGTATTTTTACGAGGAAGGCGGCAAAAAATGAAAAAAATATTTATAGTAATTAGCTACCAAACACCAACGGGAGAACGGCACGCGTCCGCATTAACCATAAAAGCAGGCGAAAACATAATACCATTTATCAAACGTTACAAGGCGGACGTGTGCCACGTTTGCGAAGGCGCAACACAGGCGCATTATTTGGCGGCTGAATGGAATAAAACATACAAGGAGAACGGTGAGCAATGAAAACGTTTAAAAATAAACTAATAGCGGTGTTAATTCTTTTATTTGGCGTATACTGTGCAAGATATCAGAACGATAACTTTGTTATATGGCTGCTGAGGTTTTCCGCGTTCCTTGCGCCTTCTATAATGCTTTGGAGCTTAAAAGACAGCATTTTTATTTACGATCACATCAACAGGAGGTGAGACCGTGGCGTTAATTATTCTGTTGTTGCTTCCTATAATGATTTTATTCTCAGCGAAAAAATAACATTAGCCCAGGGTTTAATCCCTGGGCTTTTTTCATACCGCTAAAAAATAACGATTTTAAGCCCGTTACAGCGTTTTTGTTTTTACCATATGTAAATTAGCCCTATGAATAAAAATGCTGTAACGGGCTTTATTTTTGCGCTCTGATGCATATAACAAAATCGTGCTATCATCCAAACAGACAGCCGGACAGCCGCAAGCCCCGAGAGTGCCGCATAAAAAATCAGACCGCCTATATTTTCGCATATACGATATATACAGGCGGTCAAATTTTGCCGTTCCGCTATATATGAGGCGGTCAAATTTTATACTTACTCGTGGTCAGATTTTGACATTTAGCTATATATCGCTCGGTCAAATTTTACTGTTCGTCCGGCAACACCTTCGCATCGAGGAACGCTGATATCTCATCGGCGGATTTTGCTCCATTGTCGGGCATCACGGGTTCAACCTTGATGGTTTTCTCGTCTGCTACCCAACCAACACGCAGGTTTACAAGGGTGTTTATCGCACCCGGAATATTCTTGCCTTCAATGAGTAATTCTTCGGTGAAATTCGTGATAATATCCTTCGCTCTTTTTATAGTATGAAAGTAACGGTCAGATTTAGAATAATTCCAAATGGTTTCCCTCGCCACCCCCAAATGAATAGCAAGCCCCGACAAAGTTGGTTTCTTTCCCCATCTTGCACCAACGACAACATTCTTCTCATCAGTTTCATAGACAAGGCAAGAATTAAAATAATCCTCAATGCCCTTTTGCAATTCTTCCTCACTCTTAAAACAAGGTGGTTGACCGGGGCCAACTTGAAGAAACTTATGGATTTTATCGGGCATAGGTGCAGGAATAGCGGCTTTTGCAACTTCTTCCTGCGACACAGCAAAATTGCCTTTTCTGCGCTCTATATCTTGCGGTGTCAAATTTTTCATTTTCATACCTTTTTTTCCAGCCATAGTAATTACCTCCTAAAATTCAAAGTGGGACAGTGAGACAGAGACAGTAAGCACTTTGGGTTCGCTCTTACTCCGTTTTCTTTTTATATCTTCTAACTTTATATTTCTACTGTCTCACTGTCCCAAAAATAAAAAAATAATAAAAAACGTAGATAAATAGGGGACTTTGAGTGGGACGGACAGTAATTTTGCGGTTAAAATTACTGCCCCAAAGTTAGAGCTAACTGTCCCAAATTTCCCATCCTCTTGTTTTACTCGTCCTATACGCCCTGATATCGGGGCGAAGACTTCGGAATATTTTTGGTATACGTTTTTCAAACGAAACCTTTGAAATCGGGTTTTCGCCTTTCCATATTGTATAAAGGGTGTACAAATCCTTATTGGAAATTCTATCCGCAAGGTTGAGTTCTTCGGCAAATTTACTCAAATCGGAATCATATTCCGTTTGTGCGGTGTTTTGTAAAATTCTACACCATTCGCTAAAGGTGTGCGTTTCACCATTATAAGTTATTTTTTTCATAACAATTCCTCTCTATTTGTATCGAGTTTGCGCCATCCACGAAATTTTCCCGATTTAAACGTTTCCAAATCAGGTCTGCACTCTCTGAAAATCTTCGGAATACGTTTTTCAAACGAGGTTTTTGCAAGGGCCTTGTGCCTTGCTTCATCGCACCAAACGCAATAATCGCGGTAAAGGTCTGCGTTGGTGATAGAATTATCTTGGCGAGTTGCGATGTCAAATTCTTTGGCAAAAACAACTATGGGATTGGTTATCTCAATAAAATTTTCCGTTGTGCTGCGTTGGTCGTCCGGCTCTGTAAATTTCATAGTTGCCTTGAGAACCTGATAGCCCTGCAATACCCAATTGAAGATACCCGACAATTCCTCGTTGGAACGAAGTCTGCGTTCAAGGGTTGGGTCGGCAAGTCGCTCGTGCGGCAGTTTTGGCTCGGAACAGAAGCGGAGCTTGAATTCGCAGAAGCAGAAACGACGCACCCATCCGTCTGATTGGTCGGTTTTTGATACCATAAAATTGTTGCTGGATAGAATCCATTTGGCTTGAGATATAAAGTCTGTAACGTCTTTGCCCTTGTAGGAATCGCGGATGGGTTCACCAACGACAACCTTCTTAAATTTTTCTTCCGCACCTGTAACATCGGAGCGAGTTTCGGAAGCAAAGTTCACCATAGAATATTTCAGGTCTATGGAGTGAAACTCTCGCATGAGATCCGACATAGAAACATTTGATATGTTTGGCTTGGAAAAAATATCGCCTATGACGTTGATGTATATAGATTTTCCGTTTGAACCCTCGCCTATGAGGTTGAGGGCCTTCTGCATCTCACAGCCCTTGAATAAGCAATACCCGGCATATTCTTGAAGTAAGGAAATTTTCTTATCATCGTAATCGGTAACTGTGCCAAGGTAATTTTCCCACAGCTCTGAACGTGCCGACGAGTCATAGGCATACGGAAGGCAATATGTACAGTAATCGTCCTCGCGGTGTTCTCTCAGTACAATATTGTCGGGGTCAAGCTCCAAAGTGCCGTTGATAAAATTCATAACCGCGTGGCGGTTAAGGTCAAGAAGTTCGTCGGAGTTCACTTCGGATTTTACCACCTTAAGTATTGACGAAAGTTTGTTTCCTGTTCGGTAAACGCCCAAAGCATCGCCTATGTAGCCCATAACTGTGTTGTCTGTTATGCGCTCCCAGAATTTGCCGTTGTATTCCACAAAGCCAACAGAAGGATGATATTTTATCTTGAAACGAGATATAACATCCTTGACTATGCTATCTTCGGTTGGTGCAGAAGAACACTCCTTACAAAGGACCTGAAGCCAAGCTGAGTCCCAACGCTCAAGTTTGGCAAGTTTTGAAAACAACAAAACAACGTCAGATTTTGACATATAACGGCAGGCACTACGGATGGTTTCTTCAAATTCTTTTTTGTCTGTAAGCATAGAGCATAAGGCGGCATAGCCGGGAGCGGCTTTGTCTATGAGTTCTTGAAGCACACCGCCCTCTTGGTAGTAGTCCGAAACATCTTTGTATCCCGGTGGAACACTTCCGACAATAAACGGTATGCGATGCTGAAACAAGAGTTTTGACATCTTAAAAGTGAATTTTTCACCCGCCCTGGAAACAACATCGTTGTCATATACAAGGAATACTCTTTTAAAATTCTTGCATATGTTGTAGACCGAAGGAAGCTGAGAGTGAGAAAAATGCCCTGTGATGGCAGAGATGCAAGGGAAGCCCTCTTGATAGAAAGAGAGTACATCGAACATACCTTCAGCAATAACAAGAGTATCGCCGTCTCGTGTAAGGGTGTCAAGTCCCCATATAATATTCTCGCAGAGTCCGTCTTTGTGTGCCTTCATGTATTTACTTTCGGGGTTCGCAGAGTTTGGCATCGCCCTCGTTATGTAATAAGCAACATAGCCGTTCTTGTAATAAGGAATGGCAAGCCGTCCATCATCTGTTTGCCCTATGCGTAATTCGTTAATGGTTTTGTCTGTTATCCCTCTGCGGTTACAGTATTCTCTGTATTCGGGAGAAAGTTTGCTGTGCCAATAAGCGATTTTGTTGTTTAGCTGTTGCGTGTATTGAACCCAACCTTCGGTGCTTCCATCATCTTCGATGCCTGTGCGCTGTGCAAGAACACGGATCGCTTTCCCCCTGTCGCCACCATATTCCGTTAAAGCACAAAGGTCGATAACATCTCCACCTTGTGCTGCAGAAAAATCGTACCAAAAATCAGAGTAGCACACAAAAGAAGTTTTGTTCCTTGCTCCGCAGCGAATAGGGGATATGCACCTGTCGCCGGATTTGGCGACAGGTAGTCCCTTGGATTTGCAGAAATCAACACACGATATTCTCTGTTTTATTAGTGAGGTATCTATCATCGCCTGTACCCCGCATTAAACAGAGCAACAACCGCATCGAGGTTTTCTTTGCCGTATTTCTGCCGTTCTTCTTCGGTGAAAGCCAAATGCCCTTGCTCAGATTTTAATTTTGCGTTTGCAACGGCTGTAGCCATGTTAAGAAGTATTTGTTTTGCATCGTTTTTCTTGGCTTTCGGGGTGTAATGTAGTATGGGGCGAATCCTCGGAAGTGATCTCAATTGGTCAAATACCTGATAATATCCAAGCCCTAACGCTTCCGCTATTTGATGGTAGGTGTAACCCTCACACCACCTGTCATAAGCCCATCTTTTTTCTTCTTCCGTCATGTGTTTCATGGGTTTTGCTCCTTTCGATTAAATCCTCCTCAAATTCGTATGTATTGAAACGGTGACCACAGTTTATACATTGTCGCCTGCGATAAACGGTATCGTTTTTTGGTCTGCTGTTGATTGTGCGTGTTGATCCGCCACAGATGGGGCAGGTCATAAGCGCACCTCCTTTACATCGGGCAACCGCCTCCAAGCAAGGACACGAGATAAGTTAGCATTTGTCACCTCACCATGCCACCTGCCGTCCTTAAAATGACCTATGCCATAAGCCCTACGCATGCCCGAAATATCATAACTGTAAAATTCATAGATACAGAGATAAACACCGTCCGCTGTTGGCTTGCAAGCGGAATACACTACATCTCTGAGTTCGTGTTTGCATACACCACTGTTTTCATACACGGGGCAGCAGTCAGCCATCATGGGGCAATCTGCGTTTGTGCAGAATTCATCAACGCACCATTTACACTTAGTCATATCGTTAGAACTGTTTTGCAACATTGCAATAATACCCCTGTGAACCAACTCTCTATTGAAATATAGCTGCTCCGGTGTAACGGAAACATAATCATCAAGGTCAGGAGCCTCAACCCATTCATACTCGTCAAGGGTTCCGCACCCATTCTGCAAATTGTGGTAATGTACTTCACCGTCAATAAGCTCTATGCTGTCATGCACATCTGTCCCGACTTGGTGAATTATACCGTTTGACTTATCCTTCACCCATAAATTAATCAGCAACAAAATCACCGCCTTTCCTATGTTTTTCAAGTCTTTCAATTAGCGTTTTTTTGTCGATGTCTGCCGAATGATACCACTCAATATCGTGAAGAACATCTTCCAACTGCTCAAATAAAACGCTTATTCTGTTTTCTGCACTCTTGCAATATTCAATCAATCTACGGACATCTTTTGCAATATCCGTATATCCCATTTCCAAAAGAGTTTCTTCGGCTTCTTCCATTTCTGCCGTTTTGCCCAACATTTCGGGAAATTCTGCATAACATAAATAATTAAGACTTCCACCACTCATCCCTGCACACCACCTTTCCTTTCTCCATCCATTTTTGCACCACAATGTCTGCAAAAGATATTGTTCGCCTCGAAAGCAAACATTGTTGGTAATGCTTCAAAAGCTGTTCCGCATTCAGAACAATTCGCAAACCTATCGCCGCGTATCCAATATCCGTGTTTCACTTCCGCCACATCTGCGGTGGGAGCTTCGGCAATGAGCTTTCTTGCTCCACCGGGTGTGCCTATATGTACTCTGTCATATTCCGCAAGCAAAGCGTTTCTTTCTATGTATTCTTTTTCAGACATTTTTTTCCTTTCTCCATAATCGCAATAATTGTATTCGTGGCACAATCTATTGTGCATGATGCAAAATTTTGGATAACTTCCCCTATAAATGAATTCTTTTCCACTCATTTCCACTCGGAATACGCAATCTTTGCACCTTACAACTTCCACCGCATCTACTTTGGGAGCTTGCAAAATCACCCTTTTCACGCTTTCCTTGTATGGCAAGCCATCAGGGATGGCGTTCAGAAGCTTGTCTGTGTCGATATATGCCATCACTCATCACCGCCTTTCACATCATCAGTTAATTTGTTACCACAATATTGACAAAACAATGCGTTTTTGCTTACATCTCTGTAACAACTTTTGCAATATCTCCTTCGTGTAAAATTCACAGTATCGTCAGGGAGTGATATTTCAAATATCTCACAGACTTTTGGCAAACAATCATCACAAACGGAACACATCTTTTTTGGCGAAGATACAGAGGTATGTCCGAAAGATATATATAATTTGTTTAATTCTCTTTTGGGGTATTCTATTCCACATAACGAACATATTTCGGTGTAATATATATAACTCATTCCGCACCGCCTTTCTCGGTTTTGCGGTCGCTTATCAACGCATTACCGCAAGTAATTCTGTCGCTATCTTCTTCTTTGCTCGGTACAAAAACAATCACTTCCCATCCCTCGTCAAGCAACGGCCTTTCAAACTGTCTATAAACATCATAATCATCATAAGAGGTTGTTGTGTCAAAACCATTTTGAACTGCAGATTTTGTTTCGTGTATTGGCGTGATTTTAACAATAAACTTTTCTTTATCATACAATCTTGACAACTCTTTTGCATTGAGAACTGTTTGAGATGTCACCGCAAAATTAAGTGTGTATTTTCTTCCTTTTGGCATTGGCAACTTATCAGCGATTTTTGATATTTCTTCAAGACTTAAACTCATACCGCTAAATTGTTCATTTCGTTGTTTGTTGTCTGTGGTGTTTATGCTGAACTGCAACCCCGCTTCGCCATTGTAAACCTCGTTTTTGATATAACACCATTCAAGCAAAAATTCTTCAAGTTTTTTATTACTTTTCGGCAACATCGTTGAAACAACAGGATGTACTGTTTTGGCTTTGATATGTTTAGAAACAAGATTTCTCAATGTGTTTTTAGCAAAATCTAAAACCGCAAAGTTAAATGTCGGTTCTCCCATTCTTGCAAAGTGAACATTAAACCTGTCTGTGTGCCTTACATCTTCGCCATTCAATATGGTTTCTATTTCATAGCACATTTCTTCTTCTGTTGCATTTCCATAAAAACCAAATTTGGGGCAATCACAAAACTTGCATTTCATAGAGCAGCCCTTTTGTGTGCTTATCGTTGCAACCCACTTTTCAGTTAAATCAACATCTGTGTTTTTTACTCCATTGATTTCTTTATGTAAACCGAGAAACTCTGCTTTAATGTTGTTTTCTTTCCCATAATCACCAACTGTCAAAAATTCAAGTTTTCGTTCATTATCCACATAGATTTTACCCGTGTGTGTGTTTGTGATTTTCATTTCCCCTCATCTTCCTTTCACATCCTCATTTTTGGTAATGACATCTTTGTCCTTTCCAAGTGCTTTTTCTATGGTGAGGAATATGTCTTCACCAATTTGTGTCGCTCGGCATGTCATTTGTTCATTCCTCAAACGGCTATAAAGTACAATATACAAACCCTCACTATTTAACTTTATTGAAACACTTTGTACGAAAGCACCACACTGCCGTCAAACGAAGGGCAATACACCACATCCCCCACCTTGCAAGGTGGTACAATTACTCGTCCTTCTTCCTTCGCTTTTATTAAGCTCGAAAGCTCATCAAGTGGCATACCAAGTGCCGTTTGTATCGGTTTTCTGTTTGTCACAAAATCAACCATATTTGTGTCAACAAGAATAGCACCCTCTCTAAGAAGACCCTCTGCAACATTTATCGCAACATTTAATGGTACATGTTTAAAGTTATCTTTTAGTATTCTATTCACTATTTCAATCCATCTATCACGCATTGTTTTCTCCTTTCGGCAAATTATCGTGTATGTTTCCGATAACTTCAACACTTGAACACTGCATAAATTCATCGAGTACACAACTATAATTTGCATTCCCTTGATTGCAACAAAAAGCGGTGTTCTTGTAGTCTACATACCAAATACAACAATTTGAATTTGCGGTGTTAAGAATATCCCCCTCAAAAATCTTCTTGCCGTTCTTGTCGGTTAATCCCGTGTACTGTCCTACTGTTTCGGGAATGACTTCCCAAGCCATTCGGTAATTCACATATCCAACAAGGATTTCGTATTTTTCGCCTTTTTCATCGACAAATAGATTTCCATGCACCCATTCGCCATTGTCTTTTCTTTTTCCTCGAAATAAAATTTCACGCATAATTATTACCCCCTTTCCTTTTTCCCCATCAACAAGTTATACGCCGCGTATCTTTCAGCAATATTCGTGCTTTTCAGCTTTGGGTGCTTATCAGATTCTTGCTTAAACCATCCGCACCCCTTCATCTCAGGGCATCCGCAACGGTAAATACAATTTGGGACAAGCACATCTGCAAGCTCTGGCTGTGGCTCTTTCAACGCCTTTTTAAAATCTTCTGCATATTTGCGAGTTTCAGGGCTTGCTATATAACACAGGCGTTTGCGCCATGTGTCAATAAGATGCTGACTGTTTGCCTCTCCAACAAAATTCTGCGGCTCATCCTGTGGGAGTTTGGTCCTGTCTATGCCCGTGCGGTCTGTTCTCTGTGTTCGCACGAATTTTTCCCACTTGTGGCGCACCCAGTGAACGGTAACCCAATGAGGCATATTCTGCCATCTCCACTTGATGATTAAATCCCTAATGGGTGAGTGTTCAGCAATAAGAATCCCCCTCTTAAATTCCTTACTCGGTTCTTTTCCAAGTGAATCCTTTCCGACGGTGGCTCTGCAATCGTCCACCACCTCTCCCCAAGTGCCTTTAACTTTGATTATTTCTGTTTTCATAAATTCTCCTATCAATATATGTAATTCTTTTTAGCGAAAAACAGTGGCACGGCAATTATGAGCATAAAGGCAAACGCTGTTGCATCGCCGTCAATGAAGGTGGTTAAATAGCCAAGAAGAACTAAAATAAGTGAAACGAGTTTGTTTTTCCATGTTTTCTTCATTTTATAAACCTCGCATTGTTCTTGATTTTCCTTTCCTTCGGCACTGTTCCGTTGTATCTCAGGTTGTCCGTTTCGATAACCCTACCGTCGTCCATCTTAATCTTGTGAAGTCTGCCACCGAAGCCCTTCTCACACTCTGTTTTGCCGCCGTCGTGATAACACTCTCCGTCAATGATTATTGCTTCATCGTCAAGCGTTTTGTCCCAAAAGTTATCGTAGAAGCACTTGCCCCCACAAAGCACTTCGTGTATGTAACACGATTTTTCGATTTCGTTTCCACAGATTTTGCAGTTCATATTTCGTTGATCCTTTCTTTTGCAATATTGAAATAATTTTCGTCGAGTTCTATTCCGATGAAGTGTCTGTTTGTGTTTACACAAGCGACACCCGTGCTACCGCTACCCATACAATTATCAAGAACGGTGTCGCCTTCGTTTGTGTAGGTTTTCACAAGGTATTCCAAGAGAGCAACGGGCTTTTCGGTTCTGTGCAAAGCAACGCTTGGGTGCGGTTTAACAAACGTCAGTACGCTTGTGGGATATTTCTCGGTAGTGCCTGCTCTTGTGTCGTCCGTTACATCAAATTTACCGTAGTTTTGGTTTTCCGTTTCTTTCGTTTTGTATGAAAAACCTCTACTATGCAATGGCTTGCCTGCTGAAAACTGAGGATTATATGTAGGCAGTTTGCTGTAAAAAATCGCTATTTGTTCGTGTTGCCTCAAAGGCATTCGTTTGGCATTCAAAAAACCGCTCGTCAATTCTTTGTCCCAGACAAGATCGTATCTGAACATTTTAGGATTGCTGTTTACCAAATCGACATAGAACGTGCCTTGCCCGAATAATGCTATGCAACTATTTTCTTTTGCGATTCGTTTATATTCGCTCCATAACATATCAAGTGGAAGGCGTATATCTTTTTCGTTTCTTGTAGTGCCATACGGCAAATCACACAAAATCATATCGACGCTACCACTCGGTATATCTTTCATCAATTCCAAGCAATCGCCATGTAACAGTTTCATTTCTTATACCTCAGTTAAACCACTTTATATATGTAGGACCTTTGTGTCCTTTGTGCCAGATGAACCAAGCGTAAGCCGCCATTGAGCTTCCTTCAAACACTCCGTTCTTTCTGCATTGTAATCTTGCGGAACTCACATATACAGCTTGTGGTGGATTGTTGCGGAATAAATCTCGTCTGTTTTGCCCTTCAAGAAATGTAAGTTTCAAGAACATAGCAACCTTTTGTCCTTCTGCCACCATATCGAGTGCGTGTTCCACGAACTCTTTAGCATACTTATAGGGTGGGTTGGTAATAATGTCGCACCTCTTATCCCCATTTGCCTTTATTGCCAAAAAATCTATGCCACCTTCTCCATATCCTCGGTCAATCAAGTCCGAGGAAATCACATCGTAGCCGTGAGCTTTAAGCACTTCTGATATGTGTCCCTCACCGCAGGCACACTCCCATATGCATGGGGAAAATTGTTCTAATTCAAGAAGCAATTCTGTAGCTCTCGGTTCTGTGGCGTAGTAATCATTTGGTTCAGCATCTTTGCTTCGCGTGTTACATGTTCTGAAACTTGCGTTTCCTACCCAATCTTTAGGCATTCAATATCTCCCTCACTCTCTCAATATCGTTTCTTTCTAATGCTCGTTTTGCGCCGTCTATCAAAGTTACGAGCCGTGCGTTTCTTTCGGAGCGCTCCTTTACCAACTCTCGTAATCTATCGTTTGCTTCAACTAAGTCTGCCGGAATATCGTATCGCTCTAAGCCATCGAACACATCCAACAGCTTCTTGCAATTTTCGCAACCACAGTTGCGGAGTTTGTATATGTTGTGTCCCATTCGCTTACGAATCGCCTTACTCTGCTCCATGATTCTTACATCAAGCATAAGCAAATCGTAAGACTTCAAGATAAGCTGTTTCTCTCGTTTTGCACGTTCCTTGTTTACTGCACCGGATTTATAGTTCTGATACAGTAAACGGAATGTGAGAAACAGTAGTTGCTCGTGCATCGGTAAATCTTCGGGCATATCTGCATCCGATGCAGCGAGGCGTTCAATCTGTTCTGATTTCAAAGGTAAACCCCCTCACTTCTTTAAGCACATTTTTTAACGCCTTTGCAACACTTTTTAGAGCTTTTGCTGCACACTTGGACGCTCTCACAAATTCGTTTTGCCCATACCACCGCCAATATGCTTTTTCGTATGGTACGTTATTCTTGTTGTATAAATTTGCCTTCGCCCTTGCTGAACGCGGTGTTTCGCCCCTCGACATAAGAAGTTTTATAAATCGTTTTCGTGTCATTCCACAATCCCCCAATCCAAGGCTTGACCGCAATTTTCGCAACATTCAAATTTGTATTCGTTCTGACCTAAAAAATCGCTTTTGCAATTCGGACATTTATACGATACAACGCGTCCGAACCTCATATCTATTTGCGGTAAAGGTTGTTTTTTTATCTGTTTCTCAACCGCTTTCGTTAAAGCGATTTTAAATTCTAAATCACCTATGAACGTTTTATCAAGTTTGTCTAATACTTCTTCGTAGTTCATTTCTCCAACCTCTCAATCAGCGCATACACGGTTTTTATTGCCTCGCTGTAACTCATGCTCTTTTCTGTGCTGATTTCAAGGTGAACAGCACCCACGAGTTTTCTGTTTGTGTTGCATCCGTGAGCAACAGCTTTGAGTGCGAATAATTCTTCTTCTGTTATTTGTTGTTTTTTAGTTGCCATCGTTATCTCCTTTAACTATTTTTATTGCATCTTCTACGGAACGAGCTATTCCTGCTCTGCATCCGTATTTGTTTTTCATCGTGTTTATGAAATTTAGCTGTTCAGTGGTGGGTCTGCCATGCTTTGCCTTAACCTCTACAAACGAAATGAGTCCGTCTTTGATAGCCACCAAGTCTGAAAACCCCTTCGGAACACCCACGTCAAACCACCTGCCGTCAGTCATTTTTACTTTGCCTGAGTTTATGCGGAATACACAGTAACCGAGTTCGGAGAGTGCAAGGCGTATGCTGTTTTGTATGTCGTGTTCGGTCACAATCCCATCCTCCACATATATGCTCTATACTTTTCGGGTATCGGTATTCCATAGTTTCTTGCAAATCTGAAACACCACTGAAACTTATACCCTCTCGCTTTCTGTATCTTTATAACATCCTCCCACGTTTCCGCTTTGAGTTCGTTATAGTTTGCTTGCCTTATTTCCTCGTTCCGCTTCAACTCTACAAGGTCAACCTCAACTGTTTTTCTGTCCGTCTTTCTGATCTCGTGTGTTGCTTCTGCTCCACAGTACGGACATTTAGACAGAGTAGGGGAGTAAACCGCATAGCAAAGCTTGCACTCTCGTATTTTTACTATGTTTTCTTGCTTATGTTTCGGCTCTAAACTCCACTCTCGTTCATCATCGGGCAAGCCGTGTCTGTAACAGTTCCCAACGTGGTCTATGATTATTGCTGTCTTATTCGGCATATATCGCATAGAACGCATTGATTGTTGGATGTGTAATGTGATGCTTTGCGTGGGGCGTAACAACACAACGCACTCACAATCCGGAACATCTAATCCCTCACCGAATAGCTCACAATTTACGAGTATAGTAATCTCACCGCTTCTAAAACGTTTCATGGCGTTCTCTCGCTCTGCCTGTGGCGTTTTTCCATCAAGGGCAATACAACTATACCCTTCTGCTAAAAATCGCTCCGCGGTCTTTTTAGACGCTTCTACGGAAGCACAGTAAACAATGGTTTTCTTGCCCTCTGCAAGCCGCTTCCATTGCTTAACTGTGTCTCCATAGATTTCTTTGTGTTCCATAAGCTCTTTAACTTCATCTTGTTTGAACTCACCTGCCACTGTGTGCAAAGTGGATGTGTCTGCGAGTTTCACAGAGTAGTATTTATAGGTCGCAAGATAGCCGTTCTCAATTAGCCACTTTGTGCTGACGGACGTTATCAAGTCCGTGTAAATTTCACCGAGCCCCCCTTTATTCAAGCGAATGGGAGTTGCTGTGAATCCCAAGTGAATAACACCTGCATAATGGTCGTAAACCTTCTTATATGTATTTGCGGTGCTGTGGTGGCAGTTGTGTACTAAAATGCCGTTTGCGAAGTAGTTGTGGTTATCCTCGACTTCTAAATTGTAGACATAACCGTCTGTACACAATCCTCCAAACGTTCCGTCACTTGTCGGTTGGTGAACCTCAACACGTTCCACCCTAACGAAGTTAAACAAAAATCTTTTTTCTTGTCTTGCTCCTGTCGCTCGATTGATAAATGACTTCCACCGTCTATCTCGATAGCGATCATTTTCTGTGGCAAGGCTATATCTATCTTGTAAGAAGTTGGATAGTTTGTCTCGTAAGGTTCTGCGTTTTGAGTAGGAACGGTAAACTCTGAGGCAGGGTTCAATGAACTCAACGCCATAAACATCTTTTCTTGCGGTACAGTCATACCTTTGCCGTTCCCACCTCTTATTCGAGGCTGATGCCCTATCCGTTTTAGCGTTTGTGCCATTTTCGCCCTTGTTTCTTTGCAGTGCATTGGATTGTTTCGTTTCATTCGTTGGCTTGCGTATTTCCTGTTTGTGTTTGCCATCGTTATGCTTGAAACCATAGCACAGTATTTTTTTGTACACTCGGTGCAACAATAGATTCTTCCTGTCTTTTTGTAAGCGTACAGCTTGTGCCGGATTTGATTTTTTGTCAGGTTGCTCAAATCCACCTGCTCCCCACACATCGTACAATAGTAGGTCTCTGACATAATCGCCCTCCTTTAACTCGATTGCTTCTTTATATCCGTCTCCGTGAACGTAGATAGGATGATTGAAAGTGCATTTTAAACACTTGCCGTTTGAAAGATGCACTTTTAACAAATTGCTTGGTTTCCGCTTGAAAATGTGAGTTATCCGCTTGGTTTCCACGACATCTTCTTTTTCGTTGTATGACCTTACGAGGTCTCCTTCTTTAAGAGCAGATATTGGTTTGCCATCAATCAAGGTATCTGCCGTGAAGCACTCGTCGGTAATAACGAGGTCATAGTTCGGGAGTTTCCCAAGTCTGCGTGATACTGTCTGCACCATTGATACATCACAGAGGTTCATATCAACTCCAACAGCTTTGAACGTGTTTGTTATCTGCTGGCACAATTCCTTGCGATGCACAAGGAAAAGAACTCTCTTGCCCTTATGTGTTACTTGCTTTGCGATGCTGCCCTGAATTACGGATTTCCCACCGCCACATCCGAGAACGGCAACAACAGAGTTATTGCCGCCACGGATAGAAGCGTATATGTCGCTGATTAGTTTTTCTTGATAGGGTCTGAGTCGCATAAGTCTTTCATCCCATTCAACAAATAGGCAATTGCAAGTTTGGGGTGGACTTTTAAAATATCGCCTTTGGATTTATCTAATGCTCTCAGGGTTTCCAACACCACACCCGCTTCACACGAAAAAGTTCCGATGCAGCACACGTCCCCTTCACCTGCGACAGCACCAATGATTGCCTTTGCGTTATCTTCGTTTATTACAACCTCGTTTGTTTTGTTGTCGATTATTATTACTTTGTAGCTCATTTGTTTTTACCTAACCTTTCAATTGAACGGAAGCTCATCATCTTCACCAACCGTTACGAAATTTCCACCCGTTACACTCGCTTTGCCTGGGCTGTCCTGCCAAGCGGGGAGTGCCTCAACCTTTGAACGAGAGAGGAAGTATGCTATTTCTTCTCTTTCTGAGTTGTTGTATGTTCTGTGCTTAACTCTTGCGCCGCCAACCTTACCAACCCACGAAGCAATGTTCATATTGCCCGGCTGTATACCAAAGCTGTCGAATACTTGTCCGAGCTTTTGGTTTGTCATTGTGGGATTGTCGGGCATAAATACTATGTAATGCCAAAGTGAACCGCTATGTCCGCTTACTTCAAGAGTGAGCTTAATCATATCGTTGCCTGCGTTTGATTTTGTTTCTTCTGCGCTTTTAATCCTTACTCTGTGATCGCCTGTAGGGATAAGTGAGAAAGATTGTTCTTGATAGTCGTTGCTGTTGTAATTCCAGTTAATAGCCATTGTTTTGTCTCCTTGATTTTTATTTATTTTCATCTATGTAAGATGCTTGCAAATCAGCACAGTGCAAGAGAACACCCAATGGGTATTTCTCCCACGCACCGTTGATGGCATAGCTGCCGCCCTTGACAGATTCATCGAACGCCCCCATATGCCAACGGATAGCCATAGCTTCTTCTTCTGTGAGTTTTATAAATTGAGATATTATGTATACAGATTTTTCTCCGTGTCCGTATGGGAACTTATCGTCGATGGTGTAATAGGGAACTTTCTCCCACACGCCATATTCATTCTTTACGTTTCGATAGCTGACCGTATAGATGTTCGCTTTGCATATATCGTGGAGCAGAGAAACGATAGCAACTGTTTCCGGGTCTGTATCAACAGCCATTGCCGATAATCGCTTACACACGTTTACACTATGCTCTACCAAGCCACCTGCAAATGCTCCGTGAAATCTCGTGGAAGCAGGAGCAGTGAAGAAATCTGTACTTTCAAGCCATTCCATGAGCTTGTCTGAACCCTCGCGTTTTATGTAGGTTTGATACAAAGATTTAAACGTTTCCTTCATTCACAACCTCCGTGAATATATCTTCGGGCATACAGTTTCTTCTACAGAAAAGCTGGTCTTTTGCGTAAAGTGTTTCTGAACCCGTCAGGTGGTAATACCATCTCTTGTTGCCCTCCTTATCGTTTGCCGTCTGTATGTATGCCACGATGTTGCACAAGCCGAGGAAATTGTCTAAAATCTTCATCGGGAGTTTGGGGGCTATACGCATTTTTTTCTCCCCCTCGGTTGTGGTGATTTCGTCTATCGTGTGCCACGCTGTGAAGATTACGTTACAATCAACTTGTCCCGCCTTGCGTACAAGCCGTTTGAGATTTTGATACACAAGCTGATATGCTTGTCTCATATCCTTGTATCTGCCCGATTCATCAAGCTCTAAAATTGCAAGGTCGAACAGATCCGAAACATTGTCAATGATGATAGTGTCATACTTCTGCGAGTCAACGGCATCCTCAAACTGTTTGTTGAAGTTTTTCTGCGATTTCCCCGAAGTGTCTTTATCCACCCAATGCTCAATGATTTGGGTATCAAGGTTTGGTCGTTCAAAATTATTGAGAACAACCTGTGAATTGTCGGAGCAGAGTAAAAGATTTCTGCCCCTTTTGCCCGTTTTTACGAGAGTGGAGTTCACCGTTTTTCCACCGCCTGATTGACAGTAAACTAATGCGTTTGCCATAGTTAAATTTTCCTTTCGTTTTTGTTTATTGCATCTTGAATCCCTTGCATAACGTACAACGCACAAGGAAGTGCAATCCCATTTCCGTACATCTTATACTCCGCGCTGTCTGTATGTAGCTTGTTGTACCAAGTAAGCATTTGTTTCTTGGTGTAGTCTTTAACTTGTTTGCCGTTTATTTCTGCGTGAGTATTGCGAACATTCAGCCAAAACTCATATTCTTCGTCTGTGAAATCGTCCTTGTGGTCGATGTGTCCCCAAGTGTCGGGGAAGCCTTGCAACCTTGCACATTCCGTAGGTGTGAGTCTGCGGACGATGTAGTTGGGCTTTGTATGTAATACGCAGTTGAAATTCTCTTTGTCTGGCATACGTTGGCTTCCGCCCGCATTGTTTGCGGTGAGTGTTCCTGCGGTTTGAGAGCCATCCCAATAACACACCGCACTCGGTCCTTTAGCTACCAACGTAGGGTTTGTCCCATCCTTATAGGTCTGCGGTTCATACTTTGCGTTCTGCCCTTGGTTGAAGAAAGCTCGGTCAACAGCGATGGGTTCTTCATAAGCAACGCCATGCACTTCTGCCGTATTCAATGTATAGCTCTTATCTGTTTCGGCATATCCGTTTCCTTTGTGCGAAGGTCTTTGTCCGTTGCCTTCGAGTGCAATGGTTTCCATCACCATCGGCACATTGCCACCGCCTGTTCCCATTCGACCTGTCAGGGCTTGTACTTTGCCTTCATCGTCAATCTTGACACGGCTATCGTTGGGGTGGTTTTCAATAGAATATGCAACACAAGGCGTGTGGTCTGCATCGGCTCGCATTGCTGTTAATGTTTTGGATTTATCTCCCGTAATTGTTTGGTTGTAGCCGTCGCCCAGAAATACATTTTCTGGTCGAAAACCTAACGGGAATCCATAGCACGTTCTATCATCTGCTCCAACGCTTCCTTCAACATCGGTGGAAGTTCCTTGCCCCTCTTTTCTGCTCTCCGAAGAATACCCTCGCAGGCTTTGGCGCTCAAATAATATTTCCCTGGCGCATTGACCTCTAAGATCGAGGACAAGATATATCCTTCTTCTTCGTTGAGCCGTTCTGATGTATTGAGCATCAAGAACTCTGTAAGCAAGACTCCATCCGTCTCCGCAGTAGTGGTCTGCGTAAGCCCATCCTTTCGTTGGAACTTCAGGCATAACGGCTGTCGGCTCTGTGATTTTGATAAGTTCTTCGAGGACGATTTTGAAATCCTCACCTTTGTTGGAGCTGAATGCTCCTGGGACGTTTTCCCACACGGCAAACCTTGGATATTTGCCATTTGTTGCACCTCTCATTTCTTTAATTATTCTTACGGCTTCCATAAACAGACCGCTTCGGGTTGTTTCATCGTCGCCATTGGTTTCGTGTTTCAATCCCGCCTGTTTGCCTGCCACAGATAAATCTTGGCAAGGTGAACCAAACGTGATTATGTCAGCGGGTTCAATCTCTGCTCCGTTGATTTTTGCTATATCCCCCAAATGCTTCATATTAGGGAAACGTGATTTTGTAACGGCTATCGGATATGGCTCAACCTCTGAAGCGGCTATGGGCGTAATGCCGCACAGAACACCTGCGAGTGGAAAACCACCGCTACCGTCAAATAGACTTAATAATTTCAAAATATCCTCCCCTCCATAAGTGCAATATCTTTATTACTCAGCCCGACCATTTCAAAGTCTATCGGGGCTTTGAGTTTCTTCACGCTCTTGCAGTAGTCACAGACACCACAGCCGGGAGCTTCAACTTTCCCGCTTTTGTATGCTATGAAAAGAGGCATATTTTTCTCTACTTCGGCAAGGCACTCTTGGTGTCGCCAATGGGGAATATGTATTATTTCGAGGTTCGTTACATCCTCCTTTGTTGCTACCGCAAGATATGTTGGTAAACGCTCTTTTTTCTTCTTTCGGTTGGCTTTATATTCCACTTCAGAATAAATAGCCGTTTGGAGATCGTACATCCAGTGTTCAACAAAAGATTTTCCCATAATACGTTCAAGGGAACGCATCACCTTGAGGTCTACAATCTTTTCACACGGATGGTAGGCATCAATCTTGATTTTCCATGGTGCGCCAAACAGTTTTGCTGTTTTGATAACCTGCTTCTTGCCTGACATATACTCCATAAAAAGCTCATCTTCTTCAATGCGTTGAATAATCGACTCCGCTTGAACAAAGTCGGCTTTTAATTCACCGTTCTTCTTGAATATTTCAGGATGTAAGGTAACAAAACTTTCAAGAGTTCCTTCAAAATATGCATCCACATAAGAGCCAACGAGCAAAGCCGTTGTCATGGGCTGTTTGTATTCGTCTCTTATCTCTGCCATAGCTCTTGCGGGACAATCGAGGAAAGTTTTGTACTGCGAAACGCTGAAATATTTCTTGCTCATTTCAGGCGAATAGTAATTACTCGCTGTTAACCTTGTCATTATTTTTTCTCCTCGTATTTTTTACCTAATGGGTGTTCAGGGTAAAATCCGTATCGTTCGTAGTGCCATTTTCTATATCCCTCAACGTTCTTTGGGTCCTTGTAATAATCAATGATACGGTCATACATCCCTACGAAATACATGGCAAGATTTTCCGCTTGCCATTCTGTTATGATTCTTTCTTCCATGGGGGTCTCCTTTGTTTGGTTAAGTCAAAGCGAACTTACGTATTGCGTAAGCTGACAGCAAAAAAAATTTCTCCAGCCTTTTTTGACGGCAGATTAAGACAAGATGCTATGTTATACATAATCGATGTGGAAGGGGTAATCTTGCCATTCAAGATGCCGTTAACGGTTTTAACACTTATGTTAGCTTTTTGCGAAAGCTCGATTTGAGTTGATATACCTTCATCAATCATCGCTTTTTTTAGTGCCTTAGTATCAACGGAATATTTCATTTGTCAACCTCCTCTCTAAGCGTACTTACGTATTACGTAAGCTGATTATAGCACGCTACCTCTTATTTGTCAATACGTTTTATGTAAGTTTTTTTATTTTTTTTAAAAAAAATGTTGCATATTGAGAAAGTATATGCTATAATAAACAAAAATGAAGTGAGAGGAAACAAATCGTGGGAATTTTGCAAGACCGAATAAAAGAATCTCGATTAAGTCGAAACATGACATTAAAAGAGATAGCTGAAAAGCTCAATGTAAAAGAAGCAACAATGCAAAGATATGAAAGTGGAGAAATAAAAAATATCAAACACGAAACGATAGTATCTCTCGCTGAGATACTTGGCGTAACCCCCGCATATTTAATGGGGTGGGAAGATGAAAAAGCACCAGAGCACGCTACTACTCTCCCATCCAACGTTCATCCAATTAAAATAAAACGTTTTCCTGTTCTCGGAGAGATAGCCTGCGGAACGCCAATATTCGCTTCTGAAGATCACGAAACGTATATAGACGCTTCTGCGGACATCAAAGCTGACTTCTGTCTTATAGCAAAGGGCGATAGTATGACAGGGGCAAGAATCAATAACGGTGACGTGGTTTTTATTCGTGAGCAACCAACCGTAGAAAACGGAGAGATTGCCGCTGTCATCATAGGCGAAGAAGCTACATTAAAGCGTTGGTACTTCTACCCAGAAAAAAAGAAACTCATCCTCAGCCCCGAAAACCCATCGTTTGAACCTCTCGTATATATTGGCGAAGAACTCAACGAAGTTCGATGTCTCGGCAAAGCAGTTTCATTTATGAGTAAATTGTAAAAAATGGAAGCATAGGAACAAAATTATAAGTGAAATTTCCATTTATAGCGAACAAACATTTGAAAGTATAAAACAAATAGAACGAGAGAGCGAAAAGAAAAAGCTGACTAAAAAAATTAAACTCGTGCTTTTTTTTGCACAAGTTGACAGTATTTTGGAAAAAAAGAACCTATCCTAATCGGATATGTTTTGAATTTTAAAGAAGCTCCAACGTTTCAATGTTTGAGAGTAGTGTAAGATTTTAGGTATAAAAAAGGGAAATTCAAAATGAAAAAAGCAGTAATATACGCCCGATACTCCAGCCATAGTCAAAGAGAAGAATCCATAGAAGGACAATTGAGAAAATGCTATGAGTTTGCAGAAAAAAACGAATTAACCGTTGTCGGAGAATATGTCGATAGAGCTATTTCGGGTAAAACCGATAACAGAGCCGATTTTCAACGAATGATAAAGGACTCTGAAAAAGGTCTTTTTTCTGTTGTAATAATGTATACACTTGACCGTTTTGCAAGAAACAGATACGATTCTGCGATATATAAAGCAAAACTAAAAAAGAATGGTGTAAAAATCTTTTATACAGAACAATCGATAACAGATGAACCCGAAGGAATCATTCTTGAATCCCTTCTTGAAGGTATGGCGGAGTATTATTCAGAAAACCTTTCAAGAGGTGTAAAACGAGGTATGAAAGAAAACGCTTTAAAATGTATGATAACGGGTGGATATATGCCGTTGGGTTATCGAAAAACTGCCGACAAAAAATACGAAATAGACCCACGTACAGCACCTATCGTTAAGGAGATTTTTGAGCTTTATGTCAACGGAAAATCACAAAGGCAAATAGTAGATATCCTTAACGAAAAAGGATATCGAACGGCAATAGGGAAGCCCTTCAGAGTCGGAAGTATGACCTCAATTCTTACCAATAAAAAATATATCGGTATATATGAATTTGACGATGTAGTTATCGAAAATGGCGTCCCTTCAATCGTAAGCAAAGAAACATTCTATAGGGTTCAGTCTATGCTCAAACATAATAAGCGTTCTTCGGGAAGAATGAAAGGACCAATGCAATACTTGTTAACGGGGAAACTATTTTGTGGCAAATGCGGAAGCCAAATGGTGGGTGAAAGCGGAACGAGTAAAAACGGAACAATACACAACTATTACACTTGTGTTGACCGCAAAAGAAAGAAAACGTGTGATAAACGAAACGAAAGAAAAGAAATCCTCGAAAAAGCCGTTGTCACCACAACCATTGAAAATATTCTCAGACCCGAAACAATAGAATATATAGCAGAAAAAATAGTTGAAATAACAGAAAGAGAATTCAACGATAAAAGCAGGGTGGAAGCATTAAACGCTCAATTAAAAGAAACTCAGTTATCAATCTCAAATTTATTAAAGCTTGTTGAAAAAGGAATCACAACAGACGATATAAGCTCACGTTTGATGGAATTAAGTTCCGAAAAAAGCGACTTGCAAAAACAGATATATGTAGAAGAAATAAAAAAAACGTCAATAACAAAGGAAAGCATAATATATTGGCTCACAAACTTCATTAAAGACGGGTCAGTAGACGAAGAAGATTATCAACAAAGAATTATAGATACCCTCGTCAACAGAGTATATGTGTTTGATAACGATGACGGAAGCCGCAAACTTGTTATTACATATAATACAAGTGCTAAAAATTCTTCCACCATCACACTAAAAGATGCTGAATCCCTCTCTTCGTGTTCGGATGGTGCTGGTTTTGGTCCACCAAATAAAAAACAGCACTATGCGGGAGCATGGTGCTGTTTTTTGTTCTGAAGGTGAGGGGAGTCGAACGGGTTGGTAGTGAATGACAGTCCGGTGGACTGTCAGAGCCAACCCTGACCGAGCCCGCAGGCGAGACCGACTCCCCATTACTCGTCCTTTTCGCTTTCTCGATATAGGGTGCTGTTCATAAGGGAGTCGAACGGGTGCGTGTAAGAAAAGTGCCCGGTGGACACTTTTCCCGCACCCTGACCGAGCAATTCGGGGTCCCCGCAAAACGGAGTTTTGTGGGGTGTGTTCAGGCGAGACCGACTCCCCTCACTTCCACCAAAAAAGGTTGACAATTTGCCGTTTCAAAGGCAAGTTGTCAATTGTTTTATATAAATTTTATAACAAAACAAAGGCGGTGTTGTAATTGAAAGAACCTTTTTTATTCCCTCGGAACGTTAATTCAAAAGAAATTCACGGAACAGAATTACTGAAGCTTTCTGACAGCAATCATTATTGTTATTGAATTTATAATTTGTGTATTTATAATAATAAATATTTCGATTATTCATACATTAGCCCCTTTAGAATTATGTATTACCATAATATGCTTGCCCACTATATTTGACAAAGAGATATATAAAGCTGCATTATATGAGCATCAAATATGATTAAGGGGCTTGATATATGAATTTTTGGAGAGTTTTTTATATAATAACATATTATTTTCCAAAAGTATTAGCCGGCAGCATAGAAAACCGATTTTTAAAAAACTTTTCAACAACAAAAAACACATTTTTTCAGTTAAATGGCGTTTATGGGAGTATAATTTTAATTTTTCCCCCCAATACACTTGACTTTCGGAAAGAAATTTTAAGCAGAAAATGAGGTTTTCAAAAAACGGCATATGTAAATTATGAAACTTTTCCGAATGGTATTTATCATAAATAATGAGAAGAAATGCCCCATTATAAAACTTTAATAATTCAAAGGTAACTTGACATAAATACAAAAAATTGGTATTGACTTTAAATATAAAAGGTGATATAATAAAAATGCAAATAAAGGATACGGAGGAGATTTTTATGAAGCATATCAAAACTTTAGCAACTCGCAATCTTTGCAAGAGTGCAAAAAACGGTGGCTGTGGCGAATGTCAGACATCTTGCCAATCCGCTTGTAAAACAAGCTGCGGTATCGCAAACCAGAAATGCGAAAACGCAAAAGCTGTTAAAGCAGTTAAAGAATCCAAATAGTAAAGCAGAAATACCGCCACAAAACGGCGGTGTTTTTACTAATAGTAAATTCTGTTTGGATAAATGCTTAAGTTTTGCTTTTAGTTTTGAATTTAAATGATATTGGCTTTGATAATTTAAAACAGAAAACGAAAAAATTTTGAACGGTTTAAAACCGAATTGAATGAGGAAAAATGATACATCAATATAAATTCGACAATTTGAATATTGTTCTTGACATATGCTCCGGCTCCGTTCATGTTGTTGATGAGGTTGCATATGATATAATTTCCATGTACGAAACCGCATCAAAAGAAGAAATAATTAAAAATATATCTGCAAGATACCCTGATGTTACAGAAGGGGATATTCTTGAATGTTTAGAGCAGATAGAGGAACTGAAAGCGGAAGAGCTTCTTTTCGCGCCTGACACATTTGAAAATATGGCAGGTGAGCTTAAGCAAAAAACTTCGGGAGTTGTTAAGGCACTTTGCCTTCATGTTGCCCACACCTGCAACCTTAACTGTGCATACTGTTTTGCAAGTCAGGGTAAATACAAGGGCGAAAGGGCAATAATGTCCCTTGAAGTTGGAAAGCGTGCTTTGGATTTTCTTATCGAAAATTCGGGAACAAGGCATAACCTTGAAGTTGACTTTTTTGGCGGTGAGCCACTTATGAATTTTGATATGCTGAAAGAGCTTGTTGCATACGCTCGCTCCATAGAAAAACAGCATAACAAAAATTTCAGATTCACATTAACAACAAACGGTTTGAATATCAATGACGAGGTTATAGAGTTTGCCAATAAGGAAATGTCCAATGTTGTTCTCAGCTTAGACGGACGAAAAGAGATTCACGACAGATTCCGTGTTGACTACAACGGAAAGGGTAGCTGGGAAAGAATTGTTCCAAAATTCCAGAAGCTGGTTCAGGCAAGGGGCGGTAAGGATTACTATATGCGTGGCACATTTACCCACGCTAACCCCGATTTTTTAAAGGACATAAGGGAAATGTTAAGGTTGGGGTTCAACGAGCTTAGCATGGAACCTGTTGTCTGTGCATCGGGCGACCCGTCGGAGCTTACTGCAGAGGATATGCCAATTGTTATGAAGCAGTATGAAGATTTGGCAAGATTGATGATAGAACGCAGAAAAGAGGGTAGACCCTTCACATTCTATCATTATATGATTGACCTCAAAGCAGGCCCTTGCATTTATAAACGCATATCGGGTTGCGGTTCGGGTACAGAATATATGGCTGTTACACCTTGGGGCGACCTTTACCCATGCCATCAGTTTGTTGGTGATGAAAAATTCAAATTGGGCGATATCTGGAACGGTGTTACCAACGGTGGAATAAGAAACGAATTTATGTCCTGTAATGTTTATGCAAGGGAAGAATGTAAGGACTGCTGGGCAAAGCTCTATTGTTCAGGCGGCTGTGCCGCAAATGCATACCACGCAACCGGCTCTGTTAAAGGGGTTTACAAATACGGCTGTGAGCTTTTCAAAAAGCGTATGGAATGTGCCATAGCGGTTGCCGCTTCCGAGGAAGAAGAATAAAGGCGGTGTTTTTATCAACACACCAATACATGATTTTTTAATTGAATACGAAAAAAACAACCCTGTAAGGTTACATATGCCGGGTCATAAAGGGGTTGATTTCACAGGATTTGAAAAATATGACATAACGGAGATATGCGGTGCAGATTCTCTTTTTGAGGCAGAGGGAATAATTGCAAGGAGCGAGGAAAACGCAAGCGGACTTTTTGGTTGCCACACCTTTTATTCCACAGAGGGTTCGTCTTTGTCAATCCGTTCAATGCTGTATCTTGCAACGAGGGGAGTAAAAAATCCCTTGATTCTTGCAGGGAGAAACGCTCATAAAACTTTTTTAACTGCATCGGCTCTCGTTGGCTTTGATGTGAGATGGATTTATCCCACAGATGATGGGAGTTATCTTGCTTGCAATGTTACATCAAGTGATATTGAGAGGGAAATATTGTCCCTTGCAGAAAAACCAACTGCCGTTTATCTCACAAGCCCCGATTATTTGGGAAACATACTTGATATAAAAAGCATATCCGAAGTTTGCAGAAAATATGGTGTGCTTTTACTTGTTGACAATGCTCACGGTGGGTATCTTAAATTTTTGTCTACCTCCCTTCATCCAATGGATTTGGGTGCGGATATGTGTTGCGATTCAGCGCATAAAACCTTGCCAACCCTTACAGGTGGTGGGTATTTGCATATATCAGAAGGGTTTGCAGAGAAAAATCTCCTTTTTGGTAATGCATCAGAATCAGAAAAAAGAAGATACATATCCGGAATAGTAAAAGAGGGAATGTCAATTTTTGCTTCAACAAGTCCATCATATCTTATTTTACATTCTCTTGATTTAACAAATAAATATTTAACTAAGCTCCCCGAATTGCTGTCTTTGTATATACCAAAGGTTGAGCAGTTTAAAAAATACCTTTTGGAAAAAGGTTTTTCCCTTGTTGGAAAAGAACCGTTAAAGGTAACAATAAGCGGAAAAAATTTTGGTTATTCAGGAGCTTGGCTTGGTAAACTTTTGGAAAAAAACAATATTTTCCCCGAATTTTACGATGATGACTTTTTGGTTCTTATGTTCACACCACAAACAGATTGTTTTGATGAGCTGAAAAACATTTTTGACAGTGTGGATTTAAACAGTGTGGAGTGTGGAGTTGACAATTCAGACAGTGGGGAGTGCGGAGAGTGGAGTTGTCAATTGCGAATTGCCGGCAGTAAGCATCCGCAAAGGGCTATGACACCAAGAGAAGCGTTGCTTTCCAAAAAAGAGCTTATTGATGTGAGGGATGCAAAGGGGCGTATACTTGCGTCTCCGTCGGTTGGCTGTCCTCCTGCTGTGCCAATTGCCGTATGCGGTGAATTGATGGACGAAGAAACGGTAAAACTTTTCTTGAAATATGGCGTTGAAGCTGTATTTGTTGTTTGTAAGCAAGATAATAGCTATATATAAAAAATATATGAGGAAAAATATATGAAAAATTCAAAACATTTGTTTCATAGCAAGTCGAAAGAGTTGGAAAATCATAACGAAGAATTGGTTGATGCCAATTCCCATACCCATATGCATAAAGAACATAATTTTTCAAAGTCTGCCCTTGCTCTTGCCCTTGCAATGGCAATTCCGCTTAGTGGATGCGGTGGAGATAACACCGATGATTCGTCGAGCGAGCAACCTGCAATTTCAGAAGAAATTTCTGATGAAGTTAATGTTTCCGAAGATGCAACTGCTTCTGAAGATGCAACTGCTTCTGAAGATGTAACTGCTTCTGAGGATGTAACCGTTTCTGAGGATGTAACTGTTTCTGAGGATGTAACTGTTTCTGAAGATGTTTCCGAAGAAGTGAGCGACGAGCCGTCAGTAGGTACAGGTATCACCCTCAGTGAGAAAAACGGCAGTGTAACTCTTGAACCGACGGAGATAACTCTTGATAAATCAACTCTTTCACTCTCTGTAGGTGGAAAGGGGACATTAAGCACAACCGTTAAATACGAAACAGCAACAGTGACCTTTACGGCAACAACTCAGAACGGTGAAGCGGTAACCGTTATAACGGATAACGAAAATGTTGCAACTGCTGTTGTGAAAGCAAACGGAAATGTAAACGAAATAACCGTAACCGCAAAAAGCAAGGGAAAAGCAACAATTAAAGTAACATCGGGTGGAGCGACTGCAAAATACATTCTTACAGTTAGTGAAAATAATGCTGTTGAGTGGACAAGCTCGTCGGCATCCGTTGCAACGGTTTCAAACGGTTCAGTGAGTGGAAAATCAAGTGGCAGTGCAGTGATTACCGCAAAAACCAAAAACGGAAAAACGGCAAGTTGCAATGTTACAGTTACAGCAGAAGAAAAAAGCTTTGAGCTTGGTGACGGTGTTAACGCTAAAATCACAGGCACTACCTTGACAATAAGCGGAAACGGATCAATGCCCGACTATTCCAAATGGGCAAAAACCCCTTGGAAGGATGCAAAAATCAAGAATATCGTTATTGACAGCGGAGTAACGGGAATCGGTGACAGAGCGTTTATGGGATGCACAACGCTGGAAAGCGTAACGATACCCGAAACTGTAACAAAAATAGGGTGGCACGCGTTCAGCGATTGTTCTTCCCTTAAGAGTATACTTATACCCAAAAGTGTAACAAGTATCGGTTCTTCCTGCTTTGAATATTGCAGTGGACTTGAAAGCATAACCGTAGACAAGGGTAACCCTGTATATTGCAGTGAGGGTAACTGCTTGTATATTTTAGCAACAAAAATTTTGATTTACGGTTGTAAAAACAGCGTTATACCGTCAAATGGAAATGTAACGAGAATAGGTGATGACTCTTTCCGTGGTTGTTCGTCCCTTAAGAGCATAACTATCCCCGAAACAATTGAGAGTATCGGCTGGTATGCGTTTTGCGACTGTACGTCACTTTCAAAAATAACGCTTCCTCAATCCCTTGAGAGTATAGACGATAGTGCGTTTTACGGTTGTACGGCGCTTAAAAGTATTACCATACCAAAAAATGTGTCAACAATTATGTTCGGAGCGTTCTGGGGCTGTTCGGCACTTGAATCCGTAACATTTGAGAATACGGAAAATTGGTATGTGACCAAAACGGAACATTCCAAAAAGGGCGAGGATATAGCTGTTGAAGATAAATCCAAAATGGCTAAATGGCTTACAGATACATATTTTGAATATTATTGGTACAGAAAAAAATAATCAGGCAGAGCAAGCGGGCTTTGCCTGCTTTTCTGTGATAAATAAATATAAAAGAGGTAAAAATGAACAGTTTTTTTGAATTTGGAATAAGCGATAAAGTATATAAAATGGGAGAAGTGGCTTTAGATAGATTAAAGACACGCTTTGACGAAATAGACAGGATAGCGGAAACAAATCAGGCAAAGGTAATAAGGGCAATGCAGGATGCAAAGGTGGGAGCCCATTGCTTTGTGCCGTCAACGGGTTACGGTTATGATGATTTGGGCAGAGATACCCTTGAAGCGGTATATGCCAACTGCTTTAGAACAGAAGCCGCCCTTGTGCGCCCTCAGATTACCTGCGGAACCCACGCAATAGCAACGGCGCTTTCCGCAAATCTTCTCCCTGGTGACGAGCTTTTCTCACCCGTTGGCAGACCTTATGACACATTGGAATCGGTTATAGGGCTTCGTCCGTCTCCTTGTTCACTTATGGAAAACGGTGTTACATACAGAGAGGCAGAGCTGTTGCCCGACGGTAGCTTTGATTATGATGCAATTCGTAAATGTATAAACGAAAAAACAAAGGTTGTAACTATTCAGCGTTCAAAGGGGTATAAAATGCGCCCCACATTTTCCGTTGAGCAGATAGGGGAGCTTATTGCTTTTATTAAAAGTATAAAGTCGGATGTTATATGCTTTGTTGATAACTGCTACGGTGAATTTGTTGAGCTGAAAGAGCCAACTGAGGTTGGTGCAGATATTATGGCAGGTTCACTTATTAAAAACCCTGGCGGCGGTCTTGCTGCAAGCGGTGGATATATCTGCGGTAAGAAAGAGCTTATAGAGAGATGCGGCTATCGTCTTAATGCCCCCGGGTTAGGGTTAGAGGTAGGTATAAACTTCGGTATACTTCAGTCCCTTTATCAGGGCTTGTTTTTCGCTCCAACAGTGGTTGCTTCTGCGGTTAAGGGTGCTATATTTGCCGCAAATGTGTTTGAACCGTTGGGGTATGAATCTGTTCCGAATATGACAGAATCAAGGCACGATATTGTTCAGTCCATAAGGTTGGGAACACCTGAAAAGGTTATCGCTTTCTGTCAGGGAATACAGGCAGCAGCCGCAGTTGATAGCTATGCTTCACCAATCCCTGGCCCTATGCCGGGGTACGATAGCGAAGTAATAATGGCGGCAGGAGCGTGTATACAGGGCTCGTCTATTGAGTTGACCGCCGACGCTCCAATGCGTGAGCCGTATGCAGTGTATTTCCAAGGCGGACTCACATTTGCCCACGCAAAATTGGGCATACTTATGGCTTTGCAAAAGGTTTTGGAAATAGATGAGAAGTAAGTGATGGGTGATAGGTGATAAGTGATAAGTGGTAAGTGGTAAGTGATAAGTGATAAGTGGTAAGTGGTAAGTGGTAAGTGATAAGTGATAAGTGATAAGTGTTGAGCTTGAAGCTGACAAGCACAGAAGTTACCAAGCTACAGTACAACGCATAGCGAAATAAAGTTTTTGGGTGTGGGTGTGCTGGCAAGTGATAAGTGATAAGTGATAGGTGATAAGTGGTAAGTGATAAGTGGGAAGCTGATAAGTGCAGAAGTTACCTTTATTTCGTTGCTATTTTGAACGAGATATATGTCTCAAACCCACTTTTGGCAGTTTCGGACGATATTATACCAAGTTGCAACACAACGCATAGCGAATAAAAGTTTTTGGGTGTGGGTGTTTTTTCAAAAACACCCACGAAGCTCTCGTTGAGTCGAACACCCACGAAACCCACACTTTGATACCCACGAAACTATCGTTAAGTCGAAAAACTAAAAAATGGAGGAATGTACATTTATGCAAAGGAAAAACATGAAAAAAATATCTGTTCTGTTGCTTTTCAGCATTTTAATTTCCTTGTTTTCCAATGTTGTTTCAGCGTTAAAAGTAAACGGTGAAGCCGTGGAAAGCGTTGGACAAGCTACGCAACAGGATGTGACAATTGGTGAGATTTCGCAAGATGAAACCCTTGAAACGGGTGATAATGCTGAAGGATTTTTAGCAAACAGCACCTTTAGGTATGGAGTAACACCTGAAAATGATGTTACCTTGTTGATGAGTGAAAAAACGGTTTTTTCTGAGTTTAAACAAAAACTCGGTTCAGATAAGGTGCTGAATATCACAAGAGACGGCAGTGAAATACCGTCAGACGATATTATCAGAACAGGAGATATTATTTCAATTAACGGTGAAGAATCCATAGCCGAGGTTATTGGGGACGTTGACGGAGACGGCATTATAACTTCAACGGATTATCTTCAGATAAAAAAATACTTTCTTAAAACCTTCGACCTTGAAGGTGCGTATTTTTCGGCAGGAGATACGGACAATAACGGTAATATAAATTCAACCGACTATATTCAGGTTAAATCATACTTTTTAAAGATTTATAACTTTTTTGAGGTTGAAACAGAGATTGAGGAAACATTGGCAGAAGAAATGTTTCTTCCCAAATGTGGCAATGATTTTTCGTTCCTCGTGAATTTCAACGGCAGTTTGTCGGAGCTTTTGGAAAATGTAAAAGTATATCATGTTGTTGATGATGTAAATATACCTGTAAATTACTCTGTGGCTGTTGACGGTGAATCTGTTTATAGAATCTCACCTGAAACTACATATGAAAATTATGAGATATATACGGTAGAATTGTCGGGAGACGCTTCTTTTGTCGATTACAAAGCCAAAAGTATAACTTTTGAAGTTGGCGGCCCCGATAAAGAAAATATTGACTTCGAAAATAATATAATCTTTTTGAAGAATTTAGAGAGTTTAAGCCCGGGTTATTATCCTTATACAATAAGCTTTGACGAAGAAAAAGAGCTGTATACCCTCACTCTTTCCAAGGGGGACGGATTTACAGACGAGCTTATAGGAAAAATATTAGCCGTTGGAGATTATTCATCTGAAGCAGAGGTGTTGGCTGATTCTTCAAAGGAGCTTTACTTTGGTAAAATTCAAAAAATATATCAGTCAGGCAAAAGCACAATTGTTGAAATGACAGCTCCTGAACTTGACGAGCTTTTTGCAACCCTTGATGTGTTTACAAATCAGTATTCGGGTGATATGGCAATTGAGTTTAATGAAGATTTAGAAAACGAAATTGTTGGAGCAATTCAGGAAAGTGATGCATTTGTTGAGCATATCGCAGCAGCAAACCTTGCGGCTAAAGATTATGCACTTGAACATGGCGTTGTTGCCGTGGATTTGGTTGGAAAATCCTTTAAGGATTATTTCGATTTTGAATTAACAAAAAAAGAGTTCATGCATCATGACGGTGGATATTGTACAGTGGATATTGAAGGGAAGCTCACTTGTACTATTCCTTTGAAAACAACAGGCGGTACGGATGTAGGCAGTATAAAAATCACTTGCACCGCAGGTATAAAGTCTGATATCTGGTTTTACGGTCATTGTAATACCAAAGATATGCATTTGGGAGTTACAACCAAAACAACCGTAACTCTTGGTTTTAACTTAACGATTAAAGCAGAAGCATCTTTAAATGATGAGATGCACTATTATGTAAACAGAACAACGAAAACCATACATACATCAACTTGCCGTTATGTTGAGAAAGTGATAGATGTATCTCATATGGATGTATACACAGCAAAGGCATTGCTGAATCTATACCCCGATATGGATGCAATGAAAAAAGACGAGTGTAAAGTATGTAAGGCAGTATCGGGACTTGATGGCACAGCGTATGTTCTTAATATCAGCTCAAATACATTGCATTGCCTGAACTGTATACATGTCACCACCATAGCAAACCACAATGTTTTTGAAATATATCCCGAGCACGTAGACGGTTATAATCTTTGCGAGGATTGCAAGCCGCAGGAAAGAGAAGCAAAAGACTTTGAACAGAGAATGCTTAACAGAATGCAGGGCGGCGATTGGGCGGCAGAGGTGGAAAAGCTCCGTTCGTTAATGCAAAACAGCGGAAACGCATCTAACGGAAACGGCAAAGGAATGGATATAGGCGAAGTGCCGTTTAAGTTCTTAGGTGTTTTCGATTTCAGATTAACGTTAGAGCTTGTTTGTAACTTTGACCTTGAAGCAACTATCGATTGTTCTTTTACCTTCTATTCGGAAGACCAATTTGGCGTCAGAGTAGACCATAAAAATTCAAGTACATATCATAATCAGGTTGATAAATGGGATAAAAAAACAATTGATGTAACGGGCAAGGTTGACCTTGAATTAGGGTTGAATATCCATATAAACGCAAGTATAATAGGTCTCAAGGATTGCATAAGCGTATATTTGGATGCAGGAACAGGTGTGTATGCAATGCTTTCGGGCGTTTTGCATTTTGAAAGCGGAACTGCGGAAAACTTGGATAATTATTATGCCGCTTATTTTGAAATGGGATTCTATTATGATATTAGTGGCGGTTTCAAGCTCTTTAAATGGGGTAAAGAAATAACTATCATAGAAGGCAGAGTTCCTATTTTGCAACGTGGTTATGAGAGAGCATATTATTCTTTTGAAAATTATGCTCCAACTTTGGATATCACTTTTAATTATACCCATTTGGGAAATACCGATGTTTTAGGCGTTGAATACTTCAATGTAAAAGAGTTGAAAAAAGAAACAGCAAAGTTAAACCCCGAAGGCGACGCACAGTATTATGTGAAATACGCTTTCAAAAATGCAGACGGAACAATAAATCCATATTTCAGTTACGGTCAGGGTGGTATCAAGATTTCCGACGATGCACCCAAAACATTTACCGCATATATGGAAATTACAGTTGTTCCAAAGTATGCACCTGTTTCAAGTATGTCAGAGTTTTTGTCGCAAGATTATAAAAACGGCTCTTCCGTTTTCTTCCTCGATACTTTGACAGTGGAATTGAATGTGAAAGATGTAGGTTTAAGAGTAGATTATTATTTAGATCCATTAAAGGCAAATCTGACAGACGGCGTTTTGACAATCTGGGGCAAAGGTGATATGCCCGATTATTCGTCTTATTCTGATGTGCCGTGGTATAATGAAAGAGAGAAAATTACTAAGGTTGTTATAAAAAAAGGAGTAACAAGTATCGGAGATTGTGCTTTTGCTCTTTGCTCATACCTTGCGAGCATAACCATCCCAGACAGCGTAACAAGTATAGGGGATTATGCTTTCTGTTGGCGCGACTCTCTTGCGAGCATAACCATCCCTGACAGCGTAACAAGTATAGGGGATTATGCTTTCTTTAGTTGCGACTCCCTTGTAAGCGTAACCATCCCCGACAGCGTAACAAGTATAGGGGATTATGCTTTCGCTAATTGTTCCTCCCTTGCAAGCATAGTAGTATCAAGTGGAAATAAGGTATATCACAGTAAGAATAACTGTTTGATTGAAACCAAAACCAAAATCTTAATAAAAGGTTGTAAAAACAGTATTATTCCAACAGACGGCAGCGTAACAAGTATAGGGGATTCGGCTTTCTATAGTTGCGACTCCCTTGTAAGCATAAACATCCCCGACAGCGTAACAAGTATAGGGGATGGTGCTTTCGGCTGGTGCGACGCTCTTGCAAGCATAACCATACCCGACAGCGTAGCAAGTATTGGGAGCGACGCTTTTTCTGGTTGCACGTCTCTTGCAAGCATAACCATACCGAAAAGCGTAATGAGTATAGGGTGGGGTGCTTTCGATGATTGCGTTTCTCTTGAAAGTGTAATATTTGAAAATCCAAACGGATGGTATGTAACAAAAACAAATGGCGAATCAAGCGGAACAAAGGTTACAGTAACAAATAAATCCACCGCTGCGGATTATTTAACCGATACATACGAGTTCTACTATTGGTATCGCAATAGTGATTCGGGAAAAAATTATGATTTAGCTCCATTAAAGGCAAATCTGACAGACGGCGTTTTGACAATCTGGGGTGAAGGTGATATGCCTGATTATTCGTCTAATATTGATGTGCCGTGGTATAATGAAAGAGATAAAATTACTGAGGTTGTAATTATGAATGGGGTTACAAGTATAGGGGATTATGCTTTTTATAGTTGCGACTCCCTTGAAAGCATAACCAGCGGAGACAGCGTAACAAGTATAGGGGATAGTGCTTTCGAGGATTGCTACTCCCTTGAAAGCATAACCATCGGAGACAGCGTAACAAGTATAGGGGATAGTGCTTTCGCTGGTTGCGTCTCTCTTGTAAGCGTAACCATCCCCGACAGCGTAAACAGTATAGGGGATAGAGCTTTCGCTTGTTGCGCCTCACTTGCAAGCGTAACCATCCCCGACGGTGTAACAAGTATAGGGGATTGTGCTTTCGACTGTTGCTACTCTCTTGAAAACATAGTAGTATCAAGTGGAAATAAGGTGTATCACAGTACAAATAACTGTTTGATTGAAACATCAACCAAAACCTTAATATTAGGGTGTAAAAACAGCGTTATTCCAACAGACGGTAGCGTAACAAGTATAGGGGATAGTGCTTTCTGTGGTTGCGACTCCATTACAAGCATAATCATACCCGAAGGCGTAACGAGTATAGGGGATAATGCTTTCACTTATTGCTTCTCCCTTGTCAGCATAACCATCCCTGACAGCGTAACAAGTATAGGGGATTGGGTTTTCGCTTATTGTTCCTCCCTTGTAAGCATAAACATCCCCGACAGCGTAACAAGTATAGGGGATGGTGCTTTCGGCTGGTGCGACGCTCTTGCAAGCATAACCATACCCAACAGCGTAACAAGTATAGGATATGGCGCTTTCTATGGTTGCTCTTATCTTGAAAGTGTAATATTTGAAGATCCTTACGGATGGTATGTAACAAATACAAAGGGCGTATCAAGCGGGGTTACCGTAACAAACAAATCCACTGCTGCGGATTATTTAACCAATACATACTGCTGGTACTACTACTGGGATCGCAAATAAAAAGCTTTATTGGTGATATGTGATAAGATTGAAGTGTGAAGTGTGGAGTTTGGAGCTTGCAAGTGAAAAAGTTATCTTTGTTCCACCAAATATGGATAATGATACAACTACACAGCATACCCCCACTTTTAGCATTTTCGGACTATTATACTAATCCTCAACATAACGCATAGCGGATTAAAAGTTTTTGGGTGTGGGTGTTTTTTCAAAAACACCCACAAAACCTTCGTTAAAGAAAACCAAAGTTGAAGCAACCCCGCGTCTGACACCCACGAAAACTATCGTTAAAGCAAACACCCACGAAAACAAAAGTTAATGCAAATAAAAAAATCTGCACCATTTTTGATGCAGACTTAATATGTTAATTCTTCTTGTGGCTATGATTTATCATTGTATCAATGACATCGTAGATACGAAGTCGGTCTTCTTCTGACAGCTTTTCAATTTGTTCGGTGAGCTTTGAGCTTTTAACTTTATAACCCGTTGTAATAACATCAGCAAGCAATAAATCAGCCGAAACTTCTAATGCGTTGGCTATTTCTATAAACTTATCCAAGCGAGGAAGCCGTTCGCCTCGTTCAATCATTCCGATATATGTTACGCTTAAATTAGTTTTTTCCGCAAGGTCATCTTGACGCATATATTTCGCTTCTCTATATTGGCGTATTCTTTTTCCAATGGATGTTTTTGACATCGTGTATTCCTGCTTTCAATTTTTGTGTAACTAACAGTATAAGTATACAACATTTAGTTTTGATTATACAGAAACATAGCGTATTAAAACATAACACTCTGTTGCTTTTTTAGCTAAAATATGTTATTATCTAAAAACACGGAGGAAATTTGTGAAAAAAACAACCGCTATGTTTATAGGACACAGGGACATTCACGAAGAAAATGAAACAGCAATAAGGGATTATATAATAACGCTGATAAATAGTGGCATAACAGATTTTCTTTGCGGAGGAATGGGAAACTTTGATTGGATGTGTGCAAGAATGGTTTATGAGTTGAAGAAAGAGTATAAATATATTCGTTGTTTTTTAGTCATACCCTATCTTACATTTAACATAAAAGAGCGCATTTATTTTGATGATGTTATTTATCCCGAAGGATTGGAAAAATATCACTTCAAATCGGCAATTATTGCTCGGAATAAATATATGATTGAGAATTCTTCACACGCTGTATGTTTCGTTTCATATACTTTCGGTGGAGCAATTCAAACATATAAAAAAGCTGTGAAAAAAGGATTGATAATCAAAAATTTCGGTTCTTTGTCAGCATCGTTGTAGTGATTGAAAATTGAAAAGTAGAGGGTGGAGTTTGGAGTGTTGAGCGTGGAGCGTGGAGCTGACGTGTGAAAAAGTTACCTTTATTTCGTTTTTATAGATAATGATGCAAATCTATAGTTAACCCCCACTTTAGCAGTTTCGGACGATATTATACCAAGTTGCAACATAACGCATAGCGAAATAAAGTTTTTGGGTGTGGGTGTGCTGGCAAGTGATAAGTGATAAGTGATAGGTGATAAGTGATAAGCGAAGCAAACACCCACAAAACCTTCGTTAAAGCGATGAGCAACTAAATAATACAGATTAAGGTGCGGTTCTTTAGTCGAGAACCGTACTTTTCCTTTCGCAATAATTGTGAATTTGAAAGGTAATTATGATATTGAAAGATTTATATGGTGATTAAATTAGTGTTTTGGAAATAATAGTAAGTAATGATTTGTTTAGTTGAAAATATGATGTTGTCCAAAAAATAAAATCTCAGATGTAATTTAAAAGCTATATCATATTGCTTTTTTTTAGTGCCGCCGCAAAGAATTCGTCTGTATCAAAAGAAGAAAAGTATTCATCGTCGGGGACATCTTCCCATCTTCGGTTAATTATCCAATTACTGCAAAGTGGGATGTATTTTCCTCGTTCTTTAGTCCAATTTTCACTCACTTTATCCCGTTTCAATGATGAAATTATCTTCTTTCTCAACTCGCTGTCGGGCTTTAACTTAAGGTATTCTTTTCTTGCTGATTCTTTGTTTAACCTCTTGGGATAAAGCCCCCAGAATTCTTCAAAGCAGGCGTTCAGGTCTGCATTGTTATCAACAACTGTATCAGATTTTGTTTTTTTTATAGGCGTAGAGTCATTTAATGATGCATCCTTATGTATGGGGGTATCGCTGTTTTGTGATATGCTATTGTTTACAGTTGTATTGTTGTTTGATGATGCGTTGTTATTCGTATGGGGAATGTGGTTTAATGATATATCATTGTTTATATGGGTATTGTTGTTTGATGCTATATCGTTGTTTATAGGGGTATTGTTGTTTGATGCTATATCGTTGTTTACAGGTTTATTGTTGTTTGATGATGCATTGTTATCTACGGGTGTATTGTTGTTTGTGGTTGTATCATTCTTAGGCGTTGCCTTATTTGCAGGTGTAACGCAGTTTGGAGATGCGCAATTATTTCCGTTTTGAGCAAGATTTTCTGACGGCTCAGAGGCGGGTGTATTTGCTCTCACTTCTCCGCTTCTTTTGCCGGCGGCACGCCTTTTTTCCACAATTTCCTCGTATTTTTTCATATCTCGTTCCATATGTTGAGAGATAAAACTGAACGCAACAAGTAATTTTTCGGAGAGAGTTGGGGGTGTTCTGTTTATGGCGTATTCAAATACAGCTTTGTACAGCTTGCCGAATTCCTCGTCTGAAAAGTTGTTCACAAGACGGTATTCATCGATATAAAATATAACGCTGCCTTTGTTACTCATTCTCCGTCCTCTTCTTTGGGGTAATCTTTGATTTCAAACAGAACAACGGAATAATCTTTATATTCCTTACCGTTGTTTTCTATAATGAAGTTAAATATTCCTTTTTCTTCCTTGGAAAGTTCGGGAATAGGTTGTTTTAAATAATGCATACATAAGCTATGGTATATAGCTAAAAATGATTCCAATGGGAGAGAGTGCAAAAGTTTCATCAAAATAGTGTCAATTCTCAAACGGAGTTTTACGTTTTTCATAAAAATGTCCTTTCTTTATATGTTTTTTATTTTTTGTTTCTTTTCTGTATTTTACATCTTTTTACCCGTCAGTTATCACGCGGTTTGCGTTTCTGAAGTGATTTTATCATAATCAGGGTGTCAGTTATCACACAGTTTGCAGATTATTTCTTGAAACAATCTTATCACTGCAAGGGTGTCAGTTATCACACAATTTGCGTTTCTGAAGTGATTTTATCATAATCAGGGTGTCAGTTATCACACAATTTGCAGATTGTATTTAATAAACTTTGCTTTTTTGTGCAAAATGGCTTCAATAAACTTTGCGTTTTCGTGCATAATATTGATATCCACGCTTGCTTTTTCGGAAAAACTGTGTTATAATCAGATAAAATGAGAAAACTGAACTATGAAATGAGGAACAGCAATGCTTAAAAGAAAGATATATAATTTGCTCGCCGAGTGGAAGAAACGCTCAAACGGCACATCTGCATTGTTAATTGACGGTGCTCGCCGTGTTGGGAAAAGTTATGTCGTTAAGAAATTTGCAGAAAATGAATACAAAAGTCATATTATTATAGATTTTGGTATTGCTCCCAAAGACATACTTGACCTTTTTATCCACGACAGCTCTGACATTGATTTGTTTTTTGCAAAGCTCTCTGTTTTTTATGGAACTACTCTCCATAAGCGAGAATCGGTTATTGTATTTGATGAGGTGCAACAGTTTCCTCGTGCAAGACAGCTTATTAAATATCTTGTTGCTGACGGACGGTATGACTATATTGAAACAGGTTCTTTAATTCGTCTGAAGAAAAATGTCAGTGATATAATAATTCCATCGGAAGAAGACCATATAGAAATGTTTCCTTTGGACTTTGAAGAATTCCTCTGGGCTATGGGAGATGAGGCGACAGTACCCCTTATTCGCTCTTGCTTTGAAAACAAAAAGCCCCTTGGTCAGGGGGTTCATAGAAAAATTATGAACGATTTCCGCCAATATGTTCTTGTTGGCGGTATGCCTCAATCAGTTTTAGCGTATCTTGAAGGGAAAAATTTTGAAGCATCGGATATGGCAAAGAGAAGAATTCTTAAGCTATACAGAGATGATGTTTCAAAATTTGCATCGGGATATGAAGACAAAGTTTTTGCTGTGTTTGATAATATCCCGGGTCAGCTTTCCAAAAAAGAGAAAAAATACACCCTTTCTTCCATAAGCAAGGATGCAAGATTCAGAACCTTTGAAGATTCTTTTATATGGTTGAACGAGGCAATGATAACGAACAACTGCTACAATTCCACTGACCCAAGTGTGGGACTTGCACTCAGCGCAGACAATTCAACGCAGAAATGTTATATGGCAGATACAGGGCTTCTTGTAACCCAAACTTTTATGGATGGTTCATTCACCGATAATGAGCTTTATCGTGCTATTCTGTTTGATAAGCTCAATATAAACGAAGGAATGATAATGGAAAATGCGGTTGCCCAAATGCTTCGCACCAACGGACATAAGCTCTATTTTTATTCTCGTTGCGACAACGAAAACCGAGAAAACCATATGGAAATAGACTTTCTTATAACCGAAAAAAAGAAAATTTCTCCAATAGAAGTCAAATCGGGAAATTATTCTTCACATTCATCTCTTAATAAATTTAAAAACAAATTTTCTTCCAAAATCGGAAACTCATATATTCTCTATTCCAAAGATGTTTCAGTTAAAGACGGAATAATTCATTTGCCCTTTTATATGGCTATGTTTCTCTGATTCCGTGGAGCTGTTATAAATGTAAAACGCATTTGTAACAGCTTCTTTTGTTTTTTGCAGAGGATAGTATTATAGTATTCTTTATCTTTTAATAACAATTCATTGCCCTTGCGTTTGCAAAATAAGCCAACCGAAAACCCAAAAACTGTATTTTAAAATCATTGCCCTTGCGCTGGCGAAGTGAAGATTTCAAAAAACAATGTGCAGGGTGGGGAAGAAATGTTTTTATGGGTTGGTAATGCACAAGAGCAAGTACAAGTACAAGTACAAGAGCAAGTACAAGTACAAGTACAAGAGCAAGTACAAGAACAAGTACAAGTACAAGTACAAGTACAAGTACAAGTACAAGTACAAGTACACTGAACACTTTTTAACAGGATTAACAAGTGTTAAATCAAGAGTTTAAAAAATGCTACCGTTAGGGTAAATAATTATGAAAAAAACTCTTGAAAAGGGGGATAAAAGGGTAAAAAACAGCGTAAAGTGATTGACAAACAGTTAAAAAAATGATAAAATGAAAATGGTATGTAATATAGTTACGGGAGATAAAAAATGTCATTATATAGAAAACTAACAAATGGTGAGGAGAAGCTCTCTATAATCGGTTTGGGTTATGTTGGAATGCCTCTTGCTGTTGCATTTTCAAAAAAGGTATCTGTTATTGGGTACGATTTAAACAAAGACAAAATTGAACTATACAAGTGTGGGATAGACCCAACAAACGAGGTTGGCAACGAAGAAATAAAGGCAAGCAAAGTTTTATTCACCTCAGACGAAAACGAGCTGAAGAATGCCAAATTTCACATTGTTGCAGTTCCCACCCTTTTGAATTACGACAACACCCCTGACCTTTCGCCTGTTTTAGAGGCAAGCAGGATAGTTGGGCGAAACATCACTAAAGGGAGCATTGTTGTTTACGAGTCAACTGTATACCCGGGTGTAACCGAGGAATTATGTGTGCCAATACTTGAAAAAGAATCGGGGCTTATGTGCGGAATTGATTTCAAGGTTGGGTATTCACCTGAACGAATTAACCCAGGTGATAAGCTGCATCGTCTTGAAAATATTAAAAAAGTTGTATCTGGTATGGATAAAGAAACGCTGGAGCTTATAGCAAGTGTTTATGAGCTGATAATCGAAGTTGGGGTGCATCGCTCACCTTCAATAAAGGTTGCAGAAGCGGCAAAGGTTGTTGAAAATGCTCAAAGAGATATGAACATTGCTTTTATGAACGAGCTTTCAATAATCTTGAATAAAATGGATATAGACACCAAGTCGGTTCTTGAAGCGGCAAAAACAAAGTGGAATTTCATAGATTTTCACCCGGGTCTTGTTGGTGGTCATTGTGTTGGAGTTGCACCGTACTATCTCACCTACAAAGCAGAACGGCTTGGATACCAGAGCAGGGTTATTCTTGCGGGCAGACGAATCAATAACGAGATGGGGAAATATGTTGCCGAAAACATAGTCAAGAGCTTAATCAAGGCAGAAAAGGCGGTTAAGGGTTCAAGAGTTGCAATTTTCGGTTTTGCTTTCAAGGAAAACTGTCCCGATGTTAGAAACAGCAAGGTATACGACATTGTTTGCGAGCTTAAGGAATATGGAATTAACCCGATGATAATTGACCCGATTGCAGATTCCACCGAGGTTAAAATGCATTATAATCTCAGCTTTTCTCCTCGCTCTGAGCTTGTTGATTTAGATGCAGTTGTTTTTGCTGTTGCGCACAAAGAGTTTCTTACATATAGCATCGGTGATATAGACGCAATGTACAGAGACGGTGAGCGTGTTTTGGTTGACATAAATGGACTGTTTTCAAGAGAAGATTTCGAGAAAAGGGGCTATGTATATTGGAGAATGTAGTTTCCCTTTTGAAAAAGATAAATAAGGCGGTAGAAAATGAGCTATAAGGAGTTAAGATTTCCTGAAAATTCAACATTTCTTGTAACGGGCGGAGCTGGTTTTATTGGCTCTAACCTTTGCGAAGCAATTTTGAATATGGGATACATCGTGCATTGCCTTGATGATTTATCAACAGGAAAAATGGAAAATATATCAGAATTCTTTAAAAATCCTCGTTTTGAGTTTATAAAAGGGGATATAAAGGATTACGAAACCTGCCTTAAGGCAACGGAGGGCGTTGATTTTGTTTTACATCAGGCAGGATGGGGAAGTGTGCCAAGGTCAATTGAAATGCCGTTGTTTTATTGTCAGAATAATATCTTCGGCACAGTAAATATGATGGATGCCTCTGTGAAAAATAATGTAAAAAAGTTTGTTTATGCTTCAAGCTCATCGGTTTACGGTGATGAACAAACTTTACCTAAGCGTGAGGGATGCGAGAAAAACCTACTCTCACCGTATGCACTCACCAAACGGTGCATCGAAGAATGGGGCAGACAGTATAGTATCCATTATGGGCTGGACACATACGGCTTGCGTTATTTTAATGTGTTTGGAAAGCGTCAGAACCCAAAGGGGGAATATGCCGCAGTTATTCCAAAATTCATAAATCAACTGAAAAATAACGAACAGCCCACAATTAACGGTGACGGATATCAAAGCAGAGATTTTACCTATATTGAAAATGTTATAGAAGCAAATTTGAAAGCGTGCCTTGCACCGTCTGAGTATGCAGGTCAGTCCTTTAATATCGGTTGCGGTGATAGGGAGTATCTCATTGATGTTTATCGTACTATCAGTGTAATTATGGGTAAGGATATACAGCCCATATATGCACCCGACAGGGCAGGGGATATAAAACATTCAAATGCGGATATATCAAAGGCGAGAAATTGTCTTAACTATTCCCCTGAATACAATTTCAGACGAGGCATTGAAGAAGCAATAGGTTGGTATATGGAGCAGGAGGTAAATTATGGATAACGAAATGACAAACACCACCAAAATGGAGGAGACAATCAACAAAAGCAACAAAACAAAGAAAGTCATAATTATATCTGCTATTTTCCTTGTACTTTGTGCAATTGGAGTGGCGGTGTATCTGGGCTTTATTGATGATAAATATTATATGGGGCCATTAAGGGCAGAATTGTCTGACGGCACATTAACAATAAGCGGTAAAGGTGATATGCCCGATGATATTCCATGGATAGACGAAAAAGACAAAATTACCAAGGTTGTAATTAAAGATGGTGTAACAAGTGTAGGAGACTGTGTTTTCCTTAGTTGCGACTCCCTTGCAAGTGTAACCATCCCCGACAGCGTAACAAGTATAGGAAGATATGCTTTTGCTTATTGCAACTCTCTTAAAAGCATAACTATACCCGACAGCGTAAATAGTATAGGAACTTATGCTTTTTATGGTTGTGGCTTCCTTGAAAGCGTAACCATTGGAGATGGATTGAATAGTATAGGTGAGTGTGCTTTCAATTCTTGCCCATCCCTTGCAAGCATAGTTGTATCAAGTGGAAATAAGGTATATCACAGTGAAAATAACTGTTTGATTGAAACTGCAACCAAAACCTTAATAGTTGGCTGTAAAAATAGCGTAATTCCAACAGACGGCAGCGTAACAAGTATAGGGGATTATGCTTTCCATAATTGCTACTCCCTTGCAAGCATAACAATCCCCGACAGCGTAAATAGCATAGGGGATAGGGTTTTCGAGAATTGCTCCTTCCTTGAAAGCGTAACCATCCCTGACAGCGTAAATAGCATAGGGGACGGTGCTTTCTCCGGTTGTGACACCCTTGCAAGCGTAACATTCAAAGACCCTAACGGATGGTATGTTACAGAAACAGAAGGTGCATCAAGTGGAATTGATGTAGATGTTACAGACAAATCCACCATTACAGATTATTTAACTGCTGAATATACTTTTTACTATTGGTACAAAAAATAACATCAGGCACATTTATTTCAATTTATTGAAACTTAAAAAAGGATGAAAGAAATTGGGAGGTAAATTATGGATAACGAAATGACCAACACCCAAACACAGGGCAACAACCCCACACAGGGCAACAACCCCACAGAGGGAAACAATCCCACAGAGGGAAACAATCCCACAATGGGCAACAACCCCACAGAGGGCAACAACCCCACAGAGGGCAACAATCCCACAATGGGCAACAGTCCCACAGAGGGCAACAACCCCATACAGGGCAACAACCCCACAGAGGGCAACAACCCCATACAGGGCATCAATCCCACAATGAGCAACAACCCCACAGAGGGAAACAATCCCACAGAGGGCAACAATCCCACAATGGGCAACAACCCCATACAGGGCAACAATACCACAATGGGCAACAATCCCACAGAGGGCAACAATCCCACAATGGGCAACAACCCCACACAGGGAAACAACCCCACAACGGAGAATAAAAAAGGCAAAACAAAGAAAGTCATAATTATATCTGCTATTTTCCTTGTACTTTGTGCAATTGGAGTGGGTTTATATTTCTTTCTCGCCACCGACAACATCCACGAAGAATATGAGCTTGGAGAGTTGAAGGCAGAATTGTCACGTGGAAAGCTGACAATAAGCGGTGAAGGTGAGATACCCGATTATTCACCTACAGAGATTCCTTGGTACAAAGAACGAGACGAAATAAAAAAGGTTATAATTAAAAACGGTGTAACCGCAATAGGTAAAAACAGCTTTAACTCCTGTTTGTCTCTTAAAAGCGTAACCATTGGAGATGATGTTACAAGAATTGGCGAAAACGCTTTTTACTATTGCGTATCCCTTAAAACTGTAACAACAGGAGAAAATGTTGATGACATAATGGACTCTGCGTTTTCTCGTTGCACCGCCCTTAAACGCATAACCATTAACGGTGCTGAAAATATTGGTAAAGATGCATTTTCCTATTGTTCGTCCCTTGAAAGTGCAACCCTTGATGCCGTAAATATAAATGATAACGCTTTTGAAAAATGCTACTCCCTTAAGAATATAGAGCTTTCCCAAAGGGTAAAAACCATTGGTAACAGCACATTCAAGGATTGCACATCCCTTGAAGTTATAACCATACCCGATAACGCAACAGATATTGGTGATTATGCGTTTTCCTATTGCCGTTCACTTGACGGCATAACATTCTCAAACAGTGTTAAAAACATTGGAAACGGTGCTTTTCGTGAATGTTCGTCTCTTGAAAGCGTAAATCTAGGGGCAGGAATTAACATTATTGGCAAAAGAGCGTTTCGTGGTTGCACATCCCTTAACGATGTTACATTTGAAAACCCATACGGATGGTATCTTGCACAGTTCAAGGGAGCAACTGATGGCACAGCCATAACCGTAACCGACCAAATGGCTTCTAACCTCACAGACACATACGCAAATTACTATTTGCTCAGAACAGCCAACGCAACCAAAGACGGTATAGAATACAAAATTGGCGAACTTACAGCAACATTTATTGATGGAACGCTTACCATAAAAGGCAACGGTGATATGCCCGATTTTTGGAACGCAAACTCCCTCCCTTGGAAAGATAAGGTTGATGTTTTAACAAAGGTTATTGTTGAAAACGGTGTAACAAGGATAGGGAACAGTGCTTTTGAAAAATGCTACTATATTGAAAGCGTAACCTTGCCAAACAGCGTTACAAGTATTGGAAAAAGGGCTTTCAGTTATGTCCAGTCCCTTAAAGAAATAACAATACCAAGCAGCGTTAATAAAATTGAAAACGGTGCTTTTCAGGAATGTACAGGGCTTAAAAAAGCTATATTTGAAAATCCAAACGGATGGTTTATTGATGTTGTGAATATTGAAATGCACGACGAGGAAAACGCCGCATGGTATCTCACAAGAAGCCACTCAAACAGCAAATGGATAAATATAGCAGATTATGTTGCAGAATTCAACTACACCCTTGGCAAATTGTCTGCTACCTTGCGTGAAGGCATTCTCACAATAAAGGGTAATGGTGTGATTCCCGATTATTCAGCAAAAGGCACACCTTGGTACAATGAGAAAAACAGAATCCGCAATGTTATTATCGAAAACGGAGTTACCTGCATTGGAGACTATGCATTTTCAGACTGTGTTTCTCTTAAAAGTATAACTATTCCAAACAGTGTAAATAGTATTGGAGACAGTTCTTTCCTCAATTGCTCATCACTTAAAGAGGTAACAATTCCAAACAGCGTTGAGAAAATTTATGAATATGCATTTTACGAATGTCAATCCCTCGAAAGGGTAACCATTGGAAACAGCGTAACAAAAATAGGGGACAGTTGCTTTGAAAAATGCAAATCCCTTAAGGAAGTAACAATTCCGGGTAGCGTTGAAACTATTGAAAAATCAGCGTTTTCAGAGTGCAGATCCCTTGAAAAGGTAACTATTGAAAACGGCGTTAAAAATATTGATAATAACGCTTTCTATTATTGCTCAGCCCTTACTGATGTAACTTTTGGTAACAGCGTTACCCATATTGGCAGCCGCGTATTTGTCGGTTGTGGCAAGCTTGGGAGCATAACAATTCCCGATAGCGTTAAAACCATTGGAAACTATGCGTTTTATGATTGCTGGTCCCTTGAAAGCATTGTGTTTGAAAACCCCGACGGATGGCATATGACACGAACAGAGGGCGGTACAAACGGAAGAAAAATTCCTGTAATGGATTCCAAGAAAATTGTGAAATATTTTCAATTCCCATACGAAGATTATTTTTGGTATTTTGAATAAGGTTTGTAATCTATGAAACTGAAAAAGCTATACGATGCAACACCCATATTTATACAGAATATAATGATATCCATCAAAGGGTGGAGAAACTCCAAAAGGCGTTATGGTAAGCATTATTATGAGCATTTGCAGTTTCTTTTGGAGTTTGAAAAGTTGTCTCTTGCTCAAAAAAAGGAGTATCAACTTTTGAAACTTACAGAGCTTATAAAGTTTGCATATGAAAACAGCAAGTTTTACAGAGAGTTTTACAAAGATGTTGATATTTCTTCCATAAAAACCGTAGAGGATTTGGAAAAATTACCCATATTAACAAAAGAGCTTCTTCGTGAAAACATCGATTTAATTGCGATAAAAAAAGGTTGCTCCACTTCTCACACAGGAGGCACAACGGGAAAATCCCTCACCATATGGCGTACTGACCGAGATTTAATGGAGCGTATGGCAACTCTGGACTATTTCAAAAGCAAGGTTGGGTTTATCAGTCTTAAAATGAGAAGGGCAACCTTTAACGGAAAACATATAGTGCCGAATAAACAAAAAAAGAAGGTTTTCTGGCGGTATAACCCTTCCTGCAAGCAGATGATTTTTTCATCCTTCCATATAACCGAGGATAATTTGAAATATTATGTTTCAGAGCTTAACCGTTTTAAGCCACAGGCAATTGACGGATTTTTCACATCAATGTGCGATGTGGCAAGCTATATTGAGCGTAATAACTTGAAGTTGGAATTTACCCCAATTGCAATTTTCCCAACATCGGAAACACTAACAGCAGAGGGAAGAGCGCTTCTTGAGAGGGTTTTCCGTTGCAAGGTGTATAATCAATACGCATCAAGCGAGGGTGCGCCATTTGTTTATGAATGTGAAAATCAGGTATTGCATATGGATTTGTCAAGCGGTGTTTTTGAAAGCTTGAACGATGCTTCACCTTGCCCCGAAGTTCTTGTGAGTAGCTTTACAAGTCATGGAACGCCCTTGATTCGATACAGAATCGGAGACAGGATGTCTTTTGCAAATCCCGACGCTGTTTGCTCCTGCGGTTGCAATTTGCCAATAGTAACATCGATTGAAGGGAGAAGTTTAGACTTTTTGTATAATGCAGATGGTGTAAAAATCAATGCAGGGAATGTTTCAAATATATTGAAATATATCCCCAACGCTGTAATCCGCTGTCAGTTTGTGCAAAGGGAAAAAAGCGTTGTTACTCTGCTTATGCAGGTTGATGAAGCATTGTATAAACCCACATACGATAAGCAGATAACAGAAGAATTTGCCTGCAAATTCGGAGACAAAACAAAGCTGATTATAACCCATGTTAAAGATATCCCAAGGGAAAAAAGCGGAAAATTCAGAATGATAAAAAATCTTGTTGATGAACAGGAGAGAAAATGAGATTATCAAACGAAGCTATTAAAAGGGTTGCTTTTGGCTATCTCCAAACAAAAGAGGACGAGAGGGGAATACATTTTTACCGTCATACAGATAAGCAAACTTTAGCGTTGTACGAAGCTGAGTATTTTTACGGTGATTGGTCAAAGGCAACAACAGGGGTTTTGCTTGATTTTTATACAGATTCCAAAAACCTCACCTTTAATGCGGTTTTGGGAGACAGCTTTGAAGTTCTGATAAACGGATTGCCTCGGTATAAATTTTCTTTTATGGAAATGTACGAAAACCCCGAAAGTTGCAAATATGCCATTAAAGAGGGTGAAAATCTAAAAGGGGTTTCTGTTCCCCTTGAAAATGGGGAGCGTGTTCGTGTAACCATAGTTTACCCAGCCAGAAACGCTCCTGGGGTTATTGAATATGTTGAGCTTGACGATGGTGCAGAGCTTACACCATATACATACAGTGGTAAGATTCTCTTTTTGGGAGACAGCATAACCCAAGGTTTCTATGCATCCCACGATTCACTTTCCTATGCATACAGAGTTGCAAGGTTTTTCGATGCCGAAATGCTCAATCAGGGTGTTGGTGGTACGGTTTACAACGAAGAATTTCTGGATGATTTTGATTTTGACCCCGACAGAGTTATTATCGGATATGGTACAAACGATTTCAGTATTTGTCCGTCAATGAATGTTTTTAAATACAATTTAGATGCTTATATGGAAAAAATCCGCCTTCGTTACGGTGATAAAAAGGTGTATATTATAACCCCCGTATGGAAGGGTACTATTGGAATTCAACCAATGGGAACATTTGAAGATTGCAGAAATGCAATTGCGGAAATGGGAAAATCAAAGGGTTTTACAGTTATAGACGGGTTTAAGTTAGTTCCTCATAGCAGTGAATATTTCAGTGATGCGGTTCTTCATCCAAACGATTTGGGGTTTGGTCTTTATGCGGAAAATCTGATTAAAGAAATTTTAATTGCAGAAATGAAATAAAAGTTTGGAGAAAACAATAGATAAGAAAAAAGAGATAATTCCCTGTTGGGAAGTTGTGGAACAGTTGGGCTCGGGTGGCTTTAGCACAGTTTATGATAATGAAATACTTAAACAAATAGGGGATGCAGATTTTGCATCCCCCTGTTTGGTTATAAAAACGATTTGAAAGAAAAAAATTCTTATGATTATTTATGAGAAAAATGTAGTGTTTTACATTTTTCGTAGGAAAAAGTGTGGTGTATTACATTTTTTCGTAGGAAAAAGTGTGATTATATCATAAAAATCCGTTGCATTTATTATAATTCTGTGGTATACTATATTTGAAAATAGAAATGGAGGTGTGTTTATGTATCGAATTGCTATAGAAAATTTATTAAAATGGAAGCAGAGCAAGCGTCGCAAACCGTTAATTATTGAAGGAGCAAGACAGGTTGGCAAGACTTGGTTAATGAAAGAATTTGGCAAGCAGGCGTATGAAGATACTGTATATATCAATTTTGACTCCAATTCAAGAATGGCAGAGTTATTTGCTTCGGATTTGGACACAGAACGCCTTATTGTTGGGTTAGAGTTGTATATTGGACGGAAAATTGATTCTGAAAAAACTTTGCTGATTTTTGACGAAGTACAGGAAGTTCCCCGTGCATTGGCATCTCTTAAATACTTTTACGAAAATGCACCCCAGTATCACATTGTATGTGCTGGTTCTTTGCTTGGAATTGCTTTGCATCAGGGTACATCTTTCCCTGTTGGCAAGGTTGATTTTTTAAAATTACATCCTCTTTCCTTTAAGGAGTTTTTAATGGCAACAGGCAAAGAGCAGTTTGCAAAATTGCTCGATGGCGGTGATTTTCAAATGATTAACGGGTTCAGGGAAACATATATTGATGCTTTAAAGCAGTATTACTTTGTTGGAGGTATGCCCGAAGCTGTGCTGAGCTTCTCCGAAAACAAGGATTTTAACGAGGTTCGACAAATTCAAAAGCAAATTCTTTCTGCTTACGAACAGGATTTTTCAAAACACGCTCCAAACGAAATCGTTCCCAGGTTGCGTATGCTCTGGAACAGCATACCTTCACAGCTGGCAAAAGAAAACAAAAAGTTTTTATATGGTCTTGTTCGTGAAGGTGCTCGTGCAAAAGAATATGAAACAGCAATTATGTGGCTTGGCGACTGCGGACTCGTTAATAAGGTCAGCAGAGTCAACGGGGCAGGAATTCCTTTGCGTGCGTATGAAGATTTAAAAGCGTTTAAGCTGTTTGTTGTTGATGTTGGGCTTCTTGGATGTATGACGGGGCTTCATCAAAGCACCCTTATTGAGGGTAATTCTCTTTTTGTTGAGTTCAAGGGGGCATTAACTGAACAGTATGTTTGTCAGCAATTGAAAACAATAAAGGACATAGATATTTACTATTACACAAACGACAAAGGTTCTTGCGAAATTGACTTTATTGTTGATACAGGAGAGCTTATTGTTCCTCTTGAAGTAAAGGCAGAATTGAACCTTAAGGCAAAGAGTCTTAAAGCTTACAGAGATAAGTTTTCTCCAAAGGTTTCTGTGCGTACATCTATGGCGGACTACAAAAGGGAAGAATGGCTTGTCAATCTTCCCCTGTATGCAATAGACCAAATTGTAAAAATAGAGCAATGATTATTTAATACCCTTGATTATTTCCTTCATTTGCGGTAATGCGTTTTCCATACATTTAACAAGGGCGAACTGGTTTCTTGCTCTGTCAAGGTTATGCTTCGGACGGTGGGTTTTGAAGTATACATCCCCGTCAAGATAATCCGTAAGGAAGCGAAGTCCACATTCCAAAGTCATCATAATTGCACCTTCGGGCAAGAGTTCAAGCTCAGTTTCGTTGAGTGAACCCTCACAGCCCTTGATAAATCCCCTTGCGTAAGTTTCAAAAAGTGAAATGTCAAATTTCACCTTGGAAAGGTCGGTTTCGTCTTCTGAAGCAGTATTTGCACCAAAACGGATGGAGTCTCCAAAATCGCAAAGCACATATCCGGGCATAACCGTATCAAGGTCAATAACGCAAATTGCTTCTCCGCTTTTGCTGTCGAAAAGAATATTGTTCAGCTTCGTGTCGTTGTGAGTTACCTTTAAGGGGAGTTTGCCCTCAATTCGGGCGTTTTCAAACAGGTTGCAAAATTCTCTCCTTGCCATTGCAAACTCAATTTCACTTTCAACCTCGTTTCGTCTTCCGCAAGCGTCCTTCTCTATGGATTTTAAAAGATTTTCAAATCTTACAGGGGTGTTGTGGAAATTTGGCAATGTTTCGGTAAGCAAAGTTGCATCCATATCCGAAAGTAACTGCCCAAACTGACCAAATGCATATCCACAGCTATAGAAGTCGTTTGGATTTTCAACCGCTTCACGGGTTACTGTTCCCTCGGTAAACTCATACAAACGCCAGCTTTGTTCCAATGGGTCGGTGTAATACATTTCACCCGAAAGAGTTGGAACAACTAAAAGGGTGCATCTTGCTTCGTCGCCACCGTTTGCAATTGCTTTGTTTCGGATATGGTTTGTAACAGTGAGAATGTTTTTCATCAGCCCTGAAACATCTTTAAAAATGCTCGTGTTCATCCGTTGAAGAATGTATCTTTTATTGCAAACAACTAAAAAAGTATCGTTTATATGTCCGTTTCCGTATGGCTCACAATAGGAAACACTGTCTTTAAAATACGCTTTTAATGCGTAGCTTGTATCTGTTTTCATTTATTTTACCTCCAATTGATTGCTTTTATTATATACTCACAGTAAAAAAAAGTCAATCCCATTAAACGGTATTTTGGAAAAACTGTAAAATTGCAAAAAATGTGCAAAAACGGTCAAAAAAACTTGTAAAAATGTGTGAAAATCACCTTGAAAAACCTGCAAAAATGTGTTATTATGTTTTTGAAGTGTTAGTGAGGTGATTTTTTATGCAAAGAAACGCAATGGAAAAGTTGATAAAATGGAAAAATGATGAAGAACGAAAGCCGATGATTTTAAGAGGGGCGCGTCAGGTTGGAAAAACATGGATTATGAAGGAGTTTGGAAAAAACCACTACGCAAACTATGTTTATTTCAACTTTGATGAGGAAGATGAGCTTAAATCAATTTTTGAATCAAACAAAAATCCCCATCGCATTATTGAGCTACTTTCCATAATTTCGGGAGAAGTTATTTCTGCGGAAAATACACTTATTATTTTTGATGAGATTCAGGAATGCCCGACGGCTCTCAATTCTTTAAAATATTTCAAGGAAAAAGCAGGGGAGTATCATGTAATTTGTGCGGGTAGTTTGCTTGGAACATTGCTTGCGCAACCCAAATCATATCCCGTTGGAATGGTTAATATTCTTGATATTGCCCCATTGACTTTTGATGAATTCCTTTCTGCAATTGACCCTAATTTATATGTTTACTATCAAAGTATAACAAAAGAACAGCAAATTGAAGAAGTTTTTCACAACCGTTTGCTTGAAATGTATAATTATTACTTGATTATCGGTGGTATGCCCGAATGTGTTGCTTCCTGGTTAAAATACAAAGACCCTTCAAGGGTTGCCGAAATCCAAAAAGAGCTTGTTCAGATATACGAAAATGATTTTTCAAAGCATAATGGCAAAGTCAACAGTGGAAGGATTTTAATGGTTTTTCGTAGTATAGTAACTCAACTTGCAAAACCAAATGAAAAATTTGTATACGGTGCAGTGAGAGAAGGCGGCAGAGCAAGAGATTTTGAAGAAGCGATAGAATGGCTTGTTTCTGCAGGAATGTTAAAGCGTGTTTACAATGTTTCAAAATTGGAGCATCCTTTAGCTGCGTTCAGAAAATTGGAGCAGTTCAAATTGTTTGTTTTTGATACGGGCTTGTTGAAGCATATGGCAGGCATTGACAACAAGGCAATTCTTTTGAAAACAGACTATCAATTCAAAGGACCTCTTACAGAAAATTTTGTTCTGCAACAGCTTTGCGGGCAATATGATGTTGCACCTCATTATTACTCTGAACGAAACGGAGAGATAGATTTTGTTGTTCAGCACGAAACAGAAATAGTTCCAATCGAAGCAAAGGGTGGTGAAGATAAATCTGCACCAACCTTCAAAAAATATGTGTCAGAAAAACGCCCTTTGTTCGCTGTTCGGTTTTCAAAGCGCGGCTATCGTAAAGACGGATATATTACCAATATGCCCCTTTATCTTGCTGTGAAAATGAAAGAGTTATTGTGATGCTTCCTTTATAAAAAAAGTTATGCATTTTGCATTATTTACCAAATTTTACAATAAAAACTTGAAAAGTGTATTTTTTTCTCTGTAAAATATATTGAAAAGTGTGTTTTTATGTGGTATAATATACTTGAAAAATGTAATGGAGGGTATTATGCTTTATAGGAAGATAGAATCATACATTCAAAACTATTTCAAAAAAGACAGCAACAAGGTTTTGGTAATAGACGGAGCTCGTCAGGTTGGGAAATCGTATATCATAAGAAAAGTAGGTATTGAGCTTTTTGAAAACTATATAGAGTTGAATTTTGTTGAAGATTTTCAAGGAGAGCAGCTTTTTAAGAATGTTAATTCTGCCAAAGATTTTTATTTCATTCTCAGCACTGTTTATGGCGATAAAATGAAGGACAAAGAAAATACCCTTATTTTCCTTGATGAAATTCAAGTATATCCTCAATTTATCACTCTACTTAAATTTTTAAAGCAAGATGACAAATATACCTATATTGCAAGCGGTTCATTACTTGGAGTTGCTCTTGCAAACACAAGCTCGCTTCCCGTTGGATTTATAGAGCTGAAAAGAATGTATCAGCTTGATTTTGAAGAATTTTTATTTGCTAACGGATTTTCAAAAGAGGCAATTTCAATTCTTGAAAAAAAATTCATAGATAAAGAGACATTGGATGATGCAACCCATAATAAACTTCTTGACCTTTTTAAAAAATACTTAATAGTTGGTGGACTTCCGGACTGCGTTAATGAATTTATCAAAACCCGAAATGTTGCAAATATCAGAAAAATTCAGGAAGATATTATTCGCTTTTACGGTGAGGATGCAAGCAAATACGATGTTGAAAAGAAGCTGAAAATCAAGAGAATATACGATATGCTCCCATCAGTAATGCAAAATACAAAAAAACGGATTGTTGCTAAAAGTATTGAGGAGACAAATGGAAAGAGATATTCAAATTATGCAGATGAATTTGATTATTTGATAAGTAGCGGTATTGCTCATGATGTTAAAGCAATTTCAAACCCTGTTTTTCCGTTGCGTCAATCTGAGGACAAAAATTTATTGAAGCTGTATATGAATGATGTAGGGTTGCTTTCAGGACTTTTGTTTCAGAATAATATTAAGCCAATTCTTGATACCGTTCCTTCTGTTAACCTTGGTTCACTTTATGAAACTGCGGTTGCAGGGCAGTTAAAAGCTTTAGGACATAAGCTCTTTTATTATGATAACAGAAAAAACGGTGAAGTTGATTTTTTAATTGATAATTATAACACCCTTTCCGTTGTTCCTGTTGAGGTTAAAAGTGGAAGGGATTATACAATTCACAGTGCTTTAACCCATTTTATAAATAATGAAAGCTATCCTGTAAGTGAAGGCGTTGTTTTGTCTAATGAGCAAACAATAAGGACAAAGGGAAAAATAACATATTTACCAATATATTTCGTCATGTTTTTGAAACCGCAAGAAGCAGAGGAAGACATATTATTATAAATCGGTGTCATATTAAAATACCCTTAAAAGCCAGCAGAAAAGCTGATTTTTAAGGGTATTATTTATGGTTTTGGAAGCTAAAATTGAAATTTATGCGTTGCTTGCATCTGTGCTTGTATTGTTGCTTGAATCGTTACTTGCATCGTTGCTTGTATCTGTGCTTGAAGTGTTGGTTGTATCTTCGCTTGTATCTGTGCTTACTTCTTCGCTTGTATTGTTGCTTGAATCGTTACTTGCATCGTTGCTTGTATCTGTGCTTACATCTGTGCCGGCTTCAACACATTCAATTTCAATTGATTCTATAATTGGCTGATTTGGGCGTGGAATAGTGCCGTTGCTATCTGTTGGAATTGCTTCTGTGCAAATCTTATCAACAATATCCATACCTTTAACAACATAACCAAATGCGGCATACTGTCCGTCTAAATGGGGGCTGTCTTTATGAACAATAAAGAACTGAGAGCTTCCGCTGTTATATGGAGTTGCACGAGCCATGGAAACAACACCTGCTTTATGTGAAAGTGGGTTTTCATGCCCATTCAGTTTGAATTCGCCAACAATATCTTTGTCAGCGCCACCTGTGCCGTTGCCAAGCGGGTCTCCGCCTTGCATCATAAATCCATCCATAATTCTGTGGAAAGTGAGTCCGTTATAAAAATCTTTTTCAGCAAGGTTAACAAAGTTGGAAACTGTAACAGGAGCATATTTCGGCTCTAACTTGATTCTGACTGTTCCGTGATTCTTTATGTTGATGTTTGCATAATAATCGTGGTTTTCAAGGAGCTTTTGGGGTGGCTCATAAAGCACATTTTCGGAATCACTTCCTGATTGGTTGCCGTTGCCTGATGTTGATGATGTAAACTTAAACTTTGGCAAAAGGGCAAATCCAACTGCAACAATTACCGCAACAATGCATAAAACGGAAGCAATGGTAAAAATAACCTTTTTCTTGTCGGTTGTTTTTGCAAAAGATGAAACCTTTTTGTCAACCGCAGAGTTTATACTCGACGGAAAATCACTCGTTTCTGCTGTGGTTAAACGGAAAAAATCTTCAACGGTTTTACTGCTGTTTTGTTGCTTTAAAACTTTTTGGATGTTTTCTTCTTCTGCCTCAAAAGCTAATTCAATTGTTTTACGGTCTGTAACCAACGCTTTTGCAATCTGCTCCGATGAAAAATCGCAACATTTGTGGAGAACTAAAACAAATCTTTGAAACGAGGGAAGCATATTCAATACATTTAAAACAGTGTTATCTGTGCTTTCCGCAGAGTCTTCTCCTTCAGAAATTAAAAAGTTTCTGTTTGGGGGAATACGAAACGCTTTGTTGTTTTTATTTAAAATTGATTTTTTGCAAAATTCACTTGCTTTGCAAATTGCAAGAAAAAGAAAATCTTCCTCGGTTTTAATTCCCTTTAAAACGCTTTCGAGAGCGTTTGAAAATGAATGTATCGTTGCATTTTCTGCAATTGTTTCGCTTCCCGAAAGTAAAAAAGAAATATTGTAAACATTCGCTTTATACTTTTCGTAAAGTTGAATTAACGCTTTCTTGTTTCCGCTTTTTGCTTTTTCTGAAATTGGAATCATAAGCTGTCCTTTCTATAAATCAATATAATTTACTTTAACATAGAATAATATACCATATTAAAATGCAAATATAAAGAATATTTTTGAAAAAATTACAAACTTTTATCTGTATGCCTAAAAAATGTTGTTCTTAAAAAAAGAGTGAGATTTTTGCGGAATATATATTGACAAATAATGAAAAAAATGTATAATTTATAATATAGTGAGACATAGATTTTATGTTTCTCGCTGAAAAATGATGAAATGAGGAGAAAAATATATGACTTGTAGAAACTGTGGTTTTGAAGTTGCTGATGAATTGTCTTCTTGTCCAAGGTGTAATGCCCCTGTTAGCAGTCAACAACCAATTGGAGGTGCAGGAGAACAGTACCAAAATAACGAACAGTACCAAAATAACGGACAGCCCCAGAATGGTGGTGTTGTTAAGCCGGTAAAATCCAAAATGGCGATGATTTCCAGCATCTTGTTGGCATTCGTGTTTGGCTTTTCTATTGCAACAAATATTTTTACCTGTAAAATGGAAGCATATATACCCGGCTACGAAAGTCTTGCCGAAGAACAAACAACAGAAAATTTTGGCGTCTTTGGGTTTTTTAACTTTGAAAAAGATATCAGAGAAGAAAATAATGGTGAAGCAGTTATCTTAACTGGCCTTGAAGCTGAAAAATTTAACCTTTTCGCCGTGCTGTCTGTGGTACTTTGCTTGGGTGCAGGGCTTCTGATGGAAAAAGCAGGCAAAGAAAAGAAGAAAATGTTTGCCATTATTTCTTTGATTATGGGCGTTGTTGCCATTGCTTTGTTCTTTGTGCTTCCTTCCATTGCAGAGACAGCGTTTCCTGACACTGTAACTTTCCCCAATCAAAGCCCACTTGCGGTTCATTTCAATTATACTGCATCATTCTCAGCAATGGGAATACCTGTTATTATTGCTCTTGTTGGCGGTTTGATTTTTGGTATTCTTTATATTGTTGAATTAACTAAGGAAGAAAATGCTTCAAACAACGATTTGAATAACAATTTAAACTATTGATACATATAAGCTGTTGCAGATGTGAAAGCGTTTGCAACAGTTTTTACTATATATAAAATATACTTTTCCTGTTTTGAAAAATTTATTGACAACGAGAAAAAGATGTAATATAATAAAAACACTCGGGTATTCAAGAAAAATGTATAAAGGGGAATAAAATGGCAAAAACAATAAGGGATTTGGGGAAAGACGAAAAGGCGTTTTTTCTTACGGGAATTGTGCTTTTGATTCTTACATTGATGGATGTAGTTAATATGGTTGTTGGTAATGTTAAAGCAACGCTTGAAGCGCAGATAGAAGCAATGAATTTTACGGATGAACAGCTTGAGCTTGTTGACCTCGTAATTTGGATAGGAATATTTGCAATTATTATTTCGGTTCTGTTTCGCGTTCTCCTTGCTATTAAAGCAATACAGATAAGTAAAAAGCCAACTAAGGAGAGCTTGCATATAGTTATTGCCGTTATTTATCTTGTTATCAGCGTTTATACCCTTCTTGACGGGTTTTCCAACTCATCTGTTACCGATATATTAACTTCAATATCAAACACAGTAATTATTGCTTTTTATGTATTCATTGCAAATAAGGTTCGTGCTTCGGTGTAGAACATAATAAAAAAGAGCAGACAAATAGAGCTTTGTGCCTTGCAAGTCTGCTCTTTATGTTTGCTATTATATCGTTTTTGCTTGCATCTCAAAATGATGGTCTTTTTGAGACCAACTAAAAATCGGAGTTGTTTTATAAATTAAAAAAAATTTTCCAAATGTAACAAAGTTACAGAAAACAGGGTTATTTGTGGATATAATAAAGGTACAGAAAACAAAGGAGGACAGAAAAATGTCAGCAATAAATGTAACAAAAACAAATTTTGAAGAAATAATAAAAAGTGAAAAACCCGTTTTGCTGGATTTCTACGCTTCTTGGTGTGGCCCTTGTAGAATGGTACTTCCTATAGTTGATGAAATTGCAAGGGAAAATCCACAATTCACTGTGGTTAAGGTTAATGTGGATGAACATCCACAGCTTGCAGAACAGTTTGATGTAATGAGTGTGCCAACACTTATTGTTATGAAAAACGGTCAAATCACAAACAGAGCAACGGGAGCAAGACCAAAGGCAAGAATACTTGAATTGCTTGCTTGATAAGTTGTAAAGAAAGTATAGTATAAATTGGATATAACTTTGCATAATCCAAAAAAACAGAGTGCAAAGCGGATGCAACTCTGCAAAGCGGATGCAACTCTGTAAAGTGGATGCAACTCTGTAAAGCGGATACAACTCTGTAAAGTGGATGCAACTCTGCAAAGCGGATGCAACTCTGCAAAGCAGATGCAACTCTGTAAAGTGGATGCAACTCTGTAAATCAGATGCAACTCTGCAAAGCGGATGCAACTCTGCAAAGCGGATGCAACTCTGCGTAAGCCAAATTAAACCAACAAATCTATTTTGAATAAAATTGCTTTGACAAAAAAGCATATCCCCTGTGCATTTTCGCATAGGGGATATGCTTATGTAAATCTCTTTATATTGTCTATAGGGACACTTGGGTTATTCGGATTACGATATACAAACTTGCTTTTTGTCTATAGGAACACTTTCCTCGATTTGTTGCCAACAACACCTATAACAAAAATTATTTCTCTGCAGCAACAATTGCAACGCCTGCTGATGCGCCAATGCGGTTTGCACCTGCGTTAATCATAGCGATTGCAGTTTCGTAATCTCTTACACCGCCCGATGCTTTTATAAAGCTCTGGTCTCCAACTGTTGCTTTGATAAGTGCAATATCTTCAACTGTTGCAGAACCCTTTGCAAAGCCGGTGCAGGTTTTAACAAAGTCTGCTTTTGCTTCAAGGCAGAGCTTGGAAACAGCAACTTTTTCAGAATCTTCAAGAAGTCCGGTTTCAATAATAACCTTTAATGTTTTATCACCAATTGCCTTTTTAACTGCCGCAATGTCAGAACGAACAAAGTCATAATCTCCGTCTTTCAGCTTGCCAATGTTGATAACCATATCAAATTCGTCGCAACCGTCTTTCAATGCTTCCATTGCTTCAAAAACTTTTGTTTCTGTTTTGTTTGCGCCCAAAGGAAAGCCGATAACTGTGCAGATTTTAACGCTTGTACCTTCAAGAAGTGCTTTTGCAGCAGCAACATTGCAAGGGTTAACGCAAACAGATGCAAAGGAATATTCTCTTGCTTCGTCGCAGAGCTTTTTAAGTTCTTCTGCTGTTGCGGTGGGTTTTAAAAGTGTATGGTCAATGTATGATGCTATTTTCATGTTTTTACCTCTCTATTCACTTATCACTTATCATTTATCACTTATCACTTAATTCTTACAATCCATCCTTCGGGAGCTTCTATTCTGCCCATCTGGATTCCTGTAAGAGTGTCATAGAGCTTCTTTGTTATTGGGCCCATTTCGGTTTGGCTGTCTTTGAAAACAATTTCCTTGCCGTGGTCGTTAATTCTTCCAACAGGGGAGATAACTGCTGCTGTCCCGCAGAGACCACATTCAACAAAGTCAGAAAGTTCTTCTTTGTAAATTTCTCTTTCTTCTGTTTCAAGTCCAAGATAATCTTTGGCAACTGCAAGAAGTGAGCGTCTTGTGATTGAAGGGAGAATAGTTTCGGATTTAGGAGTTACAACCTTACCGTCTTTTGTTATAAAGATAATGTTTGCTCCGCCTGTTTCTTCAATCTTTGTTTTTGTTGCAGCATCGAGATAAAGGTTTTCGTCAAACCCTAAATCGTGTGCTTCAACAATGTTGTATAAGCTCATTGCATAGTTAAGACCTGCTTTGATATGACCTGTTCCCTTTGGAGCTGCTCTGTCAAGGTCAGAAAGACGGATGTTAAGAGGACGAACACCACCCTTGAAATATGGGCCAACAGGTGTTGCAAACATTCTGAACTGGTATTCCTCTGCCGGCTTAACACCAATAACAGGACTGCTTCCAAACATATATGGTCTCAGGTAAAGAGTTGCTCCTGAGCCGTATGGAGGAACATAATCTTCGTTAGCAGCAACAACTTGTTTAACTGCATCAACAAACATTCCTTCCGGAAGTGTTGGTATACGGAGCTTGAGTGCAGAATCGTGAATTCTCTGTGCGTTAAGGTCGGGGCGGAATGTAACAATATGTCCGTCTTCGGTTGTGTATGCCTTCAAGCCCTCAAAACAAGTCTGAGCGTATTGAAGTACACCTGCACATTCGCTGATAACAACATTTGCATCTTCTGTAAGGCATCCGTTGTCCCATTCTCCGTTTTTATAGTTGGCAACAAATCTTTTTGCGGTTTTGATATATCCAAACCCAAGGTTGCCCCAATCAATGTTTTGCTTTGCCATATTTTTTCCTCCAAGCGTATAAATTGAAAATTGATAATTGAAAGTTGAAAAATTCAGAAATGTTGCGATAAGTAAAACATTTCTGCAATTTACATCTATTATACCACTTTATTTTTCAGTATGCAATATATTTTTTGATATTTTTAAAGAAAAATTGATTTTTTTCTCCTTTTTTGTTCAATTAAGTTGGTATTAAAGGGTAAAATTAAATATGCTCTTGAAATGTAACTTTAATTATAGTAATATAGTAAAAAACATAGTAATGTGGTGAAATTTTTAAAACCAAGATTAAAATGGAGTAAATTATGTTTATATATGAAAACGGAGTTTTTAAATCGTCATTGCTCATAGAGCAAAATGTTCCCCATGGATTCTCAACAAGGGCAGGGGGAATAAGCACAGCCGAAAACACAAAAACGATGAATGTGGGCTTTAATAGAGGAGACGATGACGAAACAGTTATTGCCAATATTGAAATATTGAAAAAACTGTCGGGAGCAGAAAAAACAAAAACTGTTTATTTCCCTCAGATACATTCAAACATCGTAAGGAGAATTGAAACTACATCATTCGCATCCCCCATAGAGCCGTGCGATGGTGCTATAACTAATCAGAAAGGTGTTTCTATTTTAGCAAGGATGGCAGATTGTACACCAATACTTTTTTACGGTAACGGTGTTGTTGCCGCTGTTCACGCTGGCTGGAGGGGGACTGTTTCCAGAATTTGTGAAAGTGCTGTTACCGCTTTTAATGAATACGGTGTTAAAAGCAGTGATATAACCGTTGCCATAGGTCATTGTATACATTCCTGTTGCTTTGAGGTTAAGGAAGATTTTGTTGAAGCTGTAACATCCCTTTGCGGAAGCGGTTTTGCAAACAGACATATTTGTAAAAATGATAAGGGATTGTTTGCAAATATGGTCTCTATGAATGTGGAAATTCTCAATGAATGTGGAGTTGCAAATATAGATGTTTCAAGCCATTGTACATCTTGTAACCCTTCTTTGTTTCATTCCCATAGAAAAACAAACGGAAACAGAGGAACAATGGGCGCTTTGATTTCACTTCCTGAATGAGTAACAATGGGCGCTTTGATTTCACTTTTTGAATAATGCAAATAATTGGAGAAATACGGATGCAGAAATGTATCCGTGTTTTTGTACAATAAGGGAGATATTTTTATAAATCAGAGAGCATTGCAGAATTCCACAAGGATTATTACGCTACAAAAATATATTGAATCCAATATATCTAAAGGACGGCAGCAAATTTGAGCAACCGTCCTTTTGATTTTTTAATTTGTCTTATATTTTTCCATTTCAAGCAAAATCTTATAAAGCTGCTCTTGCTCCTCTTTGGATTTGGTAGAGATGAACTCATAGCAGGTAAGTGGAATGTTTTCTGCTTCATTCTCTTGACCGCCTAACTTTTCAAACAATTTTGAAAGAGTAATGCCAAGGGCGTTGGCTATTCGTTCTATGCTTTCAAGCGTTGCATTCTTTTCGCCTCGTTCAAGTTGCCCAATGTAGGTTGGATGACAACCCGAAAGCTCAGCTAACTTTTCCTGACTCAGCCCCTTTTGTGTTCTGTAGTTTCTGATGCGCTGTCCAACAGCTTTTGCGATATCGCTCATAATCTCATACCTTCCTTTTACATATATAGTCTATAAGTATTAAAACAAATATTCCACAGACTATTGATATTATATGCCGAATGTGGTATACTATAAATATATATATCGATGAAAACTGTGCTTATAGTGTTAGTATGTGTTTTGTTATTAAAACATCAGTTTTAAATAAACATTATATGTATTGATAATGAGAGGGATGAATTATTGGAATAAGAAATAAACGGTTTGGCGGTATTTTCATAAAGGAGCAAAAAAATTTTGATGCCCTATGGGTTAAGTGGGGAATATAAAACATAATCAAAGAGTAAATAAACAGAAAAACATTGTGAGAAAATACGGATGCAGAAATGTATCCGTGTTTTTGTACAATAAGGGAGATATTTTGCTAAAACTATTGACATATTTTTATTTTGCTGTAAAATGTAAATTATAAGGTAAAGTTTTGCTTTATGGCAGAGGGGGTGCAATTATGATAAAATATTCCGACTTTCATATACATACGGAATTTTCCTTTGACAGCAAAGAAAAAATTGACAGAATATGCGAAAACGCAATAAATGTTGGGCTTTCTGCGATTGCCGTTACTAATCACTATGACCACGATGGAATTGAAGAAGGGATATATGAAGAATACCTTTTTGAAAAAGACAGAGAGGATATACTTAAAGCCAAAGAACGGTGGAATGGTAAAATAAAAATATATTACGGCTTGGAAATCGGGCAACCTCACACAATGAATGACAAGAAGATAAAAAAAATCGAAAGTATGGGTTACGAATTCATAATTGGCTCGTTGCACAATCTTAAAAACTGTTTTGATTTTTATTATCTCAACTATTCAAAAACATCACCTATGTATGACAGAGGGATTTTCAAAAAATATATAAACGAGCTTAAGGAAATTGCAAGCTGTGGGTTTATCAACACCGTAGGGCATATAACATACCCTGAAAGGTATATGAACGAAGCGGGAAAAAAGCTGTCGTATTCAGAATTTGAAGAAGATTTTGCAACCCTTTTTCAGATAATTGCAAAAAACAACCTTGCTCTTGAAATAAACACATCGGGATTAAGGCAGGGATTATTCACAACAATGCCCAAAACCGATATTCTTACCCTTTATAAAGCAAACGGCGGTAAAAAAATCACCGTTGGCTCGGATGCTCATATTGCAAGCCACATTGGAATGGGTATCATTGAAACCATTGATAAAATAAAATCCATTGGTTTTGAAAGCATAAACCAAATATAAAGCGAAAGTTTTGCAGTAAATTAAAATCAACCAATAAGAAGCATATTTGATACAAAAAGCGAAAAAAATCATTTTTTGTTAGAAAAGATTATAAGTATACTATCAATTATTCTTGACAAAAATTGATTTTTGGGCTATAATATGTGAAAAGGAGCGTGATGAATTTATGTCTATAACTTCTAAAGAGGGAATTTTAAAAGTGCTTTCAGCATATAACCCTTGGTGGAAAACCGGTGTTGTTAATCCAAAAATGTCAAAGACATACAAAAGATTTGCTTTTTATGAAGCAATGAAAAAACTGAATAAAACGGATATACGCAGAACGGTTGTATTGACAGGAACACGCAGAGTTGGCAAGACTACCATACAATATCAGATGATTGAAGCATTGTTGTCAGAAGGAGTTGCACCACAGAAGATAGTTTTCATTTCAATGGATCATCCTATGTTAAAGCTCAGCGAGTTTCAGGATATTATGGAATGTTATCACGAAAACATATATGCCGAGCAGGATGTATATTACTTTTTTGATGAGATTCAATATGCGAAAGATTGGGATCGTTGGCTGAAAATAATTTATGATACCCAACCTGATACTCATGTTGTGGCAACAGGTTCAGCAAGTCCTGCTCTTATAAAGGGCAGTCGTGAAAGCGGAGCAGGGAGATGGTCTGTAATTCAAGTTCCAACATTGTCTTTCTATGAATATTGTGAACTAATCGGGGTTGAACGCCCTGACATACCAAAAGATTTGAAAGTAACATCATTGCTTAATAAAACTCAGATTGAACGCACACAAATTATGCTGCAACTATCAAAAGTGCAAAATCATTTTATGAGGTATTTGCAAGTTGGGGGATTTCCCGAGCTTGCATTGGCGGATAATGATTTGATGGCACAGCAAGTTTTGCGAGAGGATGTTGTTGATAAGGTACTTAAACGAGACCTTCCGTCCCTCTATAACATTCGCAACTCAACGGAGTTAGAGCGTATTTTCCTGTATTTATGCAATGTTTCTTCTGAAATTGTTTCCATTGAGGCAATCACAAAAGAATTAAATGGTGTATCTCGTACAACGGTGGAAAATTATATTCAATTTTTAGAAAGTGCTAACCTGATATATCAAAGCTGGCCTGTTGATATGGCAGGTAAGAAAATATTGAAGTCAAGACCGAAAATATATATTGCAGATGCGGCTATACGAAACGCAGTATTGATGGACGATTCCATTATAACTGATTCCGTTGGTATGGGAAAAATAGTGGAAACTGCTGTTTATAAGCATGTTGCCGCATTTTATTGTCAATTTGCAACTTCTGTTGGATATTTCAGAGGTGGCAAAAAGAATAAAGAAATCGATGTGGTTGTAGATTATCCCAATATTCAGAATATTCTTATTGAGGTAAAATACCGCGAAGGCGCACCTATAGCAGATGATGATGCAATTGTGGAATTATGTGAAGAATCATCGGCTGCAATTGTTGTAACAAAAACAGCTAATGATTTCGGTGTTCATAACACAGCAAGCGGTAAGAATTTACTGCGAATCCCCGCATTTGCATTTTTGTATTTGTTAGGGAATGCCGAAAAACACGGCTATCGTGGAATTGAATAATATATAAGTTTGAAAAAACATCCGATAATACAATCCATTCTTGAAACATAAAGGAGAATAAACATTATGAACAAAAAATTTGAGCTTTTGGAATTTTTAGAAAACACAGGTATACAGGATGTTGAACAGATAGCGGCGATGCTTGATTCATCACCCGAAGTTATAAGAAAAGAAATAAAAGCGTTTGAAAAAGAAGGGGTTATTCTCGGTTATCATACCTTGATAGACTGGGACAAGGCAGGAAAAGAGTATGTAAGTGCATTTATCGAGCTTAAAGTATCACCACAGATAGACGAGGGATTTGATGCAATTGCAGGTAAGATTTATGAATACCCCGAAGTTAAAAGCGTTTATCTTATGTCATCTGCAAAATACGATTTGCTTCTCAACATAGAGGGGAGAACCTTCCGTGATGTTGCATATTTTGTTGCATACAAGTTAGCACCACTTGAAAATATCGTTTCAACGGCAACCCATTTTGTATTGAAGAAATACAAGGATAAGGGAGTTATTTTCGGTGAATCACTTGTGGATGAAAGGGAGAATGTTCTCTGATGGATTACAGTAAACTTTTATCAACAAAGGCGCGCGATATAAAGCCGTCGGGTATCAGAAAATTTTTCGACCTTTTAAACGGCAGAAACGATATTGTTGCACTTACCGTTGGTCAGCCCGACTTCAAAACCCCTTGGCATATAAGAGAAGCAGGTATTGAGAGCTTAAACAAGGGAAAAACATATTATACAGCAAACAGCGGACTCTCTGAGCTGAGATTTGAAATTTCAAACTATCTCAACAGAAGGTTTCAGCTTTCATACAATCCCAACGACGAAATAATTGTAACCGTTGGGGGCAGTGAAGCGATTGACATTGCCGTCCGTGCCTTGGTTAATGTTGGTGACGAGGTTATTATTCCAACACCTTCCTTTGTTTGTTATGAGCCGATAGTTGCCCTTGCAGGCGGTGTTCCTGTTATTATGGAAACAAAGCGTGAGGACGAGTTCAAAATCAACCCTGAACGGCTTAAGAACTTGATAACCCCAAAAACAAAGCTCCTTATTCTGCCGTTTCCCAATAACCCAACAGGTGCTGTGCTTGACAGACAGAATTTAGAAGAAATTGCGTCTATACTGAGAGACACAAATATTGCCATACTTTCAGACGAAATATATGCAGAGCTTACATATGACGAAACCCATGTTTCCATCGCCTCAATTGAGGGTATGAAGGAACGCACCATAATTGCAAGCGGGTTTTCAAAGGCATATGCAATGACGGGCTGGAGAATGGGTTACTGCGTTGCTCCAAAGGAAATAACGGAGCAGATGTATAAAATCCATCAATACGCCATAATGTGTGCTCCAACAGTGAGCCAATATGCTTCAATTGAAGCAATGAAAAACGGTGATGACGATATCGAAATGATGAAAAGGGAATATAACCGCAGAAGAAAATACATCATAAGCGGACTTCGCAATATTGGTATTGATTGTTTCGAGGCAAAGGGTGCTTTTTATGTGTTCCCCAAAATCGGTGATTTTGGAATGAGCAGTGATGAGTTTTGTAACCGACTTTTAGAAGAAGGCGGAGTTGCAATTGTTCCCGGTACGGCTTTCGGTGAGTGCGGAGAGGGCTTTGCAAGAATCTCCTATGCCTATTCCGTAAAGCATATTGCAGAAGCACTTGAACGCATTGAGATGTTTATCAAGAAGTGATAAGTGATAAGCGATAGGTGATAGGTGATAAGTGATAAGTGATAAGTGATATGGAGGATAGAATGAAAAGAGAAAAGATATGCTTTATCGGTGGCGGAAACATGGGCGAAGCCATCATAAGGGGGCTTATTGACAAGAAGCTCTGCGAAAAAGAGAACATATGGCTTTATGAAATAGACAAGGCGAAGCAGGAAAAATTCAGCCGTATTGGGGTTAATATTGCAAAGACACCAACTGACGGAATAAGTGAAAGCGACTTTGTGCTTTTAGCGTTGAAGCCGGGGGTTATCAGAGGGTTTTTAACTGAAAACAAAGAAGCGTTACAGGGCAAGGTCATTATTTCCATTGCCGCATCTGTGCCAATCAGCTTGATTTGTGAGGTTTTGGGTGATAGCACTCCTGCAATCCGCATAATGCCAAACACACCAATGCTTGTAGGTAAGGGCGCTTCTGCAATCTCTGCAAACGATAATGTAACAAAGAAGGATTTTCAGTATATCTGCCGTCTGTTTTCGGGTATTTCCCTCGTTTCCGTACTTGAAGAAGAAAATATGAACAGGGTTATTTCCGTCAACGGGTCATCACCTGCGTATGTTTACGCTTTTATTCGTGGGATGTTAAACGGTGCAATTGAACAGGGGATAGACGAAAAACAGGCGTTGCCACTTATCCTTCGCACAATCGAGGGTGCGGTGAAGATGGTTGAGAAATCCGATGTTTCCATTGACACACTTATTGAGCGTGTATGCTCACCGGGCGGCACAACTCTCGAAGCAATGAAGGTTTTCTCTGAAAAGGATTTTGAAAAAATCATTGCCGAAGCTATGACCGCTTGCACAAACAGAGCCGACGAGATAACAGAAATGCTCTAATTGTTGGGTGCTTTTGAAAAAGCACCCAAACCCGAAAACTTTAATGTGCTACGCAATGTTTAGTGCTTATTTGTTGTAGGGTGGTATGGGGATGTGATTTTGAAGTTGGAAGTCAAAATAAAGCTCTAAAACCAAACAAATCCCGAAAATGGACATTTTATAAAAACTCAATAAAAGAAAAACGGTGTTTCACTTTAATAGTAGAATCACCGTTTTTTGCGCATAGCGAATAAAAGTTTTTGGGGTGTGGGGTGTTTTTTCAAAAACACCCCATAAAACCCTCGTAAATCTTCGTAAAAAGAAAAACGGTGTCTCACTTAATTGTGAAAGCACCGTTTTTTATATCGGATTAAAATAGTTGTTTCCGTAAGTTTGACGCTATACTTTCCAACTTTCACATATTGTGCGATTATAGTGTAAATAATAATAAAAATTACAAGGAGGAGATAAATTGAGTAACCGTTTACAATATGAAACAAGTCCCTATCTTTTACAGCACAAAGAGAATCCTGTTGATTGGTATCCTTGGTGTGATGAAGCGTTTGAGCGTGCAAAGCAAGAGGACAAGCCCATCTTTTTAAGCATTGGGTATAGCGCTTGTCATTGGTGCCATGTGTTAGCGCATGAAAGTTTTGAGGATGACGAAATAGCAGAGATTTTAAACCGTGATTTTATTTCTATAAAGGTTGATAAGGAAGAACGCCCCGACATTGACAGCGTGTATATGGCAGTTTGTCAGGCATTTACCGGAAGCGGCGGTTGGCCAACAAGCATTTTTATGACGGCTGATCAAAAACCGTTTTTTGCAGGAACTTATTTCCCGAAAACTTCTCGGGGCGGAATGATTGGATTTAAAGAGCTTCTTATGTCTATAAGCAAGGTTTGGGAAAATGACAGGGCTTCGCTACTTGAACAATCAGAAGAGATTATCAATCATTTAAATCGAACCGAAGTTTCCAATGATAATGCAGAAATTGAATTAACGCATTCTGCTGTATCGGTATATAACAAAATCTATGATGAAAAATACGGTGGGTTCGGTCATGCGCCAAAGTTCCCAACACCGCATAATATTCTGTTCTTACTTTCCTATTACGAGCGATATAAAGATAAAAGCTGTCTTCAAATGGCGGAACATACACTTACACAAATGTACCGAGGCGGTATGTTTGACCATATCGGTTTTGGCTTTTGTCGTTATTCAACAGATAAAAAGTTTCTTGTGCCCCATTTTGAAAAGATGCTATATGACAACGCTTTGCTTATACTTGCTTACTGCAGGGCATACTGTGTAACAAATAACGGTTTATACCTTGAAATTGCCGAGAAAACAGCAGATTATATTTTGCGTGAAATGGCATCAAAGAACGGTGGTTTTTTCAGTGCGCAGGATGCAGACAGCGATGGCGAGGAGGGAAAATATTATCTATTCACACCCGATGAAATTATTAAAGTTTTGGGTAGAGAGAACGGAGAAAAGTTCAACCGCCATTTTGATATAACAAGTACAGGGTGTTTTGAGGGAAAAAGTATTCCAAATCTGCTACACAGTGATCCGACAGATAAATCATTTGAGGCATTTTTACCAAAACTACAACAATTCAGAAAAAATCGGTATTCCCTTCATTTAGATGATAAGATTTTAACCTCGTGGAACTCACTTATGATAGCTGCGATGTGCGAATTATATCTGATAAGCAAAAACGAGGTTTATCTGAATGCGGCTCAAAAAGCCGATGAATTTATAGGAAAACATCTTTGTGAAGATAATACGCTATTTGTCAGCTTTAGGGATGGAAAACGGGGAGTAAAAGGATTTTTAGATGATTATGCAAGCTATATATTTGCCGAACTTTCATTATATAGAGCAACTTTGGATAACAGTTATTTAAACCGTGCAAAGCAGATTTGCGATAAGGTTGTAAATGATTTTGGTGATGACACAGGTGGATTTTATTTGTATAGCAAACAAAGCGAAGAATTGATACTACGCCCCAAAGATGCCTATGATGGTGCAATTCCCAGCGGAAATTCACTAATGACATATAACTTTGTGAAGCTATATCATTTGACGTTGGATGATAAATATAAAGCCCTTGCAGAAAAGCAGTTGGATTTTATTTCTGCTGCGGCTAATTCTTATCCGAGCAATCACGCAATGTTTTTAACAGCACTTTTAGAATATAACGAACCGCCAATGAAGGTTACTGTTGTTGATGATAATGCAAATATAAACAACTTTGCCTTGAATTTACCTGCAAATGCAATGATTATTCTCTTGGAAAAACCCACCAAAGAACATTCGTTAAAGGATGGTAAGACTACCTATTATGTATGTAAGGGGCGTAGTTGTATGCCACCTACGAATGATTTGAATGAATTATTAAATGCACTCACCTGATGGTATAACCACCGTTTTTTGCGCATAGCGAATAAAAGTTTTTAGGGCATGGGGTGTTTTTTCAAAAACACCCCATAAAACCCTCGTAAACCTTCAAATAAAAAAAGTCGTTTGGCAATAGCACCAAACGACTTTAATTTTCTTATTCAACGGCTTTTTTTACTGTTTGCGGCTTTTTTACCGCTTGCGGCTTTTTATTCTTCGTGGTGGCAGCAACCGCAATCGCAACCATCGTCTTCGCAATCGCAATCGCATTCTCCGTCTTCGCAATCACAATCGCAACCACAGCCACAACCGCAACCGTCGCCCATTGCTTCAACGAAAAGGTCAAAAACTGCTTTAAGTGTTTCTTCGTCTTCAACAGATGAGAAAACTTCGTTTTCGCCTTCTTCGGTGTACTTAAGAATAACAACGCTGTCTGGTTCTTCTTCAGTTGCTAAAACTGCATACTGTTCGTCTTTGTAGTCAACGCTATCGATAAAGAAGAATTTCTGTTCGTTTCCGTCTTCATCGGTGAGCATAATGGCGCAATCGTCCATTTCTTCGTCGAGTTCTTCATCAAGGAAATCGTTTTGATTTTTTTCTGTGCTCATGGTAATTCTCCGTTTCATAGTTTTGTTATTTTTTGTTTTTTTTATTAGATGTGATGTTCAGCCAAGTTGTTTAACATAAAAATGTTTCAACTGACTGTATTTAGCTGATATATTGGTTAACTGCCCTTATTATAAACAAAGTTTCGTTAATTCAATATAAACAAAGTTTCATAAACCGAACTTAAAGTTTTTTAAGAAGCTCAATATTCATTTCCATATATTCCTTAAGCTCTGCGGCACTGAGCTGTCTGGAAGCAACAACTGCAAGCATATAAGCGTGTTTTGCAATAAGCTCTGCATCCTCTTTGTTACCATCATCTGAGAGCTTTTTAATTTTCTCGCAAACAGGGGATGCGGCATTGATAACAACCTCGTCTTTGCCATCGAGTGCATCTGAATCCATACCATACATTTTCATCATTTCGTACATTCTTCTGGAGTCCTCTGTTTTCTTAATAAGAACAGGAGCATCGTTTTCAGAAAGCGAAACAACGGAAATATCGGTTTCTTCCTTGCAAACTGCTTTAAATACTTCGCAAAGAACATCGCTTTCAGCATTTTCGCTAAGCTCGGAAAGGTCGGCATCAACTCTAAGGAACTTCAGCTTTGGATTCTTGCTTTCAACAAATGAAGCAAACTGTGAATCTATAACCTTATCAAAGCTGTAAACCGTTATACCCTTTTGTTCAAAAAGTGAAATATAATAGCTCTGCTGTTTTTCCTCTGTGAAATAATAGATTTTCTTTTCGCTGATTTCCTCGAAAGAAGCAAGGTTTTCTTCGCTCATTCCGATAACTTCACCAAGAGTTGCATATGTTTTGTCTGCCTTCTTGAAAAGCACAGCGGGTTTTATTCTTGCATAGAACTTTTCATCCCTGAGACAAGCATATTGCATATATGGTCTGATGGATTCCCAAGTTTTTTCGTAGCTTTCACGCTCAAGATTGAACATAGAGGTGATTTTATCTGCTATCTTTTTGGTAATATGTGCGCTGAGCTTCTTAACATAAGTGTTGTTCTGCAAATAGCTTCTTGAAACATTGAGAGGAAGCTCGGGGCAATCAAGCACTGCCTTTATATTGAGAAGGTAATCGGGGATAACATCCTCAATATTGTCTGCAACGAAAACAGAGTTATAAAACAGCTTTGCTTCGGGTTTTGGTGCTTCCATACCGTGCTTTATTGCAGGGAAGAAGATAACGCCCTTGAAGTTAAGGGGATAATCTGCATTTATGTGGATATAGAACAAGGGGTCTTGATAATCAAGGAACACCTTGCGGTAAAACTCGTTATAATCCTTTGCTTCAAGCTCAGATGGGTTGCGTTGCCAGATTGGCTGTGTATCGTTGATAAGCTCTGCTTCTTTATCGTCAACAGTGAGATAAATCTCAACAGGCATAAATGCACAGTAACGGTTGAGTATCTCTTTTATTTTTTCGCCGTCAAGATATGAAACCTCGTCGTCGGAAACATGAAGAATAATTTCCGTACCCTTGGTTTTCTTCTTGCCTTCTTTCATAGAATACTTGCCGTCGCTGTCGCACTTCCAAAGCACCGCAGGCGCATCGGTGTATGACTTTGTGTTCATCTCAACGGTGTCTGAAACCATAAATGCAGAGTAGAAACCTAAGCCGAAATGACCGATTATACCCGATGAAGCCCCTTCTTCGCCTTCGTATTTGGCAATGAAGTCAAGCGCGCCTGAAAGAGCTATCTGGTTTATATATTTTGAAACTTCTTCTTCAGACATACCAATTCCGTTATCGGTAACGGTTATTGTTTTCTTGTCTTTATTTATGTTAACATCAATTCTGTATGGTGTCTCGTCATCTGTAGCTTCGGAAAGAGAAACAAGACGCTTATGCTTTGTTATAGCATCGCAAGCGTTGGAAACAAGCTCTCTTATAAAAATATCCTTGTCTGAATAAAGCCATTTTTTGATAACGGGAAAAATATGCTCTGTTTGTACGGAAATACCGCCTTTTTCTGCCATTGTTTAAAACCTCCGTGAACTGTTTTGCATTTATGCCCTGTGGCATACCTAATGGATTTGTGTTATTGAAATAGGGTAATGGGGGATAGCCCCATATCTCTCTGAAAAGTAAAAAAACAAAAAATTCATCGCCCCAACGGTTGAAATATGAAATTAAATTCACCACAGAAACCGCATTAAAGCGTTTGTTCTTAAAGTGAAATAACCCAAATGATTGAATTGTTAAATGAAATTTACCACATTTGCGAAGCAAATATTTCACATTTCGCAGAAATGTTTCACTTGCCCGAAGGGAAAATTTTACTGAAAAAAGCCATACGCATAAGCGAATGGCTTTTTTCTGTTGGTGGAGCATACGGGACTCGAACCCGTGACCCCAACACTGCCAGTGTTGTGCGCTCCCAACTGCGCTAATGCCCCACAGCTTCAACAAGTGGAATTATACCACATAGCTTTCATTTTGTCAATGGCTTTTTTGAAAAAAATAAGATTGGGCATGAATTATCGGAGTGATTTTAAAAGGCAGATATAAATTGTTTGTAGGAAAATTGAAAATAACCAATTAAAGCTAAAAAGTGTTGCAACTCTCACAATCAAATGAATTATATCCAACAACAATAAAAAATATCGTCGGCAAGACAGAAAAATGTTCAAAAATAATTCTCAAATATTTATAATAAAAAAATTAAAAAAACTCTTTACAAACAGAAAAAAATGTGATAGAATCATCTTTGGATTTGGGTAAGCTCGGTTTTGGGAGTAGACAAATTGTTTCACCTGACCCAATGCTGTGCTTTCGCCAAAAATAACTATGGAGGTGAAGCAGATGATTTCAAAGGAAGAAAAGAGTGCTATTATCAGCAAGTATGCTATTTGCGAAGGTGATACAGGTTCTCCTGAAGTTCAAATCGCAATTCTTACTTTCAGAATCAATACACTTAACGAGCATTTGAAGGTTAACCCTAAGGATAACCATTCTCGTCGTGGTCTTCTTCAGATGGTTAGCAAGAGAAAGAAATTCCTCAACTATCTCATTAAGAAGGACATCGAGCGTTATCGTGCAATCATCAAGGAATTGGGTATCAGAAAGTAATTTCTGCGCTTGGTTTTTTGTGCGCGGTACAAGAGTCATTATGCTTTCTGTGGGCGGCATACGGCTTTATTTGCCGAGTCGCCCATATTTCTTAACTTTTGTTTTCTGCTTTATGCCAAGGGACGAAGCGTTCCATATGGCAACCCGATTTGAGCCAAAGGAAAATGTGTTCCAAAGGTGCTTAACATTTAAGCCGAGGGACAAAGTGTACCCGAAGGCGTTTGGATTTGCGTTTTACAATATAAAAATAAAGAAAAAGAAAGCTGTTTGCCGTTGGAGCAAGCAGAGAAGGAAGAAAAATGTTTGAAAATTTCAAAGTGTTCAAAACCACTTATGCCGGTAGACCTTTAGTTGTTGAAACCGGTAAAATAGCACAGCTTGCAAACGGTTCGTGCCTTGTAAGATACGGTGATACTGCTGTTCTTGCAACTGCAACCGCTTCAGCTGCTCCCAGAGACGGTATTGACTTTTTGCCTCTTTCCGTTGACTACGAAGAAAAATTGTACTCTGTTGGCAGAATTCCAGGAAGCTGGAACAGACGCGAAGGCAGACCTCCCGAGAGTGCAATTCTCACATCCCGTGTAATTGACCGTCCTGTAAGACCTTTGTTTCCAAAGGATTTGAGAAACGATGTTGTTCTCAGTTTAACAGTTATGTCGGTTGACCCCGATTGCTCACCTGAAATTACAGGTATGATTGGTGCATCCATTGCACTTTCTATCTCGGATATTCCGTGGAACGGCCCTATCGGTGGTGCGTTCATGGGTCTTGTTGATGGCGAAATCATCGTTAACCCAACAGCAGAACAGAGAGCAAAGAGCGACCTTCAGCTCACAGTTGCAGCTTCTGAAAAGAAAGTTGTTATGATTGAAGCAGGCGCAAACGAAGTTCCCGATGATATAATGTTTGAAGCCATTATGAAGGCACACGAAGAAATCAAACCCGTTATCGAATTCATCAACCAGATGGTTGCAGAAATTGGTAAACCAAAGTTTGATTATCCATCCTGCGAAGTTGACCACGATATGTTTGACAAAATTGCGGCAATGGCAGAAGCAGATGTTATGGAAGCACTTTACACAGACGATAAAAACATTCGTGATGCAAAGCTCCAGCCAATTTACGAAAGAGTTAACGAAGCTCTTGCAGAAGAATATCCTGATTCTCAGGTTATGATTAACGAATGTATGTACAAGCTCCAGAAGAAGATTGTTCGTCGTTGGTTGCTCACAGAAAAGAAGAGAGTTGACGGCCGTGCTATGGACCAGATTCGTCCTTTGGCATCTGAAGTTTCACTTCTTCCAAGAACCCACGGTTCAGGACTTTTCACAAGAGGTCAGACTCAAGTTCTTTCCGTTGCAACTCTTGCTCCTATGAGCGAAGTACAAATTCTTGATGGTATCGGCGATGAAACCGAAAAGAGATATATGCACCATTACAATATGCCCGGCTATTCTGTAGGTGAAGCAAAAGCTGCAAGAACTCCCGGCAGACGTGAAATCGGGCACGGTGCATTGGCAGAGCGTTCACTCGTTCCTGTTCTTCCTTCTGTTGAAGAATTTCCCTACGCTATCCGTGTAGTTTCTGAAATCGTTTCTTCCAACGGTTCAACATCCCAAGGCTCTGTTTGTGCTTCCACTTTGGCACTTATGGATGCTGGTGTTCCGATTAAAGCTCCCGTTGCAGGTATCTCCTGTGGTCTTAT